>CAZNKC010000308.1:0-4680 GCA_964573315.1 uncultured Verrucomicrobiaceae bacterium | reverse complement strand
TCGCTGATGCCGGCGTGGAGTTCATCGTGGTGGGCAAAGGGGGGCGGTTAATCGTCCAAATGCCCCTCCAGCCATTCCCGGAGCTGGCGCATTTGTTTTTTATCGGGCCGGGCCAGGGTTTCGTGCGGGTGGGGGTTTTGCAGGGCTTGCTCGCGGCGGCGTTCGGCGGCTTTGGCGTAGCGTTCGGGCGGCGTCAGGTCTTCGAGGAACTCCGCCACGCGCGGCGGTCCGATGCGTTGCAGGGGCAGGCCGGCGACGCGGAGCGCCAGCAGCAGTTCTCCGCGCGCCACTTCCAGTTCGTCGCCGACGCGCACCAAGCGCGAGGGTTTGACGGCCTGCTTCTGGATTTTTACGTTGCCTTTGGTGCAGGCTTGAGCGGCCAGCGAGCGGGTTTTGAACACCCGGGTGTGGTGCAGCCATTTGTCGATGCGGAGGTTGTGCTGGTCTTCGCCCATGCGTGTCTTTGTCTTTTGACTCACATCGGCCTTCTGCCGCTCAATGCCTGGTAGAGCGTCAGTTCGTCCACATGATCGAGCGCGCCGCCGGCGGGCATGCCCTGCGCCAAGCGGGTCAGGCTGATGCCGCCGCCGCCGAACAGGTCGGCCAGATAGCTGGCCGTGGCTTCGCCCTCCACGTCGGAGCCGACCGCGAGGATGATCTCGCGCACGCCGCCGTCCTCCAGCCGCCGCCGCAGCGGTTCGATGCGCAGGTCTTCCGGCGTCACGTTGTCCAGCGGCGACAGCTTGCCGCCCAGCACATGATAGAGTCCGCGATACGCGCCGGACCGCTCCAGCCGCAGCACGTCCGCGGCGTGCTCCACCACGCAGATCACCTGCCGCTCCCGGCGCGACCCTTCGCACAGCTCGCAGGCCTTGCCTTTCTCGATGAAGAAACCGCAGTCGGCGCAGGCCGCTACTTCGCTCGACAAATGGGCCAGCGCGTGCGCCAGCGGCTCGCTGCGCGCCGGGCCCTGCTCCATCAGCCACAATGCCAGCCGCTCCGCGCTGCGCGGCCCCAGGCCCGGCAACCCGCGCAGCAGCGCGATCAGCCTCAAAATCGGAGCGGGGTAGTCGATGGCGGCCATGCGGGTTAGGTTAGATTGGGTGGCCTACGGAAGACGCGGAAAGCGCGGAAAAGAAGCGAAGGATTTTCTTTTTCACAATCTCTGCGTTCTTTGCTCCTCTCCCCCTCTGAGGCAAACAGGAAAAGGAGTTTCCGTGTCTTCCGTGTGTTCTGTAGGCGTTCATTTTTCAGAGGGATTCGCTTGGTTCCGGAAGTAGGCCAGCGGCGCGTCTTCGGCGCCTTCGAGGGCGGCTCGCTCGAATTGCCGGCGTGCGCCGACTTTGTCGCCTTTGCGCAGCAGGATGATGCCTTGCCAGAAGGCGTCGCGCGCCACGGCTTGTTCTTCGGTCAGGCCGTGTTTGAGCGCCAGCAGTTCATAGACCTCGCTGAGCGCGCCTGACTCCGGCGCGGGCGTCATTTCCAGTGGGCGCACTTCCAGGCCGTCGGTGGCGGCTGTCAGCGTGGCGGCGCTGACCAGCAGGCGGCTGCCGTATTTGGCGTTGAGCGCGCTCAAGTGGCCGGCGGTTGCCAGCGCCTCGCCCGCAGCGCTGAAGAACTTGAACTCGCCGTGGTCGAACAAGCCGGTGGCGACCTCACCGCTGCTCAGGGCCGCGCCGATTTGAGGCCGTTTGCGCCAGCGTTCCTCCATTTCTTTTTGGAGCGCGGTGAGGTGATCGCGCCACTCCAGCGCCGCGCGCGCGGCGGTGACGGCGTGGTTTTCATCCGCGCGAGGAAAGCCGAACAACACGCGCACCCGGTGAATGCCGTACTCGTCGAGATAACCGCCGCGGGCGAGCAGAAACTCCGCCGTCGTCCGCGTGAAGCGGGAGGCGAAGTCCGCCCACTCTGCCGGTTCCAACTCCCGCGCCAGCTTGGCGTGATTCAGCAGTTGGCAGGACAGCGCGGTGATTTGGCGGCGGCCGGTGAGTTGTTGTTCGTCGCCTTCTTTGAGCAGCCGCTCGAAATCCTCGCGGGCAAGGCGTCCGGCAAATCTCCGCGCCAACTGCCCGCACCGCCGCGAGCCGCTGCCCGCAAAAAACAGCGCCACGAGTCCCGCCGCCAGCGCGCCCAAGGAGCCAGTGAACGGCTCGAACAACACGCCTTGCAGCGCCAGCACCGGGCACAGCGTCAGCGTCAGAAACACCAAGCCGAAAAGAAACAGCAGCGCGCGCGTCCGGCCCGGCAAGCCCAGGCAAATCCAGGCCGCGATCAGGGCGGCCAACGTGTAATAACCATGCTGCAAAACCGGCGCGCGCCGCAACGCCGCGCCGCCGTCGATCCGTGCCGCCAGCCAATCCGCGAGCGCTCCGCCCTGGCCGGACTGGTAAAAGAGCGCCAGTGCGCCCGCCACCACCGCCGCGATCAACAACGCCAGCAGCCCCTTATTTTTCATCCGCGCCCTCCTCGTGCTCGTGGACGATGCCCGGCTCCTGCAGGTGGATCAGCGCCGGAGACGCCGCCGCGACTGCGCCTTCGCGTCCGTAGCAGCGGATCACCAGATCGCTCAAAAACTGGTCCGGCGCGGCCACCGCGTGTTCATCCAGGAGGAAATCGTTTTCGCCGCCCGCGTTCACGGCCAGCCGCAGGCCGAAGGGATAATCCTTGAACAGCCGCGCGCACAATTCCGCCACGCCCAGACCCTCCCGCTCCGCGCGCCGCACCAGCGCCGCCACCGCCTCCGGCGCGAAGCCGAGCCGCAGCCCATGCTCCATGTTGAAGCGCCGCGCGAACTCCGCCGCCTCCGCGCCGCGTCCGTCCACGGCTTGCAAGGTTTGTGCCGCCGCCCGGCAGCGCTCCAGCGCCGCCGCCGGATCGTTCACCAAGGCGGCGTCCAGTACCAGTTCCGGCAGACCGAGGCTCGGCATCTCGAATTTGAAATCGCGCAAAATCCGCTCCCAAGCTGTCACCAAACCGCGCGCGCCGGTTTTTTCATCCGCTGCGCGCTCCGCCACCAGTTGCAGTGTCTCGTCCTGGAACACCGCGCGGATGCCGTAGGCCGCGAACTCGCGCTCGAACTGCCGGATGAGGCTGCCCTCCGAGCACTTCATGATTTGATACAAATCCTCCGCGGTCAGCGGCGTGCAAACCACTCGCACCGGCAGCCGCCCGACGAACTCGGCCTCGAAACCGTAGTCGATGAAATCCCGCGTCATCGCTTCCTTGAGCAAGTCCTCCGCGGTCTCCTCCTCCGCAGTCGCCGCGCCGAACCCGATCGCCGCTTTGTTGCGCCGTTTGCGGATGATCTTGTCCAGCCCGGAGAAAGCGCCGCTGACGATGAACAGGATGTTGCGCGTGTTGATGACCTCGCGGCCCGTGCGGCCCTTGCGCGCGTCGAACATCATCTGCATCTGGGAGCGGATGTCGTTGGGCGCGTAGAGCGGCACCTCGGTTTCCTCCATCAGCTTCAGCAGGGCCGTCTGCACCCCGCGCCCGCTTACGTCGCGGCCCATGCGCTCGCCGCCGCCGGAGGCCAGCTTGTCGATCTCATCGAGGTAAATGATGCCGTGCTCCGCCAGCGCCAGATTGCCGTTCGCCTTCGCCACCAAGTCCCGCACCAGATCGTCCACATCGCCGCCGACGTAGCCGGTCTCGCTGAACTTCGTGGCGTCCGCTTTCACAAAAGGCACGCCGATCAGTTCGGCGATGTGTTTGACCAAGTAAGTCTTGCCGACGCCGGTCGGCCCGGAGATCAGCACGTTCTGCTTGGTGAACTCCACCATGCGGCCCTGCTTCCGCTCCTCGTGCAACATGCGCGCGTGGTTGTAGTGGTCGCACACCGCGGTGGCCAGCACCTTTTTCGCCTCGTCCTGGCGGATCACGAAGCGATCCAGGTGCGCTTTGATCTCCGCCGGTTTGTGATGGAATTCAAAGCTCGGCTCCTCCTCCGCCTCCGGTTCGGCCCCCGCTTCCACCTTGGCCTGCATCTCGCCGCCGGGGCCGGCGTTCAGGTTCGTGAACAGCACCTGCCCGCCCAGGCTGTTCTTGATGAAATCCTCCAGCTTGCGCGCCACCTCATCCGGCGAGGACGGCGGACGCGGGTTCTCTTCGGCGGGGCTTTCTTCGGTTTTGGAATCGCTCATTGGCATGACGGCTACTTTCCCCCGATCGAGGGGTCTGACAAGCGGGAGAATGGCGGGGCGGTCATCCTCGTTCTCGTCCTCCTACTCGTCCTCGTCCTCGAAAAATCCGAAATCCGAAATCCGAAATCCGAATGCCGAATGCCGAATGCCGAATGCCGAATGCCGAGGACGAGGACGAGGACGAGGACGAGGTTAGTCGGCCAGCACCGCTTCCGCCGCCCGCCGTCCGCTCACCAGCGCCCCGTTGATCGACACATCCTCGCAGTAATCCCCCGCGCGGAGCAGGCCCGGCGCCAGCCGCGCCGGCAGCGGACCGCCGGCCAGCCGCAGTTGCGCTTCCTCCGGCTGCGCTTCCGGGAGGCGATAGGTCCGCAGCAGCCGCCAGTCCCGCGCCTGCGGCCCGAACCAGCGCGTCAACTGCGACCGCGCCTCCGCCTCCAAATCATCTCCCTGCGGCAGCCCCAGCACCGTGGCCGAGATCAGATGCTGGCCCTCCGGCGCGTAATGCGGCGACACATTCGACGGCACGGCGGCATGA
>CAZNKC010000307.1:0-4691 GCA_964573315.1 uncultured Verrucomicrobiaceae bacterium | reverse complement strand
CCAGTTACTCTCCGTTCCACATCCCGCACGCCGGGGATTGATTGCTAAAAACCGAAATGGTGGCCTACGGAACACACGGAATACACAGAATTTGAAGGATGGCTGCGCAAGTGGAGTTTCACCCAAAAGGTGAGAGCCGTTTTCAGCAGGCCCGGCTCTTCTTTCCGTTTATTCCGCGTATTCCGTAGGCTCTCATTTTCCTTTTTCGGTGCAAGGGCTGCAACGCTGCCTCGCCGACTCAAGCACCTCCTTGTGTGCCTGGCGGAAAGGCGGGCCAGGGCTTTCCGATTGATGCAAAAAATTCTTCGGGAATCAAAATTTAACATTGCCTAACAATCAAGTTTTGGGTAAGAAGGCAGGGTTAATTCTCCCGAGCATGTCCGCCACTTTTGCCGCCCCTCCCATCGCGCCCCCGCACTCTCCCGACCTCATCGCCCTGGAACGGGATTTGACACGGCTGCGACAAGGCGGGCACTATCTGAAGACGGCGCTGGATCAAGTGGCGGAGGGGGTCGTCATCCTGATGCCGGAGCAGGACGGCAGGCCGCCCTACATCATGCATGGCAACGCGCGGGCGCACCTGCTGGCGTGTGTCGATCCCGCGACCGGGCTGCGGGAGGCGACGCTGGCCGAATTGGCGGCGGACGATGCCGCCGCCGCGGCGCTGAGCGTCATGCTAAAGCAGGCCTATGAGAACGGCGGCTCGGCGGTCTGCCGCTGCGCCTTGCGCGCCGGACCGAACGGCGGCAGGCGGTTGTTCGACTGGCGGGCGCGGGCGGTGACGAACGAGCACGGGGTGCTGCTGAATCACACGCTCTGCTTCAACCCGGCGGAGGAGGAAACCGGCAATCGCACGGCGGGCGCGGCGGAAGACTTGGACGCGCAGGCGGCGCGGCTGCGCACGGAAAATTTGGCGGCGCAGGCCCAGGGCATCGCCCACGACGTGAACAATCTGCTGGGGCCGATGATGACCCAGCTCTCGCTGACTTTGCAACACTTGGGCGGGCAGCCGGAGTTGGAAGGGGAGTTGCAGACGATGTTTGCCGCGCTGAAGCGCGCGCGGCAGTTCACCCAGCAGGTGCTGCGGGCGACGAAGACGCGGCAGGAGGGCCGGGCGCCGGCGGACATGCTGGAACTGGTGCGCGATACCGTGGCGGTCTGCGCGGCGGGCGCCAATGTGGAGGTGGCGGTGAACGCTGAGCCGGACTTGATGTGGGCCTGCGCCGACGCGGCGCGCATCTCGCAGGTGCTGCAAAATCTGGTAATGAACGGCATCCAGGCCATGCCCGGCGGCGGCCGTTTGTTCATCGAGCTGGCAAACGTCCGGCTGGAGCAGGGCAACCCGGAGGGGCTCGCCGCCGGCTGCCATGTGGAAATCCGCGTGCGCGACCGCGGCACCGGCATGACCGAGGAAACGCAAAACCGGCTTTTTAAGGAAATTTTCACCACCAAGTGCGATGGCAACGGCATCGGGCTGACGACCTGCCACCGTTTCATCCAGGAGCACGGCGGGCATATCTCCGTCCATTCCACCCTGAACGTGGGCACCGAGTTCCGCCTGCTGCTGCCGGCGGTGGAGCCGGCGCAAGGCGGGCAGGAAGCGCGCGGGACAGCTCCCATTCCGCTCCATCACGGCGAGGGTTTGGTGTTGCTGGTGGACGATGAGGACACATTGCGGCTTCTGGCGCGCGATATTCTCATCCGCTGCGGCTACGAGGTGCTGGAAGCCGCCGACGGCGAGGAGGCGATCCGAATTTACAAGGAGCACACCCATGCCGGCAGACCGCCGGACGTGGTGCTCATGGATCTGGCGCTGCCCGGCGGTTTGAGCGGAACGGAAATCGCCCGGGAGATCCGGGATTTCGATCCGGAGGCCAGACTGGTGGCCGCCAGCGGCAGCGTCACCGATGAGTTGCTGCTCGTTTATCTCGATGAAGGCTTCATCGCGGTGCTGCCCAAGCCCTACGAAGCCGGGGCGCTCTCGAAAAAAGTCAAAGAAGTGATCGAGCTTTGAAAAAGCCGCGGACTGGCGTATCCATTCGGTGTGGATGGAATGACTCCAGTTGCCGAGCTAGTGACGCCGCCCGTTGCACCGGGCCGGGCCGCTATTGACGCCGTGCCGGGTTTTGACGCGGCGGGCCGTGTGACGCTGCGGCGCGTGCTGTGGCGTCGCTGGCTGGGGCTAACGGGACGGTGGTTTTGGTTTTGCCTGCCGGTGTTGGCGGGTTTGCTGGTGTGGGCCGTAGGCGGCGGTGGGATGCGGGCGTTTTGGCTTGGCGTGGTGTGCTGCGCGGCGTTGGCGGGATTGTCTTTCGCGTTGGTTTGGCGGCAGCGGCCTTCGGTTTATGCGGCGCTGGCGTTGTGGGATCGGGAGGCCGGGAGGCGCGAGGCATTCGCGGCGGCGTGGTGGTTCGAGGGGCTGCCGGGGCGCACGGCGGCGGAGACGGCGCATTGGCAGGCGGAGGTGGCACGGCTGCCGGAGGCGCTGCGGCGGTTGCGGGTGGATTTGCCGTTGCCGCGCTGGCGGAAGCTGCTGTGGCTGCCGGTGGCGTTGTTTGGCATCGCGTTGGCGGGCTGGCAGGCGGAGACGCGCGCGCGTGGGCCGGAGTTGACGCCGGAGATGGTGGACGCGGCGCGAGCACGGGCACGCGAGATCGAGCGGCTGCAAAAGGACGCGGAAAAGCTCTCGGCCTTGTCCGAGGCGGAGCAGGAGGCGCTGCGGCGGCAGTTACGCGAGGCGGTGGCTGAATTGGAAAACAGCGACGGCAAGACGGCAAGGGAGCTGATGGACGCGCTGGAGAAGAAGGCGCGGGAGACGGAAAAGCTGGCGGAGCGGCTGGGCGCCGACGCGGATGAGTGGGCGTCGCCGGAATTGACGGCGGCGCTGCGGCGGCAGGCGGACACGGCGGATCTGGGAGACGCCGTGGCGGATCGCAAGGCCACGGCGGCGGCGGGCGCGGCGGATACTTTGGCGGAAAAACTGGACGCGACGGCGGATGCGCAGGAGGAGCGGTTGCGCGAGGTGTTTGAGAACGCTGAGCGGGAAGCGCTGGCGGAGGATCGGGAGCGGCCCGTGGGCGCGGCGGTGGCGGAGGGAGCCGCGGCTTTGCGGGCGGATCAGTCCCAGGAGGCGGCGGCGGCGATGCGCGAACTGGCGCGGCAAATGCGTGATCTGGCCGGACGCCGGCAAACGCAGGAGGAATTGGAGCGGCTAGCCCAGCAATTGCGGGACGCCGGCAGCCAAGTGGCGAATGCCCAAGCGGGAGAAAACCTGCCGGCGCTGGCGATGCAGACCGGGCAGAGTGGCGAGGGCGCTCAAGCCGGCAGCGCGGCGACGGCGCAACCCCAGGAACCGCCACCGGAGGGCGCGGCTCCGCCTGAATCCGGCGAGGGAGCTTTGGCTCTGGCGTCTCCGGAGTCCGGCCAGGACGCGGGGCGTTCCGGCGGCGCGGAGGGGCAGATGAAGCCTCAGGACGGGCCGCAGTTGAGCCTGGGCAGCCGTGATCCCAACGCCGGACAAGGCGGCGAAAAACCAGACGGCGACGCGCCGCTGCTGCTGGCTCCGGTGCCACCCGGTGGCGCGCCCGATGACAAGCCGCCGGAGATGGCCGTCATCATGCCGGGCAACGCTCCGGGAGGCGGAGCCTTCGCGGGAGCGGGCTCGGCGTTGCCGCCGGGCGCGGGCGCGGCGGAAATGAAGGGCGAGGGAACCGAGGCGCTGGACCACGCCAAGCAGTCGCTGGTGAACGCGTCATCCACCGGTGAAGGCGCGTCCATGCTGCGGCAGGTGGAAGGCGGTGCGCCGCGCGATGAAGCGGCGGAGCGGACCGGCGCGGCGCTTACCGTGGAGTTTTTGGAGGCGCAGGAGGCTGCGCTCGACGAGTCCGCGCTGCCCGCCGCACGCCGGGAGCAGGTACGGCGTTACTTCAACGCTCTGCGCAAGCGGCTGGAAGGGGAGAAGTGATCCCTACGCCGACCGCGCCTCCAGGCGGGCGACCATCTGGCGGACGTGCGGGGCTTTGCGCTCGCGCGGCTTGAGGATGGCGAGGCTTTTGGTGAAGCTGCCCCATTTGAGGATGGTGATGTTCACCCGGCGCACGCCCCACAGGTTGACGCGGGATTGGCTGGGTTTGTAGAGATCGATGGTGCGGGTGCCGACCAGGGCGGAGCCATAGTCATCCACGACATAAAGCGCGGGATTGCCTTCGATTTGAAACACGGTGCCGACGGGATAGACCGACCAGTCCGCCGCCGCGCTGCACACCGCGCCATGCTTGAGCGCGGTGCCCGCGGCGCTGCGTGCGCCGTATTTGACGTGATCGGACTCGGTGTGCGTGTAGGCGGTGGTTCGCACCTCCTGGATCACTGGGCTCTGCGTCGGCTCGGCTGGGGCTGTCGGCGTTTGGGCTTTGGGTTCATCCGCCATGGAGGCGGCGGCGGTCAGCGCGGCGAGGCAGAGGAGCTTGCAATATCTCAATTCTTTTCTGGGGGTTGTTCAGGGCACACCCGGACTACCGTCAGAGCGGCAGTCCAAGGGGGCGCGCATCCTGCCCAGATTGGCGGGCCTGTCAAATGGTTGTTTTTGGCCGCAGCATCGTCATCATCCGGCACTCCATGAATGCCGACGCCTCCGATCCCCCCGCCGCTCCGGCGACCTCCTCGTCAAAGCCCGCTGGCTCTCCCAAGACACC
>CAZNKC010000306.1:0-4703 GCA_964573315.1 uncultured Verrucomicrobiaceae bacterium | reverse complement strand
CGGGCGGTTGTCGAGCGCGCTGGGCAGGCGGAAGCCGTGCTCGACGAGCACGGTCTTGCGCGAGCGGTCGCCCTCGTACATGCCGCCGATCTGCGGCACGGTGGCGTGGCTTTCATCGAGGAAAACCAGGAAGTCGTCGGGAAAAAAATCGAGCAAAGTGCCGGGTGTGGAACCGGGCTCGCGATTGGTGAGATGGCGGCTGTAGTTTTCGATGCCCTGGCAGAAGCCCATTTCCTGCATCATCTCGATGTCGTACTCGGTGCGCATTTTCAGGCGCTGGGCTTCGAGGAGTTTGCCTTCCTTTTCAAACAAGGCCAGGCGTTCCTCCAACTCCTCGCGGATGGCGACGATGGCGCGGCGCAGTTTGTCGCCGGGGGTGACGAATTGCTTGGCGGGATAGAGCGTGTAGTGCGGCAGCTTCAGCGTGACCGTGCCGGTGAGGACGTCGATGACGGAGATGCGGTCGATTTCATCGCCGAAGAACTCGATGCGGATGGCCTCGGAATCGAGGTAGGCGGGCACGACCTCCACCACGTCGCCACGAGCGCGGAAGGCGCCGCGCTTGAGCTGGATGTCGTTGCGCTCGTAGAGCATATCGACCAGCTTGGTGAGAAAGAGTTCGCGTGACATTTGGCCGCCAACCTTGAAGGGCAGCATCATGCCTTCGTAATCCTCGGGCGAACCCAGGCCGTAGATGCAGGACACGCTGGCGACGACGATGGCATCCCGCCGGCTGAGCAGCCCGCCCATGGAGGAGAGGCGGAGGCGCTCGATCTCATCGTTGATGCTGGAGTCCTTTTCGATGTAGGTGTCGGTGCGCGGGATGTAGGCCTCGGGCTGGTAATAGTCGAAGTAGGAGACGAAGTACTCGACGGCGTTCTCGGGGAAGAAATTCTTGAACTCGGAGTAAAGCTGGGCCGCCAGGGTTTTGTTGTGGCTCATGATGAGCGTGGGCTTGCCGATCTGTTCGATGATGTTCGCCATGGTGAAGGTCTTGCCGGAGCCGGTGACGCCGAGCAAGGTTTGATGGCGGTTGCCGGCGCGGATGGACTTGACCAGCTTGGCGATGGCCTGACCTTGGTCGCCCTGCGGGGTGTAGGCGGTGTTGAGGCGGAAGGGGGACATGGGACGGTGCATCAAAGTGGCCCGAATAAACGTCGCAAACGGTCATGTAGAGGGCGCAAGTCACCAACCATGTTGGCAAAGGCGAGGATGATGACGCCACGCGCTTCCACGCGATAGATAATGCCATATCTGCCGCCGATGAGCCATTTGCGGGCGGGCTTCTCGAAATAAGATCCCATGTGAGGTTGTTGCCGGATGAGATCCAACGCGAGGGATACGTCTTCGACCAATTTTTCGGCGGTTTCCTCACTCCACTGAGAAACGAACTCAAAGGCCTGTTGCAATTCATTCGTGGCGCCTGCTGTCCAGATGATCTCCATCCTTCAATTCCGGCTTGGCAGTTGCGAGAGCAATTTGGCTTTCAGAGCCTCCCAAGAAGTGCCTGAATCCTCTCCGGACTGGAATGCTTCGTATCTGCGCCGGACTTCCTCGGCAAGTTTCGGATTGGCCTTCGCGTCAAGGAGGAGTTCCAAGCAAAGCTCTTCCGACAACTGAAGCTTATCCGCCGGAGACAGGCATTGCAGGGCTGGATGTTGTTCGATGACCATGGTAGAGAATAGCATTTCTTGGCGTCTGTGCCAGGAAATTTGGATCTTGCGGAGGACGGGATTGTATTCCCGTCCATTCTTTCTCGGCGGAGGCGGTGCGAAGCCAGAGGAAGTGGAGCGGAAAGCGGAAGGCGAAAAGCTCCGCTCCGCCGCTGCCCTCGAACAAGTGGGCGGGTATAGAATCCCGCCCTCCGATTACGCCGCGATCTCGAAGGCTTTGAGGATGAGATCGTGGACTTCGAGGTTGCGGATGAAGGCGGGGAAGTTCTGGCTGCCGGGGCCGTAGGCGCAGAATTCGACGAGTTCGCCGGTGTGGTTGCCGCTGGTCCAGCCGATGCCGGTGTGGGCTTGGAAGGCTTTGGCGATGTCGAGCTTGAAGCCCTGGGCGAGCTTGAGTTGGTCGGCGGTGAGTTCCAGGCCGGTGAATTGCTTGATGGCGGTGCCGAGTTTCGGTCCGCTGAGGGCGCCGAGGTCGTTTTGTTTCATCCACTCGTAGGAGCGGGTGAAGCCCTGGACGCGCTCGAAGAAGGCGTTGCTGGCATTGTAAACGCCGGGGCCGAATCCCTGGTCTGCTTTGACGCTGACGCCATTCATCTGGATGCCGCCGCAGCCGTGGTCGGTGGAGATGAGCAGCAGGGTGTCGGGATGTTTTTCGATGAAGGCGAGGACGGTTCCAATGGCGTCATCAAAGGCGGCTTGGTCGTGGATGGAGGCGGCGGCGTCGTTGGCGTGGCCGGCGTGGTCGATGCGGGCGCCTTCGATCATGAGGAAGAAACCGTCCGGGGCGTGCTGGAGGCGGTCGAGCGCGGTCCGGGCCATCTCGGAGAGCGTGGGTACTTGCTCGGCGATGGCGGGGACGTTGTTGCGGTCGATGCTGTAAGGGTGATGGCTCTCCGAGAAGAGGCCGAGCATGGGCTTGAGGGCGTCGTGTTTGGCGCGCTTCAGGGCGCGGCGGTTGTCGAACACGTCATAGCCGGCGGCGGCGTATTTTTGGCGCAGTTCCTCGCTGAAAAATTTCTGCCCGCCGCCGAGCAGCACGTCCACGCGGCGGTCGAGGTATTGCTGGGCGATGAACGTCTCGTCGGCGCGGCTGTCCACGTTGGCCGCGAAGCCGGCGGGGGTGGCGTGGGTGATGGTGGCGGTGGTGACGAGGCCGGTTTTGCGTCCGGTCTTTTGCAGTTTTTCATGCAAGGTGGAGACCTCGGCGTTGTCGGGCAGGACGTTGAGGACGCCGTTTTGGACGCGCTGGCCGCCACCCCAGGCGCTGGCGGCGGCGGCGGAGTCGGTCACGCAACTGTTGGCGGAAAAAGTCTCCGCCAAGCAGCGGACGACGGGGTGCTCGCGGTACAGGCGGTTCCAGTGCGCCTCTTTTTGCAGGATGAGGCTCTGATACTGCCGGGACAGGGAGAGGGCGCCGTGGTTCATGCCGTCGCTGACCATGAAGATGACGTTGCGGGCGGCGCCCCGGTTGGCGGCGGTTTGGCGGGTTCCGGCGGCGGTCAGGGATTTGTCCGCGCCGAAGACGGCACCAGTGAGCACCGAGGCACGGAGGAAATCACGGCGGGAAGTGTGGGAAGCAGCAGGCATGGCAAAACAAGAGGGGATATTGGTAACGGCGGATGAGGCCCGCCTTTTCCATTCTTTTCTGGACTATAGCCCAGGAAAAAACATGGGGCGAATGGCATTTTCGTCACGCGATCTGAAGGCGAGGGGGCAAGCGCTGAGCCTAAAAACCGAAATGGTGGCCTACGGAACACACGGAATACCCGGAATTTGAAGGATGGCGGCGCAAATGGGGTTTCACCCAAAAGGTGAGAGCCGTTTTCAGCAGGCCCGGCTCTTCTTTCCGTTTATTCCGCGTATTCCGTAGGCTCTCATTTTCCTTTTTCGGCTGAGGGGGGCGGAAACCCCGTGGATCATGAAAGAGCTTTAATATTCTACTTTTTCCTTTGTTAAGGGGAAACTAAAGATATGCTTTGTCTGTCAGGATCGGATAGTCTCGTAAGCCAGCCTTTCGCAGGGAATTTGTCGTCGGCGTGTCTGGCGCGGGGCATGGATATGGATTCAACCACGAAAGACACATGCTGAACGAATTAAAAACCCGGGAAAAACAAGACCGCCCGATTCAGGTGGGACTTGTCGGGCTGGGAGCGATGGGACGAGGGATCGCATATCAGATCGGCCGCACTCCCGGCATGAGGCTGGCTTTTGTGGCTGACCAGAATGAGGCGGTGGCCCGCCAGGGCGCGGACATCTACGGTAAACCGACGGTGGTGACCACCGACGCTCTGGCCGCGCTGCGCGACGAAAAAATCCCCTGCGACGTGTTCGTGGAAGCCACCAACTCCATCGTGGCCGCCTACGACTACTGCCTCGCGGCCATCGAACGCAAGGCCCATTGCGTGCTCATGAACGCGGAGGTGGACGCCATCCTCGGCTACCTGCTGCGCGATGCCGCGTCCCGCCAGGGAGTGATCGTCACCAGCGACGGCGGCGATCAGCACGGGGTGCTGGCGCGGATGATGGAGGAGATCGAGATGTGGGGGTTCGACATCGTGCAAGCCGGCAACATGAAGGGCTTCCTGGACCGGCACCGCGACCTGGAAGGCACGGTGGAGATCGCCAAGAAGCTGGGCCTGAGCCCGGTGCAATGCCTGGCCTACACGGACGGCTCGAAGTTGAACATCGAGATGTCGATCATCGCGAATGAATACGGGCTGACGCCGTTGGTGCCGGGCATGGAGGGGCCACGGGCGGAAAAGGTGGAGGAGGTGGTGAACCTGTTCGATTTCGACAAGTATGCCGGCCAGGGGCGGGTGGACTACATCCTGGGGGCGAAGCAGCACGGCGGGGGGGTGTATGTGGTGGGGCGCTGCGAGGATGAGTTGCAGCAGAGTTACCTGAACTACTACAAGGTGACGAACAAACACCCCTATTACCTATTCCTGCGGCCCTACCACCTCTGCCACCTGGAGACGCCGCGGGCGGTGGCGCTGGCGGCGCTCTACGGGAAGGCGGTGTGTACGATGA
>CAZNKC010000305.1:2408-4726 GCA_964573315.1 uncultured Verrucomicrobiaceae bacterium | reverse complement strand
GGCGAACTCCGGGTGGGTGTTGAGCCCGGTGCCCACCGCGGTGCCGCCGATCGCCAGCTCGCCCAGCGCCGCCACCGCGCGCCGCGCTCGCTCGCCCGCCTTGCGCGTTTGCATGGCGTAACCGGAGAATTCCTGGCCCAGCGTCAGCGGCGTGGCATCCATCAGATGCGTGCGGCCGATTTTGACGATGCTGGCAAAGACCGCGCTTTTCGCCGCCAGTGCCCGCTCCAACACCGCCAATGCCGGCGACAGTTGTTTGTCCAGCGCCACCGCCACGCTCACATGCAGCGCCGTGGGGATCACATCGTTGGACGACTGGCCGAGATTGACATCGTCGTTCGGATGAATCGCCGGCTGTGCGGCAATCTGCGCGGCGCGATGGGCGATCACCTCGTTGGCGTTCATGTTCGTGGAAGTGCCCGAGCCGGTCTGAAACACGTCCACCGGGAAATGGGCATCGTGTCTGCCTTCGGCAATCTCGCGCGCCGCCTGCCGGATCAGCCGGGCCTTTTCCGGCGGCAGCCGGCCCAGTTCTTCGTTTGCTTGGGCTGCCGCCAGCTTCACCAAGCCGAGTCCGTGGATGAAGGCTGCGGGCAGCGGCCGTCCGCTGATGGGAAAATTCATCACCGCCCGCTGCGTCGAAGCGCCCCACAAGGCCTCATCCGGCACCTGCATCTCACCCATCGAATCCTTTTCCGTGCGCATGACGCCAACTTAACCGGTGGCGCCGGAAATGCAAAGGCCGCGCAGGTGGTTCTGTGGGGCGAGCCACTGGCTCGCCGTGCCAAAGGAGTGCGGCCGAGCCGGTCGCGCCACGCGCCGGAAACCGGCGCACTCCATATTCACTTGGACGCCTCGGGCAGAAGCTGCACGGCATCGACTCCGACAATGCCGTCCGCACCTTCGTTGCTGGCGCGCACGATGGCGGGCTGCGCGCTGTCGAAGCGGTAGCTGCCGAGCGTGACGAAATGCGGATCGTCCTTGGGCGCGGTCTTTTGGCTGACTCGATGACTGGCCTCGCCGTCGGCATGGATCACGGTGACCGGCGCGTTGCTGGCGCGGTTCGGCGCGGCGGCATAGGCGAACCGGACTTGATAGCGTCCGCTCTCCGGCACGACGATCTCGAAGGTGGCGCTTTTTTGCCCCTGGCCGTCGCCGCTGTCGTGATGGCTGGCACCGTCGATGGGATTGCCGTAGCTGCTGGCGGTCCAGTGCCCGGTGTAAACAGCGGCGCGGTCATCCATCACGATGCCCGGCAGGGTTTCGGACTGCGTGATGTCCGGCAGGTTGAGGTCGAGGACGGCTTTTTGTTCGAGCAGTTTTTGTTGCAGCGCGGCGACGTCGATGGCCTGCACGGCCTGGCCCTTGTTCATCGCCTGCACGGAGGCGAGACCGGCGGCATGGCCCATTGCCATGTAAACCGGCTCCATGCGCATCGAGCAACAGGCGATGTGCGAGGCAGAGAAACACACGGTGACGAGCAGGTTGGCGCATTCACCCGCCCGCGGCGTGAGGCTGCGATAAGGGATGTGATAGGGCCGTGCCGGGGTGTCCTGGAAGGAGCCTTCGTCGGTGACGTGGCCGTCCTCGGTGACGACGCGCTGCACGATGTGGCAGTCAATGAGAAAGGAGCCCATGCCGATGCTGTCGGGTTTTTTGATGTCGCTCTGGCAGTCTTTTTGTTTCATCACGTATTCGCCGGTCATGCGCCGGCCTTCGCGAACGTAGAGCGCGTAGGGCCAGTGGCCGTTGTCGGCGAACTCGTCCCGGCACAGGCCCCAAGTGTTGGCTTCGTCGCGCAGGTATTGCGGGACGCGGGGATCATGGCTGAGGAACCACAACATGCCTTGCAGGTGGTCGATGTGCTCCCGGCGGATGCGCTCGCGGGTGGCGTGGTCGCCGTCGGGATATTCGGTGTTGAAGCCCGGATGATCGGTGGAGAACAAGCCTTGCGCGTTGAGATCGTATTTGCCGTTGGCGATCTCGCCGAAGTGAAAAATGCGGCCGAAGGCGACTTGCGGATAGGCGTTGATCAGGCGCAGCAGCAGTTCGTAGCGTTTGGGTTCGTAGTTTTCCGGTTTGGGAAAGGGAACCAATATGTCCGGACGCTGGGTGACGGTGATGCGGTAGTTGTAAGCCTGGGTGAGGCCGTCGGCATCGCCGGGTTGTTTGCTGGGATCGGCTCGGGTGACGCCGAAGATGAGGCCGCCGTCTTCGTCGAACGCGGAGATTTTCGCCGGTGTGCCGTGGATGTAGGAGGGCTTGCCGGCGCGCGACATGATTTCCTCGGAGCGCTCGCGGATGGGCATGATGGTGAA
>CAZNKC010000305.1:0-2308 GCA_964573315.1 uncultured Verrucomicrobiaceae bacterium | reverse complement strand
TTGGGTTCGGCATACCACATGAACTCCGGCGGCAGGTCTTGAGCGGCGCGGGTGAAAAACTCCCGGGGAAAACCGCCGATGGTGGCCTCGTTGCCCTTGTCTGTGCGGGTCAGCCCGCCGGTCACCATGCCGCCGATCCAGGGCGTGGGTTCGACGATCAACACGGACGCTCCCTCACGCGCGGCAGTGATGCCCGCCGCGATGCCGGACGGCGTGCCGCCATAGATGACGAGATCGTGGCTGGCCGCCGCGAGTGGCGCGTGCAGCAAGGAAGAAAGCAAGATGGGAAGGAGGGAGGATTTCATGATGGCACATGGGCTTTCCGCATGATGTCACGCAAACAAGGGCGGAAGATTTCGTGAGCCGTGGAGTACGCGCAGCACCTCGACCTCCGCCGCCAGTTCACGATAGAACAAGAGATAGGTTGGATACTTTTGAGCAGGGAGAAACCGGACGCCTGTAAAGCGAGGGGCGCTGAATCGGGGACGAATCCCGAGTCCAGGCTGATAACCAAGCCCCTCTGCCGTGTCGAGAATGTCTTGCCGCACATCTTCGGCGGCCATGGCGTTATCACGGGCAATGTAGGTCACGATTTCCTCAAGATCAGCCGCCGCCATGGGATTGAAGACAACCGGCTTCATGCGGTTTTCTCGCGCAGTTTCGACAGCGGAATGCGTTCACCCGGATGAACCAGCGCTTCATCCAGCAGCGATTCGAGCGCCTGGGAGGCGTGGCGTCCGAATACGGTCTGCACGGCGGCTTCCAAGGCGTGGTCCATGGTTGGGAACTGCCCATTCGCGACTTGTTCGCGGAGCAAGGCTTCAACGGGCGCGGTCAGTGTGGCTGTCATGATGTCTGGGTTGAAAAGGCTTCGAGGACGAGAGGCTTTCGAGTGGATGTCACAAAGAATCATTCCTCGACCAAAGGCGTTTTGCAAGTGTTCAGCCCATTCCAGATGGAGCGGGCCTGTTGACTCAAACGTATTTTCTCCTTTCAAAAGAGATAGTCTCTTTAACTTACGCACTTCCGTATGAGCACCGACACTCCCATCCCCCATCCCCCGAAACCGCGCTGGTGGCACAACGAAGACTGGCTGGCCGTGCTGGCCGCGGCGCCGGTGCTGGCCGCGGTGGCGGCGGGCTGGCGGCCGAAGATGCCGGCGCTGGGTTGGAGCGGAGCCGGGGATTTGGCGAATGTGTTTTCCGCCGCCAATCTGCAAACCAGTGTTTTATTGGCGCTGTTTTTCCTCGTCATCTCGGCGCTGGCGCTGGCGGCGTCTTTGGGAAAAAAGGTGGGCGCGTTCCTGGGCGGGGCGTGCGTGGTGTATGCGTTGGCGTGGCTGGCGCAATGGCTGGCCGGGCAGGCGGACATCAAGGCGTGGGGTCTCGAATACGTCGTCTTTGCGCTGGGCCTGGGCCTGCTGTGGAGCCACACGCTGCCGGTGCCGGACTGGCTGCGCGAGGCGGTGCGGACGGAGTTTTTCATCAAGGTGGGCATCGTCATCCTGGGGGCCACCATCCTGCTGGGCGAGATGATGAAAGCCGGCTGGCCGGGGCTGGTGCAGGCGGCGCTGGTCATTCCCGTGGTCTGGTATGCGTGCTTTTACATCGCGCGCCGGCTGAAGGTGGATGACGAGTTCGCGGTCATGCTGTCCACGGCGGTGTCCATCTGCGGCGTGTCGGCGGCGATCGCCGCCTGCGGCGCCATCCAGGGCGACCGCAAAAAGCTGTCCTACGTCACCTCGGTCGTGCTGCTGTGCGCGGTGCCGATGATGATCCTCATGCCGTGGGCGATCAAAGGCATGGGGCTGAGCGAGGCCGTGGGTGGCGCTTGGCTGGGCGGCACGCTGGACACCAGCGGCTCCGTGGCCGCCGCCACGGAGATGGTGGGTGAGGAAGCCACCAAAGTCGGCGTGATCGTCAAGCTGTCGCAAAACGTGCTCATCGGCATCGCCGCGTTTGTACTGGCGGTATGGTGGTCCATGCGCGGCGGCAAGGAAGGCCTGGGGGGAGGGCAGCGTCCCTCGCTGGGGGTGATCTGGGAGCGCTTCCCGAAATTCGTGCTCGGCTTCCTCGCGGCCTCGGTGGTGTTCTCGCTCTGGTTCAACCCAGACATCCTCGGAGCGGACGAATCCAAGGCGATGAAAAAAGTGCTCGACGGCTTGCGGAACATTTGGTTCGCCGCGGCGTTCGTGTGCATCGGCCTGGAGACGCGGCTGGGCGATCTGCTCCGGCTCGGCGGCGGCCGGCCCGCGCTCGCCTTCCTGGGCGGGCAGGTGTTCAACATCGTCTGGACGCTCATTCTGGCG
>CAZNKC010000304.1:0-4751 GCA_964573315.1 uncultured Verrucomicrobiaceae bacterium | reverse complement strand
TTCCCACTCCTTTTCTTGATTTCCTGCCTTCCTCATTCCCGTTTTGAGGATAAAAAAACCATACGGAGAGGCGGTTTGTAACCGCCTTCCCATAGGAGCACGCGCGCCCTCGCCTCTTGCCCGTTCCCCCGTCAGAACTTGATGCCGATGGCCTGATACTTCGCAACGATATCCGCCGCCAACTGCGCGTCGGTGCGGCCTTCGAGGAATTTTTCGTTGTTGCTGCGCGCCATGTCGTTGTAATCGCCCGCGCTGCGGTCCCGGGGACGGGTGCTTTTCCCTCCCGTCTCCTGGTAAACGCGCCAAGCCAGGGTTTCCTGTGCGATGTCGCGGAAGTACTGGTGCAGGCGCGCGCCGCTGCCGTCCCCCTCCAGGAAACCGAAGTAATAGAACAGCAGGGTGGCGTCGAACTGGCGCTCTTGAACACGTAGAGCACAGCGGGAAGAGCGCGTTGTTCACGCTTCAGCGTGATTTCGAACATCTCCCGGCCTGCGTGACACGCTGAGGCGTGAACACCATGCTTGCCAATCACCGCCGCAGCCCGCGCTCGGCGAATTTGCGCACCTCGCTCGTCATCCAGCCGCGCTCGTTCACCGCGTCCGTCTCCACGGCGCGCACGCCAGCCAGCCAGTCCTGCGTCGTGGGCCGGTGCTCACGCGCCACTTTCAGCAGCAGCGCGCCCGGGATCGGCGCGGGCCGGCCCTTGCTCATGGCCTCGCCCAGCGAGAGTTCGGCGGCGCGATCCACCACCCATTGCAGGTCCGCGCCGGAGAAACCTTCCGTCGCCTGCACCAGCGCTTTCATGTCGAAGCGTCCCACCGGTTTCTCGCGCGTCAGCCGCTCCAGGATCGCCTCCCGCGCAGCCTCGTCCGGCGGCGGGATGAAGATCGATTGCTCGAATCGTCCGGGACGGCACAGCGCCGGGTCAAGCGTCCACGGCTGGCTCGTCGCCGCCAGCACCAGCACGCGATGCTGTCCGGCGCGCAGCGTGTCCATCTCATGCAAAAGCTGGTTCACCACATTGCGAAGCTGGCTCTCGCGCACTTGGCGCCGGTCCTGCGCCAGCGAGTCCAGCCCGTCGAGCACCAGCACGCATGGCGCGTTGCAGCGCGCGGTCTCGAATGCCTGATGCAGGTTCCGCTCCGTGCTGCCGAAGTAAGGATCGAAAATCTCGTGCAAACCCACCGCCAAGTAATTGCACGGCGCCTCCGCCGCCACCGCCTGCAAGAGCAGCGTCTTGCCGCAACCCGGCGGGCCGTACAGCAGGATGGCCCCGCCCGCCGGCCTGCCGTAAGCGCGATGCAACTCCGGCTGCTCCAGGGGATGGATGATCTTGCGGCGGATTTCCTCCTTCACCGCCTCCAGACCGCCGACGTCGTCAAAAGTCACGCGCTCGCGCTCCGGGTCACCGGGCGCCAGGAAAGTCTCCGGCCGCCAGTCATAGGGCGGCTCGTCCATAAAAAACTCATCGTCCATCTCGGCGGACGATTCGCCGGGAAACACCGGCGCCCCCTCGGACGCAGACTGGGCGGACGCCTCACCGCCCGCCGGCCGCGCTTTGCGCGCGTCCTGCAAGGTCAGGCCCAAGCCCTTTTCCAGGCCCGCGTCGG
Organism: uncultured Verrucomicrobiaceae bacterium; assembly: GCA_964573315.1. Classification (GTDB taxonomy): domain Bacteria; phylum Verrucomicrobiota; class Verrucomicrobiia; order Verrucomicrobiales; family Verrucomicrobiaceae; genus JAGRPD01. Next base: position 3,141 of record CAZNKC010000304.1, on the reverse strand, counting down.
ACGCGCTCGCGTCAAGCTGCGCCGCCCGGTTGAAATGAAGCCGCGCCCGCGCCCTGTCTCCCTCCGTCAGATGAATCCGGCTGAGCAGCAGATGGGCGGCAGCGCAATTCGGATCCTGTTGCAGCACCAGCTCCGCGCGCACCGCCGCCTTGGAAGCGTGCCCGCTGGCCAGCAACGCCCGCGCCAGACCAAGCTGCGCGTCCGTGTGACGCGGATCGATCTCCACCGCCCGCTCGTAGGCCGCCACCGCGTCCTCCATTTGCAATTCCTCCAGGCAGGCTCTGCCGTAGAGCAGCAACAACGGGACATTCTCCGGGCTTTGCCGCAGGGCGTCTTGGAAGGCTTTGAGTGGGGACATATCAAATACACAGACAAGCCGGCGGCGCATCCGTTCGCAAACAATAACGAGCCATTAACAGGCCATCTCCAGAAAATTCTTCAACAACTTCTTCCCTTCCAGCGTCAGGATCGACTCCGGATGAAACTGCACCCCATGAATCGGCAGCTCCCGGTGCTTCAGCCCCATGATCTCCGACTCGTCATCCACCGCCACCGCCGTCACCTCCAGGCAATCCGGCAGCGTCTCCCGCCGCACCAACAGCGAATGGTAGCGCGTCGCCTCGAACGGATCCGGCAGCCCGGCGAACACCGATGCCCCCTGGTGATGGATTTGGCTCGTCTTGCCGTGCATCAGCCGCCCCGCGCGCACCACCTCCCCGCCGAACACGTCCCCGATGCACTGATGCCCCAGGCAAACCCCCAGCAGCGGCACCCGCGGCCCGAACTCCCGGATCACCGCGCAACTGATCCCCGCCTCCTTCGGCGTGCAAGGCCCCGGTGACACGCAAATGTGGCCGGGATTCAGCTTCGCGATCTCCTCCAGCGTCACTTGATCGTTGCGCCGGATTTCCATCTCCGCCCCCATCTCGCCGAAGTATTGGACGAGGTTGTAGGTGAAGGAATCGTAATTGTCGATGATGAGCAGCATGATGAAAGCGTACGCCCACCCATCGCCCCGCGCCGCCGCTTTTGCAACCCCCCTCCATCCGGGGTTGCATCCGTCCTTTCCCGCTCCTAACCTCGCCGCATGGCCGACCAACGCCCCCCTTCCCTGCCCCAGTTCCCAAAGATCGACTTCCGTCCCGGACGCATCCTGCCGTTCCTGCTCATCCCCGTCGTCCTGCTCGGCCTGCTTTCATCCGTCTATCAGGTTCCCACCGAAGGCGTCGCCATCGTGCAGCGGTTCGGCGCTTACCTCGACACCACCCAGCCCGGCCTGCGCTTCAAGCTGCCCTTCGGCATCGACAAAAAAACCATCGTCGAAACCCGCCGCCAGCAGAAGCTCGAATTCGGTTTCGGCTCCGCCGGCGCCAGCAACCCCTACCAGTACTCCGGCCACCGCGCCGAGCAGGAGATGGAAAAAACCATGGTCACCGGCGACCAAAACACCGCCACCGTCGAGTGGGTCGTCCAATACCACATCGAAAACGCCCGCGCCTACGTCTTCAATTTCCGCGACCCGCCCAAGGCTCTGCGCGACCTCTCCGAGGCCGTCATGCGCGAGGTTGTCGGCGACCGCACCATCGACGAAGTGCTCACCTTCGGCCGCCAGGAGATGGAAGACCGCGCCCTGCAGCGCCTCCAGCAATCCGTCAACCAGCTCAACGTCGGCATCCTCATCGACCAAATCCAGCTTCTCAACGTCAACCCGCCGCCGCCCGTGCAGGCCTCCTTCGACGAGGTCAACCGCGCCCAGCAGGAGAAAGAGCAGCTCATCAACCAAGCCAACGGCGAGTACAACCGCTCCGTCCCCCGCGCCCGCGGCGAGGCCGAGCAAAAAATCAGCGCCGCCCAGGGTTACGCCACCAAACGCATCAACGAAGCGGAAGGCGACGCCTCCCGTTTCCTCGCCCAACTCGTCGAATACGACAAAGCGCCCGAGGTCACCCGCAAACGCCTTTACCTGGAGACCATGAAGGAAGTGCTCTCCGGCATCCCCGGCAAGGTCATCCTCGACGATGCCGCCCCGCAGTTTCTCCCCTTCCTCAGCCTCCCTTACAAGACCACCCAAGGCGCTCCCGGCGCCCAATAACACCCGCGCCGCCGGCTCCCACTCAGCAAAACCATGAAAACCTTCCTCAGCACCTTCGGCGCCTTCCTCGCCATCCTGCTCATCGTTCTCCTGCGCTCCACCCTTTACACCGTCAGCGAAGGAGAGCAGGTCGTCATCACCCAATTCGGCAAGCCCGTGGGCGAGCCGGTCACCAAAGCCGGCCTCCACTTCAAGCTGCCCTTCGTCCAGGACGCCAACCGCTTCGAGAAACGCATCCTCGAATGGGAAGGCCCCTCCGACAAGATGCCCACCAAGGACAAAGTTTATATCATGGTCAACGCCTTCGGCCGCTGGCGCATCGACAACCCGCTCCAGTTCTTCGAGCAACTCCGCGACGAACGCAGCGCCCAGTCCCGCCTCGACGACATCCTCGGCAGCGAGACCCGCACCATCATCGCCCGCCACGATCTCATCGAAGCCGTCCGTACCACCAAGGACCGCAAGCCCCAGCTCGATGCCGACACCATGCCCGACGCCCGCCTCGCCACCATGCAGTCCATCGCCAAAGGCCGCTCGGAATTGGAGAAGGAAATCTTCAAAAACGCCGCGCCCAAAGTGCGGGGCTTCGGCATCGAACTGCTCGACGTCCGCTTCAAGCGCCTCAACTACAACGAATCCGTCTCCGAGACCATCTACCAGCGCATGATCAGCGAGCGCCAGCAGATCGCCGAGCGCTTCCGCTCCGAAGGCGCCGGCGAAGCCGCCAAAATCCTCGGCAACAAAGAGCGCGACCTTCTCCAGATCGAATCCGAAGCCTACCGCAAAATCCAGGAGATCGAAGGCGAGGCCGACGCCAAAGCCATCGAGATTTACGCCAAAGCCTACAACCAGACCGCCGTCGCCCGCGAGTTCTTCGAGTTCCTCAAAATCATGGAGACTTACAAGACCGCCCTCACCGCCGACACCAACCTCATTCTCACCACCAGCTCCGGCATCCTGCGCTACTTGAAATCCGACAAGCCCGCCGCCGCGCCGGACACGCCCTTCGTCCCCGGCCTGCCCGCCAACATTCCCAACCTGCTCGACGC
>CAZNKC010000303.1:289-4858 GCA_964573315.1 uncultured Verrucomicrobiaceae bacterium | reverse complement strand
TCTTCTTGCCATAGATTTTCCTACCCCTTTGGCTTCCGGCTTCGCCGGGTTGGGGAAGTGCGATTTCGTTATTTGAGAAGGGAGGGCGATTGCTGGTTTATGGAGTGAGGAGGAACAAGGCAGGCGGAGGCAGGTAAGGCGGACGTGTCGTCCGCCCTGTCCGGCGGGCTTCCCCGCCCGCCGCCATCTCAACGGAGCAGAGGGCGCCATGTCCACTGTCCGAATTCGAATCCGTGGTGAGCAGCGGGCTACAAGCCCGCTTGACGGGGCGGACGACACGTCCGCCTTACTGCCCGGCTGGCGCCGCCTCGCCCTGAACGACGCACTTCTCTGCCGCCGCTGTTGCTTGTGGGAGTATTTTGGGGTAAAATAAGCGGTCCGGCGCAAACAGGACACGGTTTTCCGCCGTTATCCGCTAATCCACGATGAAACATTTCCATGCCGCTGCCCGCGCGATTCCGGTGCTGATGCTGTCCGGGCTGCTGGCGCATTGCTCGCTGCCGCCGCTGGAGCCGTGGGAGGATGAGACGGGGCCGCGGGTGGTGTTCGAGCCGCCGCGCACGGTTACTTTGCCGCCCTGGGTGATGGCGGGCGAAAGCGTGGAGCCGGATTTTCCATTGATGTCCACCGAGCCGCCCGCCGGGGCGGTGACGCCGTCTCTGCTGGGCGGGGTGCTGCCGGAGGTGGCTCCGATGGTGGTGGAGAATGAGTTTGAAAACGTGGTGATACCGGACTTCCCGCCCGCGCCGAAAAACGAAGCAGACGACGCGCCGGAAAATACCGCCCTGCCGGGGGCGGCTCCGGGCTTGAAATTGAAAGCGCCAGTGTCTAGCGAGGCGTTTCATGATGTGCTCCAGCGTTTGCGGGAGGGGATGCAGCCTCGTCAGGGAGGGGCGGGGGATCAGAAGGAAACCGCCGCGGTGTCCGCGCAGTCACCGCCAACCACGCAGGCGGCTGATTTGCCCAACGGTGTCGCGGTGCCGGGCCGGCCGGGCATGGTGAAGAGTCCGAGGGCGGCTGAGCATCAACTGGTGGATGTGACCGGGCTGACTCCGGGGGAGACGGTGAAGTGCCCTTTCACCGGGGATTTGTTCCGGGTGCCTGCGGTACAGGAGGCGGCGAACAAGGCGGACGCGCCAGAGCCGGACGCCGGTTCCAGTGAAGGCAAGCCGGAGAAGTGAGGCGAATTTTTCCCCGCGCGGCGTTTTGAAATGACATGGATGCGATACGACGACTGATTTTTGCGGTGTTTGTGCTGGCGCTGGCTTTTGCCTTGTTCAGCGCGTGGCGGTCGGGGTCGTCTGATTACGGTTTGCTGCAACTGCTGCGCGGCGAGGCTCCGGATGCCGCGCTGGCTCCGGCGGCCCCAAGGATCGACCCCGCCGACGTGGAGTTGCTGGCGCGGCTGGACGATGAATACTCGCGGCTGGCGGCGGCGGTGCTGCCGGCGGTGGTGAGCGTGACCACGAAGACGGTGCGGCCGGCGGCGTATGGATGGCATCCGTTCTTCGGGCTGGTGGGCCGGCAGGCGCGGGTGGAGCCGGGACTGGGATCGGGTGTCATCATCAGCAAGGAAGGCCATGTGGTGACGAACTTCCATGTCATCGAGGGCGTGAACGAGGTGATGATCACCATGCAGGACAAGAAGACCTATCCGGTGCGCTTTCTCGGCGCGAGCCGGCAGCGCGACATCGCGGTGCTGAAGATCGAGTCGGGCAAAAAGGATTTTCCGGCGCTGAGTTTCGCGGACTCGGATGCGGTGCGGGTGGGGCAGTTGGTGATGGCCGTGGGCAATCCCTTCGGGCTGAGCGGCACGGTGACGCGCGGCATCATCAGCGCGCGCGACCGGCATCTGAACGATAGCGCGCTCGACTACCTGCAAACCGACGCGGTCATCAATCCGGGCAATTCGGGCGGGCCGCTGGTGAACGTGCGCGGGGAAATCCTCGGCATCAACGTGGCGATCTATCGCGGTGATGAAAACGTGCGCGCCTGGCAGGGCGTGGGGCTGGCGGTGCCGGCGAAGGACGTGCAGACGGTGATCCAGGCGGTGATGAAAGCGGAGAAATCCCAGCCGCAGCCCGGCAAGCCGGCGGTCAAGGAGATCGCGCCCGGTTTCCTCGGCATCAATGTGGCGGCGGAGACGGTGACGCTGGACCGGCGGCTCGGCTTGGGCCGGACGGGAGCCTTGGTCGCGGAGGTGGTGGCGGGTTCGCCGGCGCAGGAGGCTGGCATTCTGTCTGGGGATGTGGTCGTGGCTTTCAACGGCAGGGCTTTCGATTCGCCACAGGCGTTGATCGAGCAAATCCAGGCGCTGCCGGCAGGGGAGCAGGTGGCGATCAGTTTGGTGCGGGGAACGGAGAGGGTGGAGTTGCGCGTAAGCCTCGGGGCGCGTCCGGCGGGGAATTCGTAGTGGGGGCGGCTGGCTCGCCGGGGTTTTGGAGTGCGCCGGTTGCCGGCGCTTTGGATTGGACGCGGGGAGAACGTGCGCGCGTCTTTTCCGCATCAACATCTCTTGGCCGCTCCCATCCAAAGCTGCGCCAAGCGCAGCACTCCAAAAACGCTGCCGCGTTCCGTGCGGCTTGAATGTCTGGCCGGGCTGCTGACACTACGAAGTGACAAAACGGACGAGGGCATCAATGACCTCGTCAAGCTGCGCCGGGGTCAGTTCCGGGTAGATGGGGAGGCTGATGACTTCTTCGGCGAGTTGGTGGGCGGTGGCGCAGCCTTGGCGGGAGGCGGCGGGCAGGTGCTGGAAGCAGGGCTGCTGGTCGAGGGTGAGGGGATAATAAATCTCGCAGCCGATTTGGAGACCGGCGAGGTGCCGGCGCAGCGCGTCGCGCCGGCCCGCACCGGGGACGCGCAGGGTGAACTGATTCCAGATGTGGTCGTTGTGCGGGGAAACGACGGGGAGGATGACGCGGGTGTCGTCCGCGGCGGAAGCGGTTTCTCGCTGGGGATCGGCTTGGACGAAGCCGGGCTGCTGCCGCAGGCGTTCGATGTAATAAGCGGCGTTGCGTCGGCGCGCGGCGGTGTAGGCGGCGTAATGCGGGATTTTGACGCGCAGCATGGCGGCTTGGAGGGCGTCCATGCGGAAGTTGCCGCCGATGAGATGGTGGTAGTATTTGGGCTGGGAGCCGTGGTTGCGGAGGACACGGGCTTTTTCCGCCAGGGCGTCGTCCTGGGTGACGAGCGCGCCGCTGTCGCCGAAACCGCCGAGGTTCTTGCTGGGGAAAAAGCTGTACGCGCCGAAGCCGCCCATCGCGCCGCAAGACCTGCCGCGATAGCGCGCGCCGATGGCCTGGGCGGCGTCCTCGATGACGAGCAGGCCGTGCCCGGCGGCGAGGGCGAGCACGCCGTCCATGTCGGCGGCTTGGCCGAAGAGATGCACGGGGACGATGGCCTTGGTCTTGGCGGTGATCTTGGCGCGGGCGTCGGCGAGGTCGATGTTGAAGCTGACGGGGCAGGCATCGACAAACACCGGCGTGGCTCCGGTGCGGCTGACGCAACCGGCGGTGGCGAAGAAGGTGAAGGCGGGCACGAGCACCTCATCGCCGGGGCCGATGTCGAGCGCCATGAGCGCAAGCAGCAGGGCATCCGTGCCGGAGGAGACGGCGATGCAATGACGCGACTCGGTAAGTGCGGCGAGTTCGGCCTCCAGCCGGGTGATCTCCTCCCCCATGATGAAATGTCCGCTTTTGAAAACACGCTGAAACGCCGTGGTGAGTTCGGTTTCTAGTGGGTGGTTTTGGATGTTGACGTCGAGGAGGGGAATCATGGGAAAGGGGTTGCTGGTTGGTTCGTGTTCCGTTTTCCGGGGGAGTTTGCCGCAGAGGGGCAAAGGGGCAGAGGACGCGGAGGTTTGGTGATGAAGGATCGGAGGACGGAAAACGTCTAAGCTGTGTCGACCGCCGGGACAGGGGCCAGCGTGGAGACCGAATGGTGGGTTGGGGTTACGCAAAACATCGGAGGCTGAACGATCCCGGTGGTTGGTGCCAGTAGTCTTGAGTTAGAGTGAATCGAATTCATCAGGAATAGGGCGATCAGCAATTGAGCGCGAATAGGGTAAACTGAAGCCATTCTGACTCAAGGTGGCTTCGTAGTGCAAAAGGTGATCTCGAAGCTGTTCGCCGAGTGCCAGAACCTCGTAATAGTGTTCCTCGTCATGCTGTTCTCGAAGTTGCTCTAACAGATAGAGTACACTGTCATAGAATCCAGAAAGGGTGTCACCTTGTAAAACGATTTCGGGAAATCGGCGACCGGGCAAATGGACAATACCCGAGTTGGGTATGTGGCTAAGAATCGAGGCTTCTTCAGGCATAGGCGCTGCGGTTGCTGTTTGGCCGAACAAACGAGATCAGAAAGCATTTTCAACGAGGTCTTGAAGAGCCGCGCCGAGACAGGCGGCGGTTTGGGTGGGGAGGGTGGCGTTGGGGTGTTGGTGGTGGGCGGCGCGTTCGGCGGCGCGGCCGCAGAGCCAGGCGCCGAGGGCGGCGGCGTCCGGGGTGGGGAGGCCTTGGGCGAGCAGGGCGCCGAGCACGCCGCTGAGGATGTCTCCCATGTCGCCGG
>CAZNKC010000303.1:0-279 GCA_964573315.1 uncultured Verrucomicrobiaceae bacterium | reverse complement strand
GGGTGGCCGGTGCTGTTGAAGCGGGTGGGGTGGCCGTGATGGGCGATCACGGTGCGGGCGCCTTTGAGCAGGAGGGTGAGGTTGGGATGGGCGCTGGCGAAGGCTTCCGCTTGCTGGCGGCGGGAGAGGGTGGAGTTGGCGAGATCGGGCGCGAGGCGCTGCCACTCGCCGGGGTGCGGGGTGAGCAGGCGGGGGCCGGGAGGGTTGAAATCGGCGGGGAGTGGAGAGAGGGCGTTGAGGGCGTCGGCGTCGATGACGGCGGGCGCGGGGTCGCGGTCG
>CAZNKC010000302.1:0-4871 GCA_964573315.1 uncultured Verrucomicrobiaceae bacterium | reverse complement strand
TTTCATGGTCATGGTCGGCAACGATACGCCAATCGAAACGCCGCCTCCAGTCCAAATCATTCTTCCGGCTTGCGATAGACCGGCTCCCGCCAAACTGTTTCATCCTTCCCCATCCAGCCATGAAACCGCTCCTCCTCTGCCTTGCCGCCCTGTCCTTCCTGCCGCTCGCGCTCACCGCCGCCGAGAAAAAAAGCGTCGTCCTCGTCGCCGGCAAACCCAGCCACCGTGCCGGCGAGCACGAGCACAACGCCGGCGTGCTGCTGTTCAAAAAATGCCTGGAGGAAAGCGCGGCGGACGCGGTGACAGTGACGCATTACCTCAACAGCGAATGGCCGTCCGCCGAGGTGCTGGCGAAAGCGGACACCATCCTGTTTTACGCCGACGGCCAGGACCGGCACCCCGCGCTGGAGGAAGACCATCTGCAACAACTCGGCAAGGAAATGGCGCGCGGCTGCGGCTTGGTATGCGTGCATTACGCCGTGGAGCCCACCCTGGAGAACGGTCACAACGAGTTCATCGACTGGCTCGGCGGCTGCTTCGAGATTCATCACAGCGTGAACCCGCATTGGGAAGCCCACTTCAAAGAACTGCCCGACCATCCCGTGAGCCGCGGCGTCAAGCCCTTCGGCACGCTGGACGAATGGTACTACCACATGCGCTTCCGCAAGGGCATGCAAGGCGTGACCCCCATCCTCACCGACCTGCCGCCGCCGGACAGCCTGTCCCGGCCCGACGGCCACCACAGCGGCAACCCGGAAGTACGCGCCGCCGTGCTGGAGCGCAAGGAGCCGCAGCATGTCGCCTGGGCCGCCGAACGCGACAACGGCAGCCGCGCCTTCGGCTTCACCGGCGGTCATTTCCACCAAGGCTGGGCGCACCCCGACCAGCGCAAGCTGCTGCTCAACGCCATCCTCTGGACCGCCAAAGCCGAAGTGCCTGCCAGCGGAGTCGAAAGCACCGTCACCGACGCCGATTTGCAGGCGAACCTCGATCCGAAGCCGGAGCGGAAATGAATGAGACAGAGGGACAGAGGGACAGAGAGAAGGGGGGAGGGGGGGATAGCCACTGACTACCGCCCACCGTCCACTGCCCCCCGCGCCTTGCGCAAAGCCGCGCGGACGAGCAGCGTCTCGCCAATGTTCTCGCTGGTGAGCAAACCGACGAGGCGGCCCGTGAGCGGGTCGAGCACGGGGATGGCGGGGCAGACACCGTGCTGGAGTTGTTCCAAGGCCTCCGGCAGCGCCATGGCGGGATGCACGTTTTGGACACAAGGCTCCATCACCTCACGCGCCGGGAAGGAAGGGCCGTGGTCGGCGAGCGCGGCGATGAGCCGGTGGCGGCTGAGGATGCCCATCATGCCGCCTTGCGGATCGAGCACCGGAAAATCCTGCTGGGTGCCGGCGAGGAGATGCTCCACGGCATGGCGCAATTCCGCGTCCGGCGACAGCGCGTGAAACTCCGTCTGCATGGCGTCGCGCACCAGCAGGTTGCGCGTGGCCTCCTGCTGGCTGACGGCGGCGGCTTCCTGGCCGGCGGCCATGAAAATGAAAAAGGCGATGAGCAGCAGGAAGGGATTGAAGAAACCGTAGAGCAGCATGGCCACGACGGCGAGCGCGGCAAAGCCCTGGCCGACGGTGGCCGCCCAGCGGGTGGCGCGTTCGTAGTCCGTGAACATCGCCAGCAAGGCGCGCAGCACGCGCCCGCCGTCCATCGGGAACGCGGGGATCAGATTGAAGACCACCATCAGCAGGTTCCACACCATCAAGTGATGCCAGAAACCGCCGCTCAAATGGAAGGTGAGGTTCGGATCGAGAGATATCTTCAGGCCGAGCGCCACGGCGATGACGGCGGCGATGACCACGTTCACCGCGGGTCCGGCGATGGCGACCACCAGCTCATGCGCCGGCTTGCGCGGCATCCGCTCCAGCCGCGCCAGACCACCGATGGGCAGCAGCGTGATGTCCGGAGTGCGGATGCCATAACCGCGCGCGGCCAGGACGTGGCCGAACTCATGCAGCAGCACGCACAAAAACATGGCGCTCACCAGCAGCACGGCAAAAGCCGCGCCGGGCGCCCCCTGGCCGCCCCTCATGCCCTGCGCCGCCACGAAGATCAACAGGAGAAAAAAGGTGAGGTGAATGCGCACCTCGGTGCCGGCGATGGTGGCGATGCGGAAAGACCATTTCATGCGGCGGTATGATGGCCCAATCTTGGCACGCCCGCAAGCGGGCAGGGCTTGCGCATGAAATCGGCGCTGGTTTGGGGAGGCGGCATGGGGAACAGGCTTCCCAGCCTTTTCGCGCAGGCAAGATGCCCGCGCCCCATGCCTGACTGCCTCCCTTGCTTCATGCGCCTGCCCAGACAGACGGCACAGTTCTAAACTCAATGGCTGTTTGCCAGTTCATAATCACAGCCTAGGATGAGCGGATGCGATTGTCCGATGCCAGTTCTCTTTTCATCGCCGGCCACCGTGGCATGGTGGGCGGCGCGCTTTGCCGCGCCGCGGCAGCGAGCCATCCGGCGCTGCGACTCGTCACCGCCACCCGGCAGGAACTCGATCTGCTCTCCCAAGCCGCCGTGCATGACTTCATCGCCCGGCAGCGGCCGGAGATGGTCATCGTGGCCGCAGCCAAGGTGGGCGGCATTCACGCCAACAGCACCTATCCGGCGGACTTCATTTACGAAAACCTCATCATCGCCGCCAACCTCGTTCACGCCGCCTTCGAGCATGGCGTGAAACGGCTGCTCTTTCTCGGCAGCTCCTGCATTTATCCGCGCCTCGCGCCGCAACCCATGCCGGAGGACTGCCTGCTCACCAGCCCGCTCGAATCCACCAACGAAGCCTACGCCATCGCCAAGATCGCCGGGCTGAAACTCTGCCAGCACTACCGCGCCCAGCATGGCGTGCTGTTTCACTCCGCCATGCCCACGAATCTTTACGGCCCGGGGGACAATTACCACGCTGAGAACTCCCACGTCATCCCGGCCCTGCTGCGCCGCTTTCATGAAGCCAAACTGGCGGGCAAGGATGAAGTGGTCGTCTGGGGCAGCGGCACGCCGCGCCGCGAGTTTCTGCATGTGGACGACCTCGCCGCCGGCTGCCTGCACCTGCTGGAAACGGACGACCCGCCGGACTGGATCAACCTCGGCTGCGGCAGCGATGTCTCCATCCGCGAACTGGCGGAGCTAGTCAAGGAAACCACCGGCTTCACCGGCCGCATCACCTTCGACACCGCCAAGCCCGACGGCACCCCGCGCAAGCTGCTCGACGTCTCCCGCATGACCGCCCTCGGCTGGCAGGCGCGCATCCCGCTGCGGGAGGGACTGGCCCAGGCGTATCAAGATTTCCTCACCGCTTTGGAAAGCCGCACCGCGCGGGCTGTTTGAGGGCGGGCAAATTTACATTTTCACATCGAATCTCCATTGGCAGCTTCCAATAAATAGGCTTCATGCCATCTCGCCCGGTCATGGAAAACCCCAATCAAAAGTCCCTCACTTGGTTTGGACCAACAGCCGTCATTGTGATTTTAGCCTGCTTTGCATTGAAGATTGGGATCGATCAGCGAATGCGAAACCACGAATTTGTACGGGATCACCTCATTCCAATAGCCGATTACGTGGTTGATTTTAGAACTTCGTACGAGCGGCTTCCCTCGGAGGAGGAATTTCGAAAATGGTCGAATGCTGTTTACGAGAACAAGCTTATAGACTACCACATTAAGAGACCATCTTTCGTGAACGATTGGGGCAAGGATGGCCACGATTTTCTCATTGGCATGTGGCGAAGCGGTTGGATTCACTATTATCGTTCATGGGACGGGCGTGATTTCCCAGACCCCAAATAGACTGCCCGCCATGCCCGACGACGACCCACCCGCCGCCTCCCTGCCGGAAGCCATGCGCGCCGATCTGGAGGCCATTGGCCGCGCCTTCATGCCGTTCGGCAAATTCGGTCCCCAGCATTTCCCGCCCAACGGCATCCCCATCTACGACCTGCCCGTGGAGTACCTCGCTTGGTTCGCGGGCAAGGCCGGCTGGCCGAAGGGACAGCTCGGCCATTTGCTGCGCATCGTCCATCAAATGAAGGTGGACGGTTCCGACGCGGCTTTCGATCCGTTTCGGCGGCGTGCGGGCGGACGTTCCCGGCTGCGCCCGGAGCGCCAGCGTGATTTCGATTTCACGGAAACCAAACCGCCGCTGCCCGGTGGCGGACAAGCGGCGGATTGAGAATCGTCACAAGGAGACGCGCTTGCAGGCTACAAGGAGAGGCGCTTTGTAAGCGCCCCCTGCCCTGGCGACTCCGTGTCAGGCTTTGAGCTTCGCCGTTCTGGTGAAGATGTTGCCCTTGCCGTTCGGATCTTTTTTGCCGGTGACCTCGCCTTTGCGGCCAAGGCTTTGCAGAGCCAAGCTAAGGGCAATCCGGTTCAGAGTGTCCAACACGCCGGGATGGCGTTTTTCAAATTCCACGCGCAGGTCACCGACGGTGAAGGGCTTTTTCATGTCGGCCACGAGTGCGCGCACCGCACCGGTGGCGTTGAAGCCTTTGTTGCGCGGCTTCCGGCCGGGCTTCTTCTTCGCCGCTTTTTTGGCTTTCTTGCGCGCGACCTTGGCGACGACGGTTTCGGCTTCGACAACAACGGCCTTCTTGCGTCCGGGGGGGCGGCCGCGAGGGCGTCCGGGTCCACGTCCGGAGCCGGGGCGGCGTCCACGTCTCGGTTTCGGTGCGATACCGGCCTCGACCGTCGGCAGCGCGGACACATCCACAGCGTGTTCGCCAAGCAGGGCATCAAGCTGGCTGACACGATGCCGGAGTTGCGCGGCTTGTTGCGCAAATTCTTCGATCAGAGAGGCGCGGGCGGAGAGTAGGTTGT
>CAZNKC010000301.1:0-4978 GCA_964573315.1 uncultured Verrucomicrobiaceae bacterium | reverse complement strand
TGCCGAGCCGCCCATCGCGGACTGGTATGAGCCGGCCTTGATTGAACTGGAAGCGGAGCAGGTTCCGCCCGGAGTGGTGATTCAAGTGATGCAGTTTTACGATGGGGTGCTTCCTTTCGACGAGAGGCATGGGAAAGTGCAGGGGCCCCACATGGCCTTTGATGGACCGAAGATGAAGCTTCAGGTGGCCTTGGATAAGACGGCTGAGTTCCTGGAGTTTCTTATCACCGCCACATGTGTTGAGACGCTGGAATTTTATTTCCAGCCCGAGATCGAACCATAGGGGTGAAGTCCGAGAAGTTTCAGCTTCAAAAGAATCCCGTTAATCCTCCCTAAATCCTGTTCATCCTGTCAAAAAATGAGGGCTTCGAGTGCCACTCGAAGCTACGGTCCGGTGATCTCCCAGTCGTCGGTGCGGAAGGGGGAGGCGGGGAGGCCGGCGGTGTTGAAGAGGTTGCCGTCGGGGTTGGAGGCCCAACTGTAGCGTACGGCGGCGGGTTGCGGGATGCCGGGGTGGGAGACGATGACTTCGCGTCCGGCGATCCTGGCTTGGGCGGGTTTCCATTGCTTGTCTGCGCCGGCGATGGTGAAGCCTTTAAGCTCGCCGTCTTTCGCCTGCAATCCGCTTTGGGCGTGGTCGAATTTGAGCACGACTTCGCCGTCTTTGATCTCGTGACCGGCGGGCAGGGGGCCGCTGTAAGCGGGGACTTTTTGGCGATAGACGCGCGCTTGCGCCCAGAGGGAGAGGCGCTCGCCGACGGTCTTTTTGTCCTTGGGATGATTGTCGTTGGCCTCGCCGACGTCGATGGTGACGGCCATGCCGGTGTTGGGGACGCTGAGGCTTTTGAGCATGGCTTCGCGCACGAGGGGGCGATAGCCGATGTGTTCGAAGTTAGGCAGTTGCACCCAGGCGAAGGGGAAGTTGCTGCGCCATTTGCCGCGCCAGTTTTCGACGAGCAGGGGGAGCTGGGTGGCGTAGAGCGCGGCTTTCTCCGCGGTGGAGCAGTTGTGCTCGCCCTGATACCAGATGGCGCCGCGCAGGGTGTAGGGGATGAGCGGGGCGATCATGCCGTTGTAAAGATTGGCGGGGCGGTTTTGATAGACGTCCGGGTGCGGCTCGTAGCGTGGGGCGCGGGAGATGGGCCTGCCTTCGGCTTTGGCTTTGGCGGCGGCTTCTTTCCAGGCGGCGACGCGTTTTTCATGCGCGGCCTTGGCTTTGGCTTCGTCGAAGCCGGCGGCTTTGGCATTCCAGCTTTCGATCTGTTTTTGCAGGGCGGGCACTTCGAGTTGAACGTCTTCGCTGGTCCAGGCGGCGATGTCGGTGCCTCCCCAGGAGGAGTTGATGAGGCCGACGGGGGTCTTGAGTTTTTGATGCAGATCCTTGCCGAAGAACCAGGCGACGGCGGAGAAATGCTGCACGGTCTCCGGGGAGGCGACGATCCATTCGCCCTGGCAATCTTTTTGCGGGATGCGGGTGGCGTGTGATTTGACGGTGAACATGCGGATTTGCGGCAGGCTGGCGGCGGCGGTTTCGGCGGCGGGGTATTCGCCGCGGCTGAAGAGGAAGGCCATGTTCGATTGGCCGGAGGCGAGCCAGACTTCGCCGATGAGGACGTCGTTCACGGTGAGCGTGGTGCGGCCTTTGACGATAAGCTGCTGGGGTTTGTCCGTGGTCGTCAGTTTGCCGAGGCGCGCGCGCCAGGAGCCGTCTGACACGGTGAGAGCGGTGGCGGTTTGATCGGCGAGGGTGACGGTGATTTCATCCCCCGGCTGCGCCCAACCCCAGACGTTGAGGTATTGCCCGGCCTGCACGACCATGTGATCGGAAAAGATCGCGGGCAGCTTCAATTCCACTTCCCAGTCATCGGTGCGGAAGGGGGAGGCGGGGAGGCCGGCGCTGTTTTGCAGGGACCACACGGGGTTGTTCGCCCAGGCGTAGCGCACGGCCACGGGGTTCGGCACGGCGGGGGAATTCACCACCACGCGGCCATTCAGCAGCCGGGCGCGGGCGCTGACGAAGCGGCGGTCTTCACCGGCGATGGCAAAACCTTGCAACTCCTCGCCGCCGTCCTTCGATTGCAGACCCGCGCCGGCGTGGTCGAAGGTGAGGATGACGTTGCGGTCTTTGATGACGTGGCTTTTCAACAGCGGGCCGGAGGTGGCGGCGACTTTTTTGCCATAGACCTCGCCGAGCGCCCACAGGGAGAGGCGCTGGCCGACGCCTTGTTTGTTTTTGGGGTGAATGTCTTTTTCCTCGCCGAGGCCGAGCGTGACGGCCATGCCGGTGTTGGGGACGCTGAGGGTTTGCAGCATTTGCTCGCGGATCACGGGCCAGCGTTGCAGCATTTCGACGGGCTCCTGTTGCGGGGCGAGGTAGTCGGGCAGTTGCACCCAGGCGAAGGGGAAGTCCGTGCCCCAGCGCGCACGCCAGTCTGCGATGAGGGTTTTCAACTGGAGGCCGTAGAGGTTGGCGTAAGGTTTATTGGAGTTGTGCTCGCCCTGATACCAGATGGCGCCGCGGATGGCGTACGGGATGATCGGGGCGATCATGCCGTTGAAGAGATTGGCCGGGTGGTTCTGGTGCAGGCGCGGATCGACGGGAGGCAACGGCGCGCGGCCGTAAGGTTTGCCGGCTGCTTTGGCGGCTTTGACGGTTTCGATCCATTTGGCGCGGGCGGCTTGGTAATCGGCCTGGGCTTTGGCTTCGTCCCAGGGCTTGGCGGTGGCTTCTTTCCAGGTGGCGGAGATGGCGGAGTATCCGGGCAGCTTGGACTGCGCTTCGATGCTGGTCCAGGCTTCGACGGCGGTGCCGCCCCAGGAGGAGTTGATGAGGCCGACGGGCTGCTTGAGTTCGCGATGCAGCTCACGGCCAAAGAAATACGCGGTGGCGGAAAACGCGCCCACCGTTTCCGGGGAGCAAACCATCCACTGGCCTTTGCAATCCGTTTGCGGCTCGGTCGTGGCGGCGCGCTCGACGGTGAACATGCGGATTTGCGGCAGGGTGGCGGCGGCTTTTTCTTGGCCGGCATTCAGGGAACTCTCCACACGCATGGCCATGTTAGACTGGCCGGAGCCGAGCCAGACTTCGCCGATGAGCACGTCGTTCACGGTGAGCGTGTTTTTGCCGATGACCGTCATCGTTTGCGGCTGCGCGGTGGCTTGCAGTTTGCCCAACGTGGCGCGCCATTTGCCGTCCGCGTCCGCGGTGGCGGTGGCTGTCTGTCCGGCGAGGGAGACGGTCACTTGCTCGCCGGGGTCCGCCCAGCCCCAGACGGGCACGGGGGTGTCCGCTTGCACGACCATGTGATCGGATAGGATGGCGGGGAGTTTGACGGCGGCGGTCGCGGTGTGGGCGGCGGCGATGAGGAGGGCGGTTAGGAGTCGGAGTGTCATGGCGCGGTCAGAGTCGTCGAATGGAGACGAGCCACGGAGAGATTAACTTGCAGGAATGTTGTGCGGCGTTGTGTTCGTGCTTGCCGGTGGGAACAAGGGGGCGTTTCATGGCCTGCATGAAATTCTTTCTCCCGCCTGCGCTCCTGCTTTTCAGCCTCCTGACCGCCCAGGCCCAAACTCTGCCGCCCCACACCAAAACGACCGACGTCGTTTATGGCCGCAAGTTCGGCGTGGCGCTGACGCTGGATGTCATCCAGCCGGAAAAACCGAACGGCGGCGGCATTGTCTATATGGTCAGCGGCGGTTGGGTGTCGGCTTATTCACCGAACACGCCGCCGTATTACGCGCCTTTTTTGGAGCGCGGGTTCACGGTGTTTTCAGTGCGGCACGGCTGCCAGCCGAAGTTTGCGATCCCGGAGATCGTCGAGGACATCCATCGAGCCATCCGCTTCATCCGTCACAATGCGGCCACCTGGAGCCTCGACCCCGACCGGTTGGGCATCAGCGGCGGCAGCGCCGGCGGGCATCTCTCTTTGACGATGGCCGTGCGCGGCGGCCCGGGCGCGGCGGACGCGAAGGATCCGGTGGATCGCGCCAGCAGCGCGGTGCAGGCCGTGGCCTGCCTGTTTCCGCCGACGGATTTTTTGAACTACGGAAAACCCGGCGAGGACGCGGTGGGCACCGGCATCCTGGCGTGGCTGCGCGAGGCGTTCGGGCCGGAGGCGGAGACGGCGGAGGGCCGGCAGCGGCTTGGCAAGGTCATCTCGCCCATTTATCACGTCACGGACAAGCTGCCGCCAACGCTCATCATTCACGGCGACCAGGACCAGATCGTGCCGCTCCAACAGGCGGAGAGCTTCGCCGCCCGCGCCGCGGAGGCCGGGGCCACCGCCAAGCTCATTGTCAAAGAAGGCGCCGGCCACGGCTGGCCGGACCTGATGCCTGAATATACGCGGATGGCGGAGTGGTTCGACGGACATCTGCGCCCCGGCAAATGACGGTCCGCATTGCGGACGGGAGGGATGGGGATGAGCCGCGGCTGTCTGGCATCGTGAGGAGGTTTTGCAATCAATAGCGGCTGATGGAGGTGACGTAGGCCGGGTGTGGCGCAGCCCGCCCGGCTGGGGGGCGTGTCCAAGCCGGGCGGCGCGGCGATGAAAGTTTTTCGAGAAGGCGAACGTTCTCCCCGCCGCGCACACCCGGCCTACGATCCGGGTGAAAACCGATGCCACACCACTTGCCTCTCATCTTTCTATTGTTCGCCGCGGCGGTTTTAAATGCCGCCGCCGCGCCGCCGAACGTCGTTTATATCATCGCGGACGATCACACCTATCGTGATTTTGGTTTCATGGGCAGCGCGGAGGCGCTGACGCCGCATCTCGACAAACTGGCCGCGCGGTCGGCGCGTTTCCCCAACGGCTACGTGCCCTCCAGCCTGTGCAGCCCCTCGCTCGCCGTCATGCTCACCGGGCGTTATCCGCACCAGAGCGGCCTGCATTACAACCATCCGCCGCCCGGCAACGGCGCCTTCAGCCGGATGACCTCGCGCGCCGAATACGAGCGTGTGCGCGGCGTTGCCTTTGAC
>CAZNKC010000300.1:0-5113 GCA_964573315.1 uncultured Verrucomicrobiaceae bacterium | reverse complement strand
CGGCTGCGGGCGACCAGCGGGCTGTCCTCCCCCTCGCTGCCTTTCAGCCAGAACACGCTGGCGGCCAGGAAGCGGTCGCGCGCCGCGGGCGAGAGATGCTGGTGATCCTCGATGATCGCGCTGCTGAACTTGTAGTCGTGGGAGTCCCGCCCTTTGAGATAAATCAACCGCTGGGCGGCGTCGGTGAAGGCTTTGGGACTGCCGCCGGACTCCAGGAAGGAGAGGCATTTGCGCGCGGCCTGCAAGCGGTCGGTGGAAAGCGTGGCGAAAATTTCCTCCACCGCGCCGGGGCCTTGCGCGCCGGTCGCCAGCGACTCGAAGCGGTCGATCTCCACGCCGCCGATGGCGTCGGCGTCGCCGCGGAACAAGGGCAGGAAGGAGGCGTTTTGGAGAAGCAGGAAGCGCCGGGTTTCGTCGCTGGCGGCCTGTTGGAAGGCGAAGTGGAGGGCGTTGGTGGTGGTGCAGGCGTGCAGGGACACGATGCCGGGGCGGCGCATCAGGAGTTCGGCCGAGGCCTGGAACATGGCGTCCCACAAGGGCTGGGGCGCGCTGCCGCGATTGAGGAGTTCCACCGCTTTGCGGCTGGCGTCGTCCCAGTCGCCGCTGCGGAAGGCGGCCAGCATCTCCGCGGTGGTGGCGGGATCGTGGCTGCCGCCCGGCCAGGTGGCGCGGATATCGCGCAGGCGTTCGAGGTTGCGGCGGCCCGGCCGGTCGGCGAGCGCGTCGCCGGTCGCGGGATTGCCGTCGCGGTGCTCCAGCAGGGCGTAGGCCAGCGAGCGGATGACCGGCTCGGCGTGCTGCCAGCCGATGGTCTGGAGCGTGCGCCAACTGTTGGCGACGTAGATCGCCTTGTGCCCGATGTCGCGGTAATCACGCGCGCCGTAGCGGCAAAGCACGTCGAAGATTTCCTGCGCCCCGGCGCCGCGGGCCAGCCCGGCGGCGGCGCTGTCTGCGGCCTCGGTGTCCCAGCGGTCCATGGCTTCCGCAAACGCGGCCCGTGCCCGGTCAGCGGCCGGCACGGCGGATTCGCGCACGGCTTCCATGGTCCAATCCCCCTCGGCCACATCGCGCGCCTGCGAGGATTTGAATTGGTCCAGCGCCCAAAAGACCGGCAGCCAGCGGTCGGCGTCCGGGGAATTCAAACTGGCCAGATAGGCCGAGTTGACGACCAGCACGGCGTGAAATTTGAAGCCCACCGGCCGCGGCTGGATGTTGCGGATGCCGGCCAGCAACAACGCGGCGATGGCCTCGCGGCAGGACAGGCCGGTCTTAATTCGCGCGCCGACCTCCTCCAGCAGGCGCTCGCGCGGTGTGTCCTCCAACAGCCGAACCAGGGGTTCGATTTCCGGGCGAAACCGGACCATGCCGGCGCTCACCCGCGCTTCTTCGGCGCCGACCCTGGGCAAGCCGCTCAACAAGCTGCCCACTCCCGCCAGGGCGGTGGTTTCCATAAATTGTCTCCGGTTGGGGTTCATGGGGCGGCGGCGGCAAGGATCGATCAAGATGGATACGCGCACTGTTGACGCGCGGACGGGCCCGCGTGTCTGCGCGGAGTTGAAAATCCCCGCTTGGCTCTTTGGGAGCCTTGTGCCAGAATCAGGCATGGAAAACGATCCGGCAGACGAGTGGCAGGAATGGTTCCGGCTGACGCCGCTCGAACGCTGGTCGGAAAGCATGAAACTGTGGGCGCAGTACCTCGCCCAAGGAGGCAGCCTTGATCCCGAACCCGATTCACAAAGTCCTTTCAACTTTCCGGAACTGCAAGGTACGCGCGCTGTTGATGGGCGGGCAGGCCTGCGTGTTCTACGGCGGGGCTGAATTCAGCCGCGACACGGATTTCGCCATTCTCGCCGATGAAGCCAACCTTGAACGTCTTGGCGAGGCGATGCGCGAGCTGCAGGCGGCAGTGATTGCCGTGCCACCGCTTTCGTTGGAAATGCTGCATGGAGGCCATGCCGTGCATTTTCGCTGCCAGCATCCCGATGCGGCCGGCATGAGGGTGGACGTGATGGCAAAAATGCGCGGCGTCGCCGATTTCGAATCTCTGTGGGAGCGCCGGACGACGCTGCAAGGCTCGGACGGCACGATTTATGAACTGATGTCCCTGTCCGATCTCGTGCAGGCAAAAAAAACCCAGCGCGACAAGGACTGGCCGATGATCCGCCGCCTCATTGAAGCCGATCACGCCGCCTGCAAAGGCCGGCCGGATGCCGGGCAGCTTCGTTTCTGGTTGAGCGAGGCGCGCACTCCGGAACTGCTTATCGCCCTGGCGCGCTCGCATCCAGACGAGGCCCGCGCAATGTCTTCCGGGCGGCCTCTGCTCATCGCCGCCGCTTCAGGTGATGAGGCCACCGTCGAAGAAGCTCTGGAGGCCGAGGAACGCGCCGAGCGGCAGGCCGACAAAGCCTATTGGGAACCCCTCAAACGGGAGTTGGAACGCCTGCGGCGCTCCAACTGAAATACCCGCTTGGCAAAATCCCCGCTCCCCTTCAAAGTCCGGCATCATGCCCGTTGCCGCGAAAAAAAAACCTGCCCGGAAGAATCCCGCCCGCGAACTCGTGTTTGGTGATTTGTGGGAGTATGACCCCGCGCCGGAGACGGCGGACCCGAAGCTGAAGAAGCGTTACGATTTGTTCATCAACGGTGAGTTCGTGCCGCCGAAAAAGGGGAAATACTTTCCAACGATCAATCCGGCCACGGAAGCGAAGCTGGCCGACATCGCTCTGGCGGATGCCGCGGACGTGGACGCGGCGTGCAAGGCGGCGCGGAAGGCGTTCGACGGTCCCTGGGGCAAACTGAGCGGCGCCGAGCGCGGCAAGTTCCTCTATCGCATCGCGCGGCTGCTGCAGGATCGCGCGCGCGAGTTCGCGGTGGCGGAGACGATGGACGGCGGCAAGCCTATCAAAGAGTCCCGCGACTTCGACGTGCCGATGGCGGCGGCGCATTTCTTTTATCACGCCGGCTGGGCGGACAAGCTGGAGTTTCTCGCGCCCGGCAGACGGCTCGCGCCGCATGGTGTCGTGGGGCAGGTCATCCCGTGGAATTTTCCACTGCTGATGCTGGCGTGGAAGATCGCCCCGGCGCTGGCGGCGGGGAATTGCGTCGTCCTGAAACCGGCGGAGACCACCAGCATCACCGCGCTGAAGTTCGGCGAGATTTTGCAGGAAGCCGGCCTGCCGCCAGGCGTGGTGAACATCGTCAGCGGCGCGAGCGAGACCGGCGCGGCGGTCATCAATCATCCGCTGACGGCGAAGGTGGCCTTCACCGGCAGCACCGAGGTCGGCAAGATCATCATGCGTTCGCTAGCCGGCACGGAGAAAAAGATGACGCTCGAACTCGGCGGCAAGGCGGCGAACATCGTCTTCGACGACGCGCCGCTCGACCAAGCGGTGGAGGGCATCGTCAACGGCATCTTTTTCAACCAGGGCCACGTCTGCTGCGCGGGCTCGCGCCTGCTGGTGCAGGAGAGCATCGCCGATGAAGTGCTGGCGAAACTCAAGCGCCGCATCGCCGTGCTGCGCGTGGGCGATCCGCTGGATAAGAACACCGACATCGGCGCGATCAACAGCCGCGAGCAGCTCGTCAAAATTACCGAACTCGTGCGCAGCGGCGTCGAGGAAGGCGCGGAGCTGCACCAGAGCGCCTGCGATCTGCCCGCGAAAGGATTCTTTTTCCGGCCCACGGTCTTTGCGAACGTCAGCATGAGCCACCGCATCGCCCGCGAGGAAATCTTCGGCCCTGTGCTGAGCATCCTCACCTTCCGCACGCTCGCCGAAGCCGTCGAGAAAGCCAACAACACCCCCTACGGCCTCAGCGCCGGCGTGTGGACGGACAAAGGCAGCCGCATTTTAAAAATGAGCGCGCAACTCAAAGCCGGCGTCGTCTGGGCCAACACCTACAACAAGTTCGATCCCGCCAGCCCCTTCGGCGGCTACAAGGAAAGCGGCTTCGGTCGTGAGGGCGGGAAACAGGGGCTGCTAGATTATCTGCGCGTGGGGTGAGGCGACCTTTCTTTTGGACAGGATTGACAAGATTACAGGATGAACAGGATTTTTTATGAACCCGTAACGCGCGCCTTATTTTGTGCTCGCTCATTTTCTCCTCTCCACCATGATAAGACAGGATTGCAGGTTTCATGAAATCCTCTGCACTCAACTTCATTCCCAAATCTTGTTCATCCTGACATCCTGTTAATCCTGTCAAAAGAAGCTCCGCCATGTCCCAGCGTCTCCCCATCACCAAAACCCCCAAATGTTATGTCGGCGGCGCGTTCATCCGCAGTGAGAGCGGGCGCGTGGCGGCGTTGCATGACGCCTCCGGCGTGTTCTTTGCGAACATCCCGCAATGCACGCGCAAGGATCTGCGCAATGCTGTCGAAGCCGCGGCGAAGGCGGGGCCGGGCTGGGCGAAGCGGTCTGCTTTCAATCGCGGGCAGATTCTGTACCGGCTGGCGGAGATGATCGAGGCACGCGGCGGCGAGATGGCGGAGGCGATCCTGCTGGGCGGCGGCTCCAAGGCGGCGGCCGCTCGCGAGGTGGCGGCGGCGGTGGACCGCATCGTGCATTACGCGGGTTGGACTGACAAATACGAGCAAGTGCTCGGCAGCGTGAACCCGGTGGCTACGTCGCATTTCAATTTCACCGTCACCGAGCCGATGGGCATCGTCGGCGTCATCGCGCCGGATGACGCGCCGCTGCTGGCGCTGCTGTCGTTGATCCTGCCCGCCATCACCAGCGGCAACAGCGTCGTGGCGCTCGCCAGCACGACACAATCGTATCCAAGCATCCTCCTCGGCGAGATGCTCGCCACCAGTGACCTGCCCGGCGGCGTGGTGAACCTGCTCACCGGCCGGCGCGCCGAGTTGCTGCCCACCTTTGCCACGCACGAGCATCTCCGCGCGCTCAGCGGCGTCGCGAATGCGGAAGAACGCCAGGCGTTGCGCCTCGGCGCGGCGGAGAGCGTGAAGCGCGTGCGTCTGCTCAAGGCCGAGGAGCCGATTGACTGGTTCGCGGACACGGCGCAGGGTGCGGAGGAGATACGGGCGCTGATCGAGTTCAAGACGACGTGGCATCCGGTGGGAGCGTGATCCACCGGAGGGCGGGATTGTATTCCC
>CAZNKC010000299.1:0-5114 GCA_964573315.1 uncultured Verrucomicrobiaceae bacterium | reverse complement strand
TTGTTCTGACGGGCGGCGACCTTTTCGCGGATGACAGCCGCGCAGAGGTCGAACATTTCGAGTGGGGACGTATCCCGGAATCGGCTGTCCATGCCGAGAGCGAATGTGCTGGCGCAGATTCCGATTTCGTTTCTAACTGCATCAATGATCCAGTTGACCACGACATGGATCGGCAGCGAGCGCAGGATGTCCATGCGTGGATCGTCAGTGGTGCGCTGGGTGTTGGGCGGAACCAGTTCGCCTAGCCACTCGCCGCCCATCTCAGAGACGGGCAGCGGCTCAACCCAGCACGCAGAGGAGGCGTAGGCACGCCCGGCAAAATACCAGACATACACACACCAATGCTTGATGGCGACGGGGCGCGAGCCGTCCACTTGCCTGTCGTTCCCGCGTCCGTCCCACCAATGCCAGCCGGGGCGCGGGAACACCGCCCTGGCACGGATTTGTTCCTCGGTCTCCCGGTCTGGTTGCGGGAGTTCCTTGTCGTTGTCGAGTCCGTGTATCATAGGGGTGCTTTGGTTGGGTTGTTCAAACCACGAAATCGTTTCCGGGATACACCTCCCACTTTGAGTTCAGCGCCAGCACCAAGGTGTCACACCACTTTTTGAGCAGCGGTGACTTTGGCTCCACTCCGTTGCGCGCGGTCGGAATGCCCGCCACAATCCCGCAGCGGCGGACGGTGAGGTGCTCGGCGGACGCTCCGAATCGAAGCATTAGCTCATACTTCCAGAGTTCCGCGTGCGCGACAAACGATCCATCCGGGGAGAGGAGGTCAATGAAGCCCCCCGTCTTATACATATCCGAGAAATCAAGGCTGTCCGGCCCGCTCAAGTACAGCAGCCGGTAAAGACCCCGCGCGGTGTCTCTAACCTCCGATCCGCCACATTCCATCGTGCCGACAGGCCGGTTTCCCTTCCGGTAGTCGTGCAGAAAATAGAGGGTGGAAAAGAGATGTTTGGCGGTGAGGTATTCCGCAAACGGCTGCTCGTAGTCCGGCGCGGTTTTGCCGCGCAACGTGGCGGCCAGCAGATCGAGCCTCTCCTCGAAGCCGCCCGGATTCCACATAATCCAGTCCGTCTGATGATACTGGACAGCGCGAAACGCCTCCTCGGCGGTCAGGTCCAGCCCGAAGTGTCGCTTGGCTAGCCGCGCGCTTTGTTCTCCGTAGGCTTTGCGGGCGGCGGTTTTCTCCGGGGTCTCCGCTTCTCCACGGTGGATGGGGGCGCCGTAGTAGGCGTCGCAGAGCTTTTTGATGGCCGCGGCCTGCCGCCTTGGAAGCTTGATGATTTCGTTCATGAAGTGATGTTTGGTTTGCTGTTAAATCGGCAATTTGTCCGTCGTGAAGCCCGCCGCTCGCGCGCGCCCGCCTCCGCCGTAGTATCGCTTGGCCAGCGCTCCAACGTCCGGCCCGTCCGCCGTGCTGCGCAGGCTCACGGTGTAGTGGTAGGGCGCCTGCGCGTCCCGGTTCCACACCCCGGCGATGTTGTCGCCGGTGCGCTTCAGAATTTGGTGGCAGGTCTCGGAAATCAGCGCGCGGTGGACGTTCGTCACGCAGGGCACGCCGTCGCCCGCGACACCCGCCTCCTCAGGAAACCAATTCATCATCTTCCAGCCCCGCGCCACCGCCAGCGTCACCCGCTGGTTTTCGGCCTCCTGCAGCTCGCTCTCATGCAGCCACTTCATCCACGCGGGGTGGTCCTCGAACATGAAAGCGGCGAGTTGGTAGGGGTCCAGCGGCGCGAAAGCAAACAGCCCGGCATTGAGCGCGTGCGCCTCGCGCGCCTGCTGCGGGATCGCATCGGCCTGCCACGGCCCGCCCAGGTCACGCCAAGCGATCAACTCCAGCCACCAGGGACGCCGCGTGCCGCTCATCAACTCGTCCCACACGATGGCGCACGCCGCGCGAGACGTGTCGATGATCCAACCCGGCTGCGTGCCGAGCAGCCCGCCCAATTCCTTCGCAGCCGTGGCGTGGTGGTCGTAGAGCGTGACTTTTGAGTAGTTATGCAGGAGCAATTCCATGATCGACTGCTTGTAGCTGTAATCCACGATGATGACGGGATTCCGCCACTCTTCATGTCCATTCAAGACGGGGCAAGCCTCCGGGTAATCGACTCCGTACAGCGTGCTGTTCTGTGGAGTGAGTTCGAGTGCGGCGCAAACGACGGCGGCGGAGACGATGCCGTCCGCATCCGCCCGGTGATAGATCAGGTGTGTTTTCATGTTATATTAGTGAGAGTGAAAAGGGATAAGTGAAAAGTAAAAAGAGGGCAGGGATTCGGGGCAGTTAGTTGATGGTTAGTCTTTTCACTTATCCCTTTTCACTTTTCAGGGTGTCGAAAAATCCAGGTGATTGCGCGCGAAGCGCACCAGCGAGCGCACCACCGCCTCCCCCTCCGTGGTGAGCTCGATCCAGTCATACCGGCACTGGCTCTCCGCCCGCTGCTTCTCCGGGCACCGCAGCAGCCCCCAGGACTGGAGTTCGCGGATGGACGGGGACACCCGCGCGCGTTGGGGGAGGTTGTACAGGGTGGCGTTCAGGCTCCGCCCCTTCACCTTCCTCCCGTCCTGCAGGGCGGCGCGGAGGAGGATGTGAAGATGCAAGTCCGTGATCTCGTCGAGGCTGGGGTGGTTCATGGCGGAGTTTCCGGTGGGCTGAGGGCGGTTAGCCGTGGTCGGTGGACTGCTCACCGCCTTCCGCCGACCGCTCACCGGCTGTTGGCAGGAAATAGGTGGCTGCGTGGTCAAAGGCCTCGTGAAGAGCGGCGCGCTCGGCGTCGTCGGCCGCCTCGGCGATTTTTTCCTGGCGCACAGTGTCCAGGGCGAGCCAAAGCTCGGTGCGGGTGGGCGGACGTCCGTCCGCGCCGCGCCACAGGGGCAGTTGGGACGGCTGGCCGAAGTGGACCATGAAAAGGTTCGTCAGGCCGTCATGAAACCGCTTCGGTTTTTTTTGCTTGCTCACCGTCCAGAGCGCCGTGATGCCCTCGCCGGCGGGCTGGACTTCCTGCACGAAGTCCGCGCACTTCCGGTGCATCGGCCCATGCAGAGCCGTAAAATGGAACGCGCCATCCACCTGGGTGACATAGCAATGATACACTCCCAAAGGATCGCCGCACACCCAGCACCGCCGCAGGTTCAGGCAGCGCGTGAAGGTGCGGCCGCGCGCCTGCGCCACCCACGGGATGGGTTCGCCCTTGGCGTTGACGGGGAGTTTGAGTGGGTTGTATTTCGTGTTCATGATCAAAACAGGCGGGGTGTGGCAGTGGCGGAGGTCATGATGTGCGCGGGCGGGTGTTAGCTCGACGGACGCGCCCGGTATCGGGTGCCATAGAAAAAGGCTGAGATGCTTTTGAGCTTGAACCACTTTCCCTCGTGCCATTTGTCCACAGGCAGACCTTTGGCGGCCGCTTCAATGGCGGCCGCCCTCTCGCGCAGACGGCCCGGATCATTCAGGAGCGCGGTATCAACCATCACCATGCGAGGCACTGGTTCCTCGCTGCTCCATATCTCCGTCCCGCTGATTTGCTTCACTTCGCCGGGTTTTTTAGATGGGGGATCGGTTTCAGTCGTCATGGTTTTTTTCCATTGGTTAGATGTTAGATTCGCGTGTAAGGCGGCCAGTTGCAGTGGACGAAGCCGCCGGTCTGGTTGATGCGGCGGGTGATGCTGGGGCCGAGAGATTGGATGGTGGCCTCTTGGGTCAGATTGCCGATGAGCACCGTCGGCAGCATCGCGTCGTAGCGGTGGTCGATGAGGTTCACGAGCGTGCGGTCCTCGAAATCGGTCTCTCCCCTCTCGTGCGCCTCGTCGATGACGAGGAAGTCGGAAGCGCGGAATTTCTCCACCACGCGCAGGGTGTCGCGTTCGTTGGACCGGCGGTCGCGGGTGCCGAACATGGTGGAACGGATGATGTTGAAAAGGTCCAGCGCCTTGACGTACATCCCGCGGCCCTTCTCCGTCGCCCACCAGGTGGCCATGCAGGTCTTGCCGGTGCCGCGGTCCCCGTGCAGGACCATGATGCCGTCATGCAGGATGAAGGGTAGCAGCTCGCGCGCTTTGGCCGCCGCCGGCCCTTTCCATTCGCGGGTCTGGACAAAGGCCAGGGAACGCTGCGGAAAGCTGCGGAAGCGCTGCGCGGGCATGAGATCGCTCGGATCAGCGGCCAGGATGGGCTTGGTGAGCGTTTGCTCCTGGAGGCTGGTGATGCGTTCCAGCTTGGCCTCCAGGGTCTTGTCTTCTGGGGTGTCGTTGGGCGGTGTGGGTGGGGTGGTCATGGCGGTGTGGGTGGGTGGTCAAAGGCTCCGGGCCTTGGTGTGGATGGTTGGTTCCTGCCCGGTTTTCCGGGCGGGGGCGGCTTCGGATTTCTTCGCCGCCCTGTGGTTCCAGCGGGCCTTGACGTGGCTGGCAAAGTTGACGACCTCCAAACCGTTGCCGTCGGCGCCGCCGCGCCCCTCGATCTCGTGCCACACCGTCGCCGCGTAGTCGGGCGGCACGCCGATGGTGACGGCGATGGAGCGGGCCGCTTCTTCGGTCGCCGGCCAACCCTTCATCGCGCGCGCGCGTTGTTTGTTTGTTTCAGATTGAGATGTCTCCATCTCAATCTGAGGGGGTGGTGACGCATCACGTAACGTCACGGGTGACGTAACGCCCGGCGTCACCGGCGCGTCACCGGCGGCGTCACCGTGCTGCCGCTTTTCCCGCAGACGCCGGCGGTATTCCGCCTGCCTTTTAGCCGCGCTGCTCTGCTTCGAGCCGTGGCGCAAGACGTTGTATTCCAGGAAGTTGGGAAACACGAGGCTGCCCGCCACCTCATCCACCAGCACCCAGCCGACAGCAGCCAGAGCCTTGCCAAAGCCGGGGTAGCCGGTGAGGGCGTCGATGGTGTCGAGGTCGCCGGCGAGCGTAGCCACACGGCTTTCATCCTCGCGCACCACGTAACGCCCGTGACGCGCCACGTCACACCAGAGACGCCGCAGTGACGCCACCGTTACGTCACGCGTGACGCAACGCGAGGGCGTCACCACCGCGTCACGCAACAGGTCACGGTTGGAGCCGTGAACATCGAAAAACGCGTCCGCCGCCGTCTTCGCGATCAGGCGCGCGATGCGCAGGAC
>CAZNKC010000298.1:0-5162 GCA_964573315.1 uncultured Verrucomicrobiaceae bacterium | reverse complement strand
TGCGACGCCATCCTGACACCGATCCCCGCCGAGCTGCCGTTCCGCGTCCTGCGCGAGCGAATCACCCGCGGCCTCGTCGTCGAGGACGAGCACACGCTGCGCGCGATGGCGATGGCTTTCAAGCATCTCAAGCTCGTGCTGGAGCCAGCCGGCGCCATCGCGCTCGCCGCCGCCTTGTCGGGCAAGTTTGACTGCCGGGATAAAACCGTCGCCATCATCTGCTCCGGCGCGAGTGTGGATGCGGATGTCTATCGTCGCGCGCTGGATTATTTGGACTAACCTACGCATGACCGTCCCGCCCTGGATTCTTGTTCTCGCTGCTCTGCCCGTGCTGCTATTCGGGGAGTGGCTGGTGCGGAAGATTCCAGTCCTCGGCAGGTTCAGCATTCCCGCGCCGGTGATCGGCGGGTTGCTCGTGTCACTCGTGGTGCTTGCGCTGAACGCCACGGGCGCGAGCGCGGTGCAGCTTGCCTCGAAGGTCAGCACGCCGTGGTGGACATGGCTGGTGAGCATCGAACCGGAATGGGCGACGCGGCCCGAGAAAAACCTCGCGCTTCCGCTGCTGGTCGGATTCTTCACCTGCATCGGGCTGAACGCGACCTGGGACATCGTGCGGCGCGGCAGCTTGGCGCTGCTGATTTTTCTCGGCGTCGCCACGCTGCTCGGCGTGGTGCAAAACATCGCCGGCATCGCCGCGGCCAAGGCCATCGGCGAGCATCCACTGCTGGGCATCGTCTGCGGCAGCGTCACGCTGACGGGCGGCCACGCCACCGCGCTGGGCTTCGCGCCGCAGTTCGAGCAGGGCGGTCTCGCCGGCGCGGCGGAGGTGGGCGCGGCGTCGGCCACACTCGGTTTGGTGGCCGGCGGTTTGTTGAGCGGCGTGGCCGGCGCTTGGCTGATCCGGCGGCATGGCTTGAAGTCGGAGTGGGAAGCCGCGCAGGGCACGACCTCCGGCACGGCGCCCGCCACCGGCATCCTTCACGATCTGAGCACGCTCATCGTGATGGGCGGCACGGCTTTGAAACACCTTCTGGTCGTCATCGCCTGCGTCAAAGCCGGGGCTTGGCTGAGTTTTTATCTGCAAAAGACGGGCGTCACTTTTCCGATTCATATCGGCGCGATGATCATTGGTGTGATCCTGCGCAACGCGCTCGACTTCGCGGGCCTGCGCTGGCTGCGCACCGATGTCATCGCCACGCTGACTTCCGTGCTGCTGGCCGCGTTCCTCATTCTCGCCATGATGGGCTTGAACCTCATGGAACTGGCCCACGCCGCGCTGCCGATGCTCTTCATCCTGACGGTGGGGATCGTCGTGACCAAGCTGTTCGCCGTGTCGATCTGCTGGCGCGTGATGGGACGCGATTACGAAGCCGCCGTCATGGCCACCGGCCTTTGCGGTTTCGGCATCGGCAACACCGCCAATGCCGTGGCCAGCATGAAATCGCTCGTCGAGCAGCACGGCCCGGCGCCGCGCGCCTTCCTGGTGGTGCCGCTCGTCGGCGCCATGCTGGGCGACCTCACCAACGCGCTGAACGTCACCTTTTTCCTCAACCTCGTGCAATAACCCAAACCCCAAAAACAAACAAACCCATGCCAAGCAAGAAAATCAAAATCGCCCAGTTCGGCCTCGGCCCCATCGGTCTCGAAGCCCTCAAACTCGCCGCCACCAAGCCGTGGGCGGAGATCGTCGGCGGAGTGGACATCGATCCCGCCAAGATCGGCAAATCCCTCGGAGAGTTGACCGGCAACCCGGCGCTCAATGACGCCAAAGTGTATGGCTCGTTCGAGGATCTGGCGCAGGTGGCCAAACCGGAGGTGGTGCTGCACAGCACCGTGTCCCGCACCGCCGCCGCTTACGCGCAGCTCGACGCCCTGGCGCGCGCCGGTGTCAGCGTGGTGTCCTCGTGCGAGGAACTGCTTTTCCCGCAGTTGAAGGAGCCGGAACTGGCCGCCAAGCTCGATGAAACCGCGCGCGCGCACGGCGCCCGCCTCGTCGGCACCGGCGTCAATCCGGGTTACGTCATGGACACGCTGGCCGTCGTGCTCACCGGCGTCTGCCGCAATGCGGAGCGCATCGAAGTGGACCGCGTGGTGAATGCCTCGCTGCGCCGGCAGCCGCTGCAAAAGAAAGTCGGCAGCGGGCTGGATCCCGATGAATTCCGCCGCCTGTTCCGCGAGAACAAGATGGGCCACGTCGGCCTCGTCGAATCTCTCGCGCTCGTGGCGCATTGCCTGGAGTGGCAGATCGGCGACATCAATGAGACCTGCGAACCGATGATCGCGACGCACGACATCACCACCGAATTCCTGAGCGTGCCCGAGGGCCTCACCTGCGGCATCCATCACCGCGCTGAAGCCGCCACCGCCGACGGCAAAGCCATCGTGCTCGACCTGAAAATGTACCTCGACGCCGAGAACCCGCGGGACGAAGTGCGCGTGACCGGCGACCCGCCGATCCACGCCCTGCTGCAAGGCGGCGTGCATGGCGACCGCGCCACCGTCGCCGCCCTGGTCAACACCGCCGCCCGCATCCTCGACGCCGCGCCCGGCCTGCGCCTGATGACGGACCTGTCGGCACCGCGGGTGAGTTGACCTTGGCTTGGACTGCGGCAGCCCTGCTGCCGCAGTCCAAAAACTCTCTCCACTCTGCCACATCCGCTTGCCTGACGCCGTCTTTGCGTCAGAATAATCGTCTCATGACACCGCTTACCATCGACGGCATCGAATGCCAGGGCGTCCACGTCTCCACCGGCAAGTCCAACATCCTGCTCATCCAAGCCGCGGGCGGTTTCCTCGGCTGTGGCTACTTTGACATCGCCGTGGCCAACCGCCTCGGCGACGCCGCGGCCATCGTCACAGGCGTCAAAAACTTCGACGACATGCTGGAGGCGCGCGTCGTGCGTTTGAGCGAGGCAGCCCAAGCCGCGGGTGTCAGCGAAGGCATGACCGGCAGGGAGGCGCTGGGGGTGCTGCAGCAGGCGTAACGTGGAAAGTACCCCGCCTCTCCGAGGCGGGTTTCCCACCACCCCCTCGGTGAGGCGGGGTACATTCTTCTACCCGATCTCCAAAGGCTGCGTCAGGTCCGCGCCGCCGAAGGTGGCATCAAGCAGGCGTTCGAGTTGCGCGGTGGTGGCGGGGTCGATGGTGGCGCCGGGGTGGCGGACGCGGTTGCTGGTGAGCAGGCCGCGGCGGCGCAGGATTTCCTTGCGGATGGCCACGCCGGGCTGCTGCTCGAACACGATCAACGGCAGGTAGCGCGTGAATAGCGCGCGCGCTTCTTCGTGGCGATCGGCGCGGAACTCACGCACTATGGCGAGCAACACTTCGGGGAAGGCGAAGCCGGTGTTGAAGCCGTCCGAGCCGCGCTCCAAATCGAACAAACCGTACAGCGCGCCCAGTCCGGTGAGCAGGGTGACGCGGCGGCCGCCTTCCATGCCTTTGATGAGCGCGCCGATCTTTTGCGGACTCGGCACCGCCTCGGCCTTGATGCTGACGATGGCGGGGATCTCGCGCACGAGGCGCAGGATCAAATCCACCGGCATGTGAACTTGGCTGATGGCGGGATGATCCTGCAACACGATGGGCAGGCTGATTTTTTCGGCGATGCGCGTGAAGTAATCGAATACGGTTTTGTCGTTCGGCACCGGTTGCTGCGAGGGTGTGATCATCACGGCGGTGGCGCCGAGGTCGGCGGCTTGGCGGCTGAGCGCGATGGTCGCCTCCGTGCCGGTGTGGCTCGTGCCGGCGATCACCGGCAGCCCGTCCGCCGCCTTGACCGCGGTTTCGATCAGACGCGCGCGGTCGTCGTCGGTGAGACGGTTGGACTCACCCAGCAGGCCGAGCACCGTGATGCCCTGCACACCTGCGGCTTTGTTGAAGGCGATGATCCGCGCCAGCGATTCGAGGTCGAGCGATTCGTCGTCATGAAATGGCGTGACCAGGATGGGGACGACACCGGTGTAATCGAAGGAGGAAGCGTTCATGGTTGGAGGAGCTAGCAGGGTTGCGTTGAGGGTTGGGTTCATCAAGTCCGAAGGACAACTCGTGGAGCGAGCCGCTGGCTCGCCGCGTCTTTGGAGGACGGGTTTTTGCACGAACGATGCCAGCCGGCTCGGGATTCACTGAATCCCTTATATAACAAGGCACACGGCGCACTCGTTCGATTTCATCCGTCAGGAAAAATGTGGACGCTCACACAACGATTGCCGCGTCTTGTTGATTGGCGTTCACACTGGCAATGCTGGAGTCTGGGCTTTGGCCGCACCCTATCATCAGCAGGTACGCGCCTCGGAGAGGCGCGGTACTTTTTGCTCTCATCCCGCACCCGAGGCTGGTCTCAACCCGTGGCGGCGCACGAGGCGGAAGAACTGCGAACGATCCATACCCGCGGCGCGCGCGGCGGCGGCCATGTTGCCTTGATGCCCCTTGAGCATCATCTCGACGTAGTCGTGCTCGAACCGCTCCCGCGCTTCGCGATAGGCGCCGGCGTAGGCGGTGATGTCCAGCGGTTGCGCGGCGGCGGCGCGCAGGATGGTGTCGGGCAGCACTTCGACGCCCAACTCGTTGCGCGGGTGCAGCACCGCCAGACGCTCGACCAAGTTTTCCAACTCGCGCACGTTGCCGGGCCAGGAATAGCGTTGCAGCAGGCGCATGGCGTCCTCCGAGAAGCTCTGTTTGAAGCGTGGATGCGGCGAGTAGCGCTGCAAAAAATGCCCGCATAACAGCGGGATGTCCGCCGGACGTTTGCGCAGCGGCGGCAAGGTGATGGAGATGACGTGCAGGCGGTAGAAAAGATCGGGGCGGAAGCGGTTTTCTTCCGCCTCCTTTTGCAGGTCGCGGTTGGTGGCGGCGATCACGCGGGCCTGGGATTGCAGTGTCTTCTGGCCGCCCACGCGGCTGAACTTGCCGTCCTGGAGCACGCGCAGCAGCTTGGCCTGCACGGCGGGCGAGGTCTCGCCAATCTCGTCGAGGAAAATAGTGCCCGCACCCGCTTCCTCGAAGCGCCCGATACGCTGCGAGGTGGCGCCGGTGAACGCGCCGCGCTCGTGGCCGAACAGCTCGCTTTCGAGCAGGTTCTCCGGGATCGCCGCGCAGTTGACCTCGACAAACGGTTCCTTGCGGCGCGGGCTGCATGCGTGGATGGCGCGGGCGATGAGCTGCTT
>CAZNKC010000297.1:0-5170 GCA_964573315.1 uncultured Verrucomicrobiaceae bacterium | reverse complement strand
CCGCCAGCAATCCCTGCAAGCGCCCCTCCGCCACGGGAGAGGCGGGCGATGGGATTGGGCCGATCACGCCAAACGCCAGCAGCGCGGCCCCGCCCATGACCGCCGCCCACACCGCGCCGGCGAGAAGCAACCGGCTCCACGTCATGCCGGACAACGCCGTGCGCATGAGCAGCAGCCACATTGGCAGCAGCAGAAACGCCACCACAAACCCCGAACCGAAACTGAACAGAGCGATCAAGGAAAGCGCCGCCGCGATGCCGGTGCGGAAAACGAACCCGCGCCCGCCCGGCGCGCCGAGCACCGCCAAGCCCAGCGCCAGACAAGCGCCCGGGATGGCATTGAAAACCAAAAACTCCCAGGTCCAGACGACACCTTGCGCCAAGCTGAAGATCAGCACATTGCCCGCCAGCCAAACCACGGGCAGCCAAGCCGCCGTCACCACCCGGCACCAGCGCAGCAGTCCCAAAAAAGAAAACGAGACCACCACGGACAAGCCCCAGGTCAGCAGCGGCAGCAGCGCCACCTCGCCGCGCCCCCAATGCAGCACGGCAAAGTACAGCAGCTTGCCCACCGCGCTCGGATGCTGGTTGTGCGGCGTGAACAGGTCCAGCCAGCCATAGCTGCCCGCCACCCAGGCGCGATATTGTCCGACGATGGTCCAGGCGTCCGCGTGCGGCGTCACGCTCCGCAACGGCAGCGTGAGCCACAAAACCAGCAGCGCCGGAGACGCGGCCAAAACCCAAAGCCCCGCCCGGCGGAGGCGTGTGCAATCGACGGGTGAGCGAAGGGCCATAAGCAATTCAGAGGAAAAAGGAAGTTGAGAGTCGAGAGTTGAGTGTTGATAGTTCAAAATCAGTGGCTTGCGCCGAAACCTCCATTCACCCGAAGGGCGAGTCCCCCCCTGGCGGCGCAAGTCGCTCATTTCCAGCCTCTCAACTCTCAACCATCAACTATCAACTCTGTTTTTAGGTTCAGAGGAAAGACGACCTCCATGCGAGGCCGGGGCTGCTAGTGCAAATGGACCCCGCAAAGAGTTTCACGCAAAGGCGCAAAGGAATGGATTTTTTTGCGCCTTTGCGCCTTTGCGCCTTTGCGTGCCCATTCATCAGCGCCGCCAGCAGGCCGGATCTCAGAAAGACCTTCATGCGCAAGCCCTCTACACGGGCGGAACGGCCGGTCAAATTGAGTTTGCCCGCGGCGCGTGGCTGGGTTTGATGCCTTTGTGCCTGCTCCCTCCCGTCCCCATGTTCTCGTCACCGGCGCTTGCGGCTTCGCCGGCAGCCAGATCATTCGTCATTTGGTTGAGCACGGTTTTGCCGTGACCGGCCTGGACAATTTCTGCCGGCCCGGCGCGGAGATCAACCGCCTGCCGCTGCAAAAGCTGGGCGTCAACGTGCGGCATGGCGATGTGCGTTTGGCCAGCGACTTCGAAGGTTTGCCGGACGTGACCTGGGTGATCGACGCCGCGGCCAATCCCAGCGTGCTGGCGGGCATCGACGGTCGCTCCAGCAGCCGCCAACTGCTGGAAAACAATCTGATTGGCACCCTGAACATGCTGGAATTTTGCCGCGAGCGCCGAGCCGGGTTCATCATGCTGAGCACCTCGCGCGTTTATAGCGTGGCCGCTCTCCGGCAAATCCCGCTGCGCCAGGAAGACAGCCGTTTCCGTGTGGATGAGCACCCCGCCGCCGGCGACGACGGCATTGACGAGTCCTTCAGCACCAGCGCCCCCTTGTCCCTCTACGGCAGCAGCAAACTCTGCTCCGAGCAACTGGCGCTCGAATACCAAGCCGCGTTCGATTTCCCGGTCTGGATCAACCGCTGCGGCGTGCTGGCGGGCGCGGGGCAATTCGGGCGGCCGGACCAAGGCATCGTCGCTTTCTGGATTCACTCCTGGCGCGAGCAGCGGCCGCTGCGCTACCTCGGATTCGGCGGTCGCGGCTGGCAGGTGCGCGACGTGCTGCATCCGCAGGATTTGGCACGGCTCCTGATTCAACAAATACAGGCCGGCGCGGGCACGCCCGGCCAGCCGCGCGTCTGCCACGTCAGCGGCGGACTCGACAGCAGCTTCTCCCTGGCGGAGCTTTCCGCTTGGTGCCGGGAACGCTTCGGCGGCGGCGAGGAACCGGTCCACGACGGCTCCGACCGTGCCATGGACGTCGCTTGGTTGATCCTCGATTCCGCGCTGGCGGCTAAAACCTGGAACTGGCAGCCGCAAATCCCGCGTGAGGAGATTTTCGAAGCCATCGCCGCGCATGCGGAACGGCATCCGGACTGGATCAGCCTGTCCGCGGCTTGATGTTTCTTGCCTTCCCGTGCCAGCAGTACAGGCGGGTGCGCGTTTTTTGTCTCGAATCCCCGCCCGGATCGTTGTAATCCAACTCCCAACCCGCCCGCTTTTTTCATCGAACAACACTTCCTCATGGCTCCCGCGTCCACGAACCCTCCGCGCCTGCTGTCCGTGGTCATCCCCGCGCGTGACGAAGAGGAAGCCGTCCCCATCACCGTGCGGCATCTGCACGAGACCTTGCGACAAGCCGCCATCCCGCATGAGATCATCGTGGTGAACGACGGCAGCAAGGACGACACTTGGGAAGTGTTGCAGGCATTGAGCCGGGACATGGCGGAACTGCGCCCGGTGGACAATCCCGGCCCGCACGGCTTTGGCCGCGCCATCACCTTCGGCTTCGGCCACATCACGGGAGACGCGGTGACGGTCATGATGGCGGACGAATCCGACGACGCCCAGGACGTGGTGCGCTATTGGGAGCTGCTCCAGGAAGGCTGGGAATGCGTCTTCGGCAGCCGCTTCATCAAGGGCGGCGGCGTGGTGGATTATCCCAAGCTCAAGCTGGTGATGAACCGCTGCGTGAACACCTTCATCTCCCTGATCTTCCGCCTCCGCTTCAACGATACCACCAACGCCTTCAAAGCCTACCGCACCCACGTCCTGGAAGGGCTCAAACCCTACCTGGCCCCGCATTTCAACCTCACCGTGGAACTGCCGCTCAAGGCCATCGTGCGCGGCTACTCCTGGACCGTCACTCCCATCACCTGGCGCAACAGGCGCTTCGGCACGGCCAAGCTCAAGCTGCGGGAAATGGGCAGCCGCTATCTCTTCATCATCCTCTACTGCTGGCTGGAGAAATACTTCAGCCGCGGCGACTACCGCCGCCGGCCGCAGGAGGGCGGCTCATCCCGGCAGGGCTAACGCACACCATGCCGGAGACGCGCTTCCTCATCATCGGCCAGGGTCTGGCGGGCACGGCGCTGGCGTGGCGCTTGTGGGAGCGCGGCGCGGCGTTTGTCATCGCGGACCGGGACGAGCCGCTGACGTGCTCAAAGATCGCGGCCGGGCTGGTCACGCCGATCACCGGGATGCGGCTGAATCTGAACTGGCGCTTCGCCGAACTGCGGGACGAGGCGGCGGCTTTTTACCGGGAGGTCGAACGGCGGACCAACGCGCCCGCGCCGCTGTATCATGAGCGCGATCAAGTACGGTTGTTTCGGGATGCGGCGCAGCGTGAGTTGTTTCGCAGCAGGTTGGAGGATCCGGTGCTGGCGGCGCAGGTGATGCGGGTGGATTGGGAAAGCGGCGCGCGGACGCTGCTGGACACTGCCGTGTTCGATGCGCCTCACGGCGGATTCGAGCAAACCGGCGGCGGCTTCCTGGAGGCGGCGGCTTACCTGGAGGCCAGCCGGCGTTTTTTCGCGGCGCATGACTGCTGGACCAGCGGCGAGGTGAAGCCCGCGGATTTGCGGCTGGAGGAAAACGGCGCGGTGATGTGGCGGGACACGGCCCTCTCCGCGGCGATTTTCTGCCAGGGTTGGGAAGCGGCGCGGCATCCGTGGTTCGATTGGGCGCCGTTCCAATCCGCGCGCGGCAGCATCGTCACGGCGCGCGCGTCGGAGTCGGGACTGGGCGGCGAGCGGCGCGTGGTCAATGGCGGCGGGTGCTGGTTGCTGCCGCGCGCGGACGGCACGCTACGCGCCGGGCCGACCTATGAACCGCGCTTCGATCCGGCGCATCCGCACGAGGCGGGGCTGGAGAAACTGGAGGAACTGCGCGCCAAGCTGTCGCGCTGGGTGAAAGTCCCGCTGCTCTGGGAGGAGACGCGCACGGCGGTGCGGCCCATCGTGAAAAAAGCCAAACTGCTGATGGGCCGTCATCCGCGCTGGGAGCGGATCGGTTTCCTCAACGGTCTCGGTTCCAAAGGCGCTCTGCGCGCGCCGTGGGCGGCGCGGCTGCTGCTGGAGCACTGGCTGGACGGCGCGGCGCTTGAAGCGGAGGTGGATGTGCGGCAGAATTTTTGATCCGAAAAAGGAAGTTGAGAGTCGAGAGTTGATTGTTGATAGTTCAAAATCAGCAGCTTGCGCCGAAAGCTCCATTCACCCGCAATGGTGAGTTCCAATAGCGGCGTAAGCCGCTCATTTTCAGTCTATCAACTCTCAACACTCAACTATCAACTCTGTCTTCAGGTTGGTTCACTCATGACGCCTCGCCTTGCCAGTCCCTCCGGCGGCCTGCCTTCCGCTGTGCGGTGGGCGCAGTTGCTCCTGGAGGACCGGCTGCGGCCTGGCGACGCGGTGGTGGACGCGACGGCGGGCAACGGGCATGACACGCTGTTTTTAGGCGGCCAAGTGTTGCCGGGCGGCCATGTGTTCGCTTTCGATGTGCAAGCGGCGGCGCTGGATGCCACGCGGCGGCGGTTGCTGGAAAACGGCGTGGCGGAAGCGAATTTCAGTTTGTTTCACGCCGGCCATGAGACGCTCGCCGAGCATCTGCCGGAGGCGCTGCGCGGCGGGCTGGCGGCGGTGATGTTCAATCTCGGTTACCTGCCCGGCTCGGACAAGCAGTGCATCACGCGCACGGAGACCACGCTGGAGGCGGTGGCGCGGGCGTTGGAATGGCTGCGTCCGGGCGGGTTGCTGACCGTCGCGGTGTATCCCGGTCATGAAGGCGGTGCGGAGGAGGCGCGGAAGATCGCCGAATGGGCCGCCGCGCTCGACCCCCGCGCCTGCGAGGCGCAACACCTGCGCCCCGTCAACCGCAGCGCCGCGCCGCCGGAGTGCTGGGTGGTGTGGAAGCGTGTTTGAATGAACGGGAGGGCGGGACTCTGTTCCCATAAGCATTAACTTAAATTTGCAACACCATGAAAGAAAGCTGCAC
>CAZNKC010000296.1:0-5277 GCA_964573315.1 uncultured Verrucomicrobiaceae bacterium | reverse complement strand
GTTAGATCGGCCGAAGTAACGACGGCTCAAACCCACTGCCGCGAAAGGAGTTGCGCGGAAAAGTACCACACCTGTCCCAGGCGTGTGGACTTGGCAGCCTGGAGGCGAGGCGCCTCCAGGCACCGGTCCGAGCGGTGAGGGCGCCGCTTCTACTCCACCCAAACCCTGTAAAAACAGGCGTTGGCCGACTTTGTGAAAAATTTCACAAATTCATCTTGCACGAATCGCGCGTGCGGATAATAAGCCAATCCCGGCCTCATCGGCACCACCGACTTTCCTGCCCTTTAATGGTTCCCGAAACTTTTTCTCTGCTTTTGCCCCTCGCCGAGGTTAGCCCCTCGGCAGTCTCGCTGTTTGGCGAGCAAGGGACAGTCATGCATTTCATCACGAACTCCATCGTGGTGGCCTTGGTGGTGCTGGGCATCCTGCTGTGGGTCTCGCGCAAAGCGACCACCGGGATGACCCTCGTGCCGCACAAGTGGCAGAACTTTTTTGAATCGGTGGTCGAGCTTCTCTACGGCAAAGTCGAGGACATCGTCGGCAAAAAAGTCGCGCCGCGCGCCTTCCCGCTGCTGGCCACCCTGTTCATCTTCATTCTCGTCGCCAACTACTTCGGCCTGCTGCCCGGCGTCGGCACCATCGGCTGGGGGGATGGCGCCGGTTTCCTGAGCGTGGGTCATGTGGAGAAACCGCTGCTGCGCCCCCCCACGGCGGACTTGAACATGACCTTCGGTCTCGCCGCCTGCTTCATGCTGGTGTGGGTTTTTCTCACCGTCAAGGAAGTGGGCGTATGGGGCTTCATCGTCCACACCTTCGGCCCCAAGGGCGGACTCAAAGGCATCATGGGCATGCTCGTCGCGCTGGTGTTCATGTTCGTGGGCGTGATCGAACTGATGTCCATCCTGTTCCGCCCGATCACGCTCGCCTTCCGGCTTTTCGGCAACATCTATGCTGGCGAAAAAGTGCTGCACACCATGGCGGAAATGGGCGGCTTCATCGGCAGCGTGCTGGCGCCGTTGCCGTTTTATTTTCTGGAACTGCTCGTGGGCTTGCTCCAAGCCATGGTCTTCACCCTGCTGTGCGCGGTCTATATCCAGCTCTCCACCACCCATGACGACCACGGCGAGGAAGGCCACGAGGCGCATCACTGACGACACTTTGCCCGCATGACCATGCGCAACGCGTGGGTGCGGGCGATCCGACAACGACAAACCCAAACAATAAGACACCACATCCCATGATTACTGACCTCGTTATGATGGCCGCCGCCGCAGCAGACGCAGCCCCCGCCGCCACCGGCTTGAGCGGCAACATCGCCATCGGCCTCGGCGCCGGCGGCGCCGCCCTCGGCGTGGGCTTCATCGGCGCCAAAGCCGTCGAAGCTGTGGGCCGCAACCCCGGCGCTTTCGGCAACATCCTCACCATTGGCATCATCGCCATGGCCCTTGCCGAAGGTCTGGGCATTCTCGCCTTCATCCTTGGCAGGTAAGCCGCGCCCGTCCGCATCGTTCCCGGCGGCGGACCATCTTGAAAAGGTCCGCCGCCACCCAACTCACCAATCCCTCCAGGCATGGATCAGCTCACTCAAACCGCAGAACAGATCGCCAGTCAATTCGGCCTGGCTTGGCCGAAATTCATCGCCCAGGTTCTCATTTTCCTGGTGGTGTATCTCGTCCTGAAAAAATACGCCTTCGGCCCCATCCTGGCCATGCTGGAACAGCGCCGCCAGCGCATCGCCGACGGCGAAGCCAAGCTGGACAAGATCGCCAAAGATCTGGCCGAAGCCGAGGCCAACGCCGCCGCCAAGATCGATGAGGCCACCGCCGACGCCGCCCGCCTCGTGAAATCCGCCAACGAAAGCGCCAAAGCCCTCGCCGAACGCAAGCAGCAGGACGCCGTGCATGAGGCCGCGCAGATCGTGGCCAAGGCCCGCGAGGCCGCGCAACTGGAGCGCGACCAGCTTTTGTCCCAACTCAAGAGTGACTTCGGCCGCTTGGTGGCGGATGCCACCTCCCGCGTCACCGGCAAGGTGCTCACCGGCGACGACCAAAACCGCATCAACCAGGAGACCACCGCCCAGGTCTCCGCTTGATTTTCAGAGAACTTCCCATCTCCGATATTTCTTTTTCCGCCATCCTGTCAATCCTCCAAAAATCCCGTTAATCCTGTCTGAATTAACAGCGATTCCCGCCATGAAGATCTCCAAAGAAGCCCGCCGCACTTCCCGCCAGTTGTTCCGCGCCTGTTTGGTGAACGGCAGGCTGGACGACTCCCATGTGCGTCTGGTGGTCAACCACATCGCGCAGAGCAAGCCGCGCGGCTTCATGGGCATCCTCGATGCCTTCGCCCGCCTCGTCCGCGGCGAGGTGGAAAAGCAGGTCGCCATCGTGGACAGCGCCACCGAACTGGACGGCGCCCTGCGCCAGCAACTCCATTCCAGCCTGAACGCCAAGTATGGCCGTCAGCTCGATCTGCAATTCCACGTCAACCCCGAACTGCTCGGCGGCATCCGCGTGCGAGTCGGCAGCGATGTCTGGGACGGCAGCGTCAAAGCCCGCCTGGAATCCTTGAAAGCCTCCCTTTCCTAACCACTGATTCACGCTGATTTCCCACATCCTCCCGTCATTCATTATTAGCTCCCATCAGCGAACATCAGTGTTCCCCCAACCCCCCTTTTTCTAACACCCGCAGTCACCATCATGAGCAACATCCTTCAGGAGATCGAATCCCAAATCGCCGGCCTCAAAACCGCCGTCACCAAGTCCAACGTGGGCGTCGTGCGCGAGATCGGCGATGGCGCCGCCAAAGTGGAAGGGTTGAGCGATGTCATGCTCAACGAAATGATCGAGTTCCCCGGCGGTCTCTACGGCCTCGCGCTCAACCTGGAAGAAACCGAGGTCGGCTGCGTCTTGCTCGGTTCCGGCGAGAAAATCAAAGCCGGCGACGAAGTCAAAACCACCGGCCGCCTGCTTTCCGTGCCCGTCGGCAAAAGCCTCCTCGGCCGCGTCGTCAACGCCCTCGGCGAAGCGGTGGACGGCAAGGGCGAGATCAAAGGCGAAGCTCAATATCCCGTCGAAAAAATCGCTCCCGGCATCATCGCGCGCAAATCCGTGTCCGTGCCCGTGCAGACCGGCATCATGGCCATCGACGCCATGATCCCGATTGGCCGCGGCCAGCGCGAGCTCATCATTGGTGACCGCTCGACCGGCAAGACCACCATCGCCGTGGACACCATCATTTCCCAGGCCAAGCAAAACAAAGCCGCCGAGCAGGGCAAGCTGGCCGGCCACAAGCCGCTTTACTGCATCTATGTCGCCGTCGGTCAGAAGCAATCGAACGTCGCCCGCGTCGTCAAAACGCTCGAAGACGCCGGCGCCATGGAATACACCGTGGTGGTGAACGCCTCCGCCTCCGACAGCGCGGTGAACCAATACCTCTCCCCCTACTCCGGCTGCGCCATCGGCGAGTGGTTCATGGACCAGGGCATGGATGTGTTGATCGTCTTTGATGATCTCTCCAAGCAAGCCGTCGCCTACCGTCAGGTCTCTCTCATCTTGAAGCGTCCTTCCGGTCGCGAAGCCTATCCCGGTGACGTGTTCTATCTCCACAGCCGTCTGCTTGAGCGCGCCTGCCGCGTCAACGACAACTACGGCGGCGGCTCCATGACCGCGCTGCCGATCATTGAGACGCAGGCCGGCGACGTGTCCGCTTACATCCCCACCAACGTCATCTCCATCACCGACGGCCAGATCTTCCTCGAAACCGATCTGTTCTATCAAGGCATCCGCCCCGCCATCTCCGTCGGTCTGTCCGTGTCCCGCGTCGGTTCCGCCGCGCAGACCAAGGCCATCAAAAAAGTCTCCGGCACCACCAAGCTCGACCTCGCCCAGTTCCGCGAGCTGGCCGCCTTCGCCCAGTTCGGTTCCGACCTCGACGCCGGAACGAAAGCCAAGCTCGACCGCGGCGGCCGCATCGTGGAGCTTTTCAAGCAGCAGCAATACCAGCCGAAAAGCCTGCCGGTCATGGTCATCAGTCTCTACGCCATGCAGAAAGGCAACTTCGACGACGTGCCCGTCAACCGCATCCGCGAGTGCCAGGCCGCCCTGGAGGAATACCTCGTCAACCACAAAACCGTGCTGCTCGAAAAACTCGGCAACGAAAAAACCCTCGACGGCAACGAGGACGACGTCAAAACCGCCATCGCCGATTTCAAATCCACTTGGAAGTGATCTAATTTAGGATTCAGGAAGGAAGATTTAGGAAGTAACCCACCACTGATCTCCCGATCCCCAAATCCAAAATGCTAAATCTAAAATCCTAAATCTTAAATGCCCTCCACCCGCGACATCCGCAGCCGAATCAAATCGGTCAAGAACACGGCCCAGATCACCAAGGCCATGCAGCTCGTCGCGTCCGCGAAGATGAAGAAGGCGCAGGATCAGGCCAATCAGGGCCGCGCCTACACCGAGTTGATGAACAAAATCCTCGTCGCCCTCAAGGAAAGCGCCGAGGAGGGCGCGCACCCGTTTTTCAGCGAGGGCCAGGGCGACAAGACCCTGGTTCTGGTCGTCACCACGGACAAGGGCTTGTGCGGCGCCCTGAACACCAACCTGCTCAAAAAGATCGTGCAGACGGACTTGGGCGGCGAGGCGGACTTCGTTACCATCGGGCGCAAAGGATCGCAGTCACTGGCGCGTCTGCGCAAGAATCTGGTGGCCGATTTCCCCGTCAAAGACCCGGCCAAATTTTTGGAAGTGCGCGCCGTGGGCAACTTCATCCAGGAGCAGTTCCTCAACGGCGGGTACAAACGGGTGCTGGTGGCCTTCAACAACTTCGTCAACACCGTGACCCTGGTTCCGTCGATCGAGCAACTGCTGCCGGTGAATCCCGTGACCCTCGGCGGCAAACGCGACTTCGAGGAAACCCGCCAGGAAGTGGACGCCTCCACCCTGCCCGACTACACCTTCGAGCCGGACGCCGCCCAGGTCTTCGCCACCGTGCTGCCGCAATACGTCAACGGCACCCTTTATCAGATGGTCCTGGAGGCCCGCGCCGCCGAGCACTCCAGCCGGATGGTGGCCATGAAGAACGCCACCGACAACGCCAAGCAGCTCATCAAAGACCTCACCCTCGAATACAACAAGGTCCGCCAAGCCGCCATCACCAACGAACTCCTCGAAATCACCACCGCCAAAATGGCCCTGGGGTAGCGTACTCGGCCATTGATTCGAGTGACTCAGATTGCCAATCCCTTGTAGGACAAGGCATCTGGAAGAA
>CAZNKC010000295.1:0-5357 GCA_964573315.1 uncultured Verrucomicrobiaceae bacterium | reverse complement strand
GGCTGGCTGCGGGAAAGCGGCAGCAGGGCTGCGCGCAGTCCAAAGACTTCGTCCTACTCAACTCCCCCTTCATACGGCTCCGCATGCTTCATTGCCGGGTTGGATTCCGAATACGCCACACCAAAATCACAACCAGCGCGCCAGCCGCCAGCATCCATGACAACGAAAAGCCACGATCGCTTTTCAAAGGCCCAATCCACTCCGTGCGATCACCGGCGATCAGCATCTTCC
Organism: uncultured Verrucomicrobiaceae bacterium; assembly: GCA_964573315.1. Lineage (GTDB taxonomy): Bacteria > Verrucomicrobiota > Verrucomicrobiia > Verrucomicrobiales > Verrucomicrobiaceae > JAGRPD01. Next base: position 5,126 of record CAZNKC010000295.1, on the reverse strand, counting down.
ATTTCACCGGCTCCGGTTCACCCTCCCCGGCGCGCCAGAGCAGCGTGTCCAGCGGCTCGCCCTTCGGCACCGCCAGTTGAAACACCTCCCCGGCGGGTGGATTCCACTCCCACACCGCCGTGATGAGTTGATGACCGCGCTCCGTCCAGGTCGGGTCTGGTGGCAACGGCGCGGTTGGGTCCAGCGTCGTTCGCTCCTCGAAACGAAGCGGCGCCAGCGCCGTCCACACCGCCTCGTTCGCCGTTCCCTGCTGACCCACCACGAACAGACGCGACATCGCCTCCCGCGCCGCCGCCTTGTCCGGCAGCATCAGATTGCCCTCGCAATCCGCCGTCACCTCCAGACGCACTTGATCCGCGCGGAGTTCCATCTTGGCCAGCAGAAACTCCATGCCATGCCCGCACGCCAGCAGGGGAGCCAAAGCGATTCCCCCGCCCAAAATACGCAACATCCGCCAAGTTTTCATGCCGTTCGATCCCGGCACGATACTCCATTCCATTGCTTGCAATAACAAGAATCCGTCATTTCGTACTCTAATATAACCACCTTGATCATGCGTCTCCGCATTCTTTCCCTCGCCGCTCTGCCGGCCCTCGCCCTGTCCGCCGCTCCGCCGCCGGTGTCCTTCAACCGCGACATCCGGCCCATCATGTCGGACACCTGCTTCCACTGCCACGGCTTCGACGCCAAAACCCGCGAAGCCGGCCTCCGTCTCGACATCCGCGAGGAAGCCGTCAAAAAGACCGACGAAGGCGCTCTCCCCATCATGCCCGGCCACCCGGAGAAAAGCGCCATCATCAAGCGCATCTTCGACGACGAAGACCCCATGCCGCCGGAAAAAGCCCACAAGCCGCTGACGCCGGAGCAAAAGGAACTCTTCCGCCGCTGGGTGGCCGAAGGCGCGGTCTATGAGCCGCATTGGGCCTACGCCCCGCTCACCCGGCCTGAAGTCCCAAATCCGAAGCCCGAAATCCGCAATCCCATCGACGCTTTTATCCAGGCAAAGCTCGCGGAGAAAAACATCCAGCCCTCCCCGGAAGCACCGCCGCATGTCCTCCAGCGCCGCCTGTCCTTGGACCTCACCGGCCTGCCGCCAGCCTCAGATCAGATTTCGTCATTCGTCACTCGTCATTCGTCATTCGAGGAAATGCTTCAGCATTTCCTCGCCTCCCCCCACTTCGGCGAGCGCCTCGCCGTCTGGTGGCTGGACATCGCCCGCTACGCCGACACCGTCGGTTTCCACGGCGACCAAAACCAGCGCATCTTCCCCTGGCGCGACTACGTCATCAAGGCCTTCAACGACAACAAACCCTTCGACCAATTCACCCGCGAGCAACTCGCCGGCGATCTCCTGCCCAACCCCACGACCGAACAACTCACCGCCACCGGCTACAACCGCCTCAACATGATGACCCGCGAAGGCGGCGCGCAGCCCAAGGAATACCTCGCCAAATACGGTGCCGAGCGCGTCCGTTCCGTGGCCGCCGCCTGGTTCGGCAGCACCTTCGGCTGCGCCGAGTGCCACGACCACAAATTCGATCCCATCTCCTCGCGCGACTTTTACGAACTCCAAGCCTTCTTCGCCGACGTGAAGCAATGGGGCGTGTATTCCAGCTATCGTTACACCGTGATTCCCGAACTCTTCGGCTTCAACAACGAATCCCCTTTCCCGCCCGAGATCGAAGTCGAAAGCCCCTGGCTGAAAAAACGCTGGCAGCAGGCGCAAAAAGAAATCGCCGCCCATCTCGCCGCCACCCGCAAGCGCCACGCTCAAGACCCCAAAATCGCCGCCGCTCGCAAACGCTGGGAAAAAGAATCCCGCGCCTTTCTCGCCGCGCATCCGCAAGGCTGGTTCGCCCCGCGCCCCGGCGCTGCCGCAATGAAAAAAGGCAAGCCCGACGCCACCATCGAAATCATCACGGACGAAAACAACAGCGTCAAACCCAGCCGCGCGCTCGATAAAGGCGAAACCCTGCGCGTCACCTTCACCGCCGAAGGACTGCCCCGCCTCGCAGCCGTCCAAATCGAAATCCCCACCGAATCCATCACGGAGGAAGCCCTCGGCAAATCCCTCACCCTCGCCATCGCCATCCAATCTCACGGCGGCAAACCCCGCCCCGCCGCCGCCTCCCTCGGCGAGGCCACCGCCAAACGCCCCATCTACCGCGCCGGCACCGAAGTGCCCGGCCTTCAGCGCGGCGAATGGCGGCTGCCAATGATCCAGCCCACCGCTCCGTTGCGCGCAGTCTGGCTGCTCGACGAACCCATCAAACTCGCCCCGGAAGAACAAGTCATCCTCACCGTCAGCGGCGACAACATCCTGCCCCTGCATTTCGCCCTCAGCCCCTTCGGCGCGCTCGAACCCCTGCAAAGTACCACGCCTGTCCCAGGCGTGTTCACCGCCACACCCAGCGACGAACAGCGCCTCCACGACCTCTTCCTCCTCAGCACCGCCCACGACAAACCCGCCTGCGACACCGCCCGCCAGCTCGCCGGCACCGCCCGCGAACTCAACCAAGGCCGCGCCTGGACCCTCGTCACCCAAGCCGCCGCCGACCCGCTCACCGTGCGCGTGCTGCCGCGCGGCAACTGGCAGGACGAAACCGGCCCCGTCGTCCTCCCCTCCACCCCGTCCTTCCTCCCCGCCCGCATCGAAAGCGCGCCGGAAAAACGCCTCACCCGCCTCGACCTCGCCAACTGGATCGTCTCGCCGCAGAACCCCATCACCGCCCGCGCCGTCATGAACCGCCTGTGGGCGCTGTTTTTCGGAACCGGTCTCAGCGCCGTGGTCGATGACCTCGGCTCCCAGGGCGAGCTGCCCTCCCACCCCGAGCTGCTCGACTGGCTCGCCTGCGAGTTTCGCGACTCCGGCTGGGACATGAAGCACATGATCCGCCTCATCGTCACCAGCCACACCTACCGCCAGAGCAGCAACCTCCGCCCCGAACTCAAGGACATCGACCCCGCCAACCGCCTGCTCGCCTCGCAAAACCCGCGCCGCCTGGACGCCGAATTCGTCCGCGACAACGCCCTCGCCATCGCCGGGCTGCTCAACCTCGAAGACATCGGCGGCCCCAGCGTCAAACCCTACCAGCCCGCCGGTTACTACGACTCCCTGCAATTCCCCAACCGCGACTACATCGCCGACACCGACTCCCGCCAGTGGCGGCGCGGCGTGTACACCCACTGGCAGCGCACCTTCCTGCACCCCATGCTCGCCAACTTCGACGCCCCCGCCCGCGACGAATGCGCCGCCGCCCGCACCCTCAGCAACACCCCGCAGCAGGCCCTCACCCTGCTCAACGACCCCGCCTTCGTCGAAGCCGCCCGCGCCTTCGCCGCCCGCCTCCTGCAAGACAAGTCCGCCCAGACGGACCCAGCCCGCATCCGCTTAGCCTATCAACTCGCCCTCAACCGCGAACCGAAGCCGAAAGAAATCGAATCCCTAACCGCTTTCCTCGCCGAGCAACAAAGCCATTTCTCAGCCAACCCCGAAGACGCCGAAAAACTCATCCGCGTTGGTATCAGTGATGCCCCGCGGGAAGACGCCCGCAAGCTCGCCGCCTGGACTCAATTTTGCCGTATTCTCCTCAACGCCCATGAAACGATCACACGTTATTGAAGCATCGAATATCCTCCACACTTTTTCATGAAAGCTTACTGGTTGATATCGCCAAAGTTGACGGGTTGCATGAGAAGAACCCCGGAGGGGTTCGCCATGAATAGCCGGGGGTTGAGGAACGAAACCCCCGGTCAGAGAGAATGGCGTTTCGGTGCTGCCAGCCAACCCCGCAGGGGTTGCCCAATGCGAGGAAGAGGCCGCTGCCAGCATTGGAGAACCCCTCCGGGGTTCATCTCGACGAAACCGGTTTTCTGCATTCGATCCGGGGGTCGTTCGACCCCCGGCTATTCATGGGCAACCCCTGCGGGGTTGTAGCCCGTCAACCATCAACCTCTACGACATGCGCCACCACCTCATAGGACACTGGGAAGCTACCAGTTCCACCATCCCTGATTACCAGCCACGGACTGAATGGCTGACGTTCTCCGAGGATGGTGGCACTTGGGCCGTGACCCAGCCTGACGGTTCGGGTCGGAAAAACGAGACGCTATTTCACTTCGAGGAAATAGAGAACGGCATCCACCTGACGCCCTTCAACAAAATCACCGGCAACCCCACCAAAGGATGGCCGCTGCGCATTGAGATACTCAATCCCAACGAGATCGCAGTGACCCCGCGGCACGGTTTCAGCACTATCTTCCACAGAATCGAATCTTCCTCCGTTTTTCCGGCAAACGCGCGAGCCAAAGTACCACGCCTCTCCGAGGCGTGACACCTGAAACACACGCCTCGGAGAGGCGTGGTACTTTGAAACGCTGACCACTTTCCACTCAATTACCGCCATGCCCTCCTTCCCCCCCTCTCCCCCTCCCTCCTTCTCTCAATCCCTCCGCCGCCGCGCTTTCATTCAACAAAGCGCCTACGGCCTCGGCGGCATCGCCCTCGCCATGCTCCAACAGCAGCAGGCCGGCGCAGCGGCGGCGACGGCGCGTTGGAACGGCGTCCTCAAAAAACCGCACCTGCCCGTCAAAGCCCGGCGCGTCATTTTCCTCTGCATGGCCGGCGGCCCCTCGCAGTTTGAGACCTTCGACTGGAAACCCCAGCTCAAGAAACTGCACGACCAGCCTTTCCCCGAGTCCTTCACCAAGGGCCAGCAGCTCGCCCAACTCCAAAACGCCGAACTCAAAGCGCGTGGCTCCTTCACCGAGTTCCACAAACACGGCCAGTCCGGCATCGAGATCAGCGATCTCTTTCCGCACATCGCCAAACACGCCGACGACCTCTGCGTCATCCGCTCCATGCAGACGGAGCAGATCAACCACGACACCGCGCACGCCTTCATGAACACCGGCTCCATCATCAAGGGCCGGCCCAGCATGGGATCGTGGCTGCTTTACGGCCTCGGCTCGGAGACCCAGGACCTCCCCGGCTTCATCGTGCTCACCTCCGCCGGCAAATACGGCCAGCAACCCATCTCCGCCCGCCAGTGGAGCAGCGGCGTGCTGCCCAGCCGCTTCCAGGGCATCCAGTTCCAGTCGAAGGGCGACGCCGTCCACTACATCGG
>CAZNKC010000294.1:0-5531 GCA_964573315.1 uncultured Verrucomicrobiaceae bacterium | reverse complement strand
CAAAAGCAGCGCGCAAGACAGGCGGCGGCGAACGCCGCGCCGGATCGTCGGTCACGTAAAGCGCGTCCCGGCCCGCGTAGGCGTTGGAGCCATCCGGCGCGCGCGCGTCGTAACGCGGCAGGCGGGCGAAGGGGTGGCTCCAGTCGGCGGGGTCTTGCAGCGCGTGGACGCGCGGATGCTCCGGCGCCGGCCAGTGGCAGGGCGCGTCCGCGGGCAGCGCCCGGTTGAGCGCGGCGGCGAGACGCCAGTGCGAGGCGATGACAAAATAACGCCCCTCCTGCGGCGACTTGAGTTGCGTGTCGGTCAGCACATCGGCGACGAGACGCCCGGTCTGCCGCCAGCCGCGCTGCACGCCGGACGGATCGCGGGTGAAGATGCGGGTATAAACCCCGCCGTCACGATCGAGGCGGCTCTCGAACGGCCAGGACACACCGATGGCCACGCGGATGAAATCACTGTTCAACAAAAAGACCGACTGCAACGCCGCCAGCACCAGCGTGATGGTGCGCCAACTGACACGATCCTCGGTTTGCAGCAGCGGACTGGTGACGCATTGCCAGCCCACGATCATCGCTGCGAAGACCATCCAGGCCGGGCAGCCCGCATCCGGCCACGGCGCGCGCGCGTGCCAGAAAAAATCCACAACCGCCAGCGGCAGCGCGTAGCCGATGAGCAGCGAGTGCGCCGCCACCGCCGCGGAGGGACGCCGCCAGATGGCGCGCACCGCCCACAGCATGACCACGAACAGCAGCGGCGACACCAACACCACCCAGCGGAACCAACCCGGGATGATCCACAAATCCGGCTTCCACGCCCCGCTCTCAAAAACCGGCCAATCCTGCCGCGCCTGCCAAACCAACCACAAGATACCAGCCGCCAAAACCAAAGCCGCCAGCGTCCAAAACCCGCGATGCCGCAGCAGCGGGCGATGCGCGCGCGGCCGATACAGCAAACCCGCCGAGACCGCCAGCGCGACCGCCACACCCGGCGAGGTCAGTATCACCCCCGCCACGCAGCCTCCGGCGGCGGCCCAGCTCCAATGCCAGCGGCCCGTTTCCGCCAGCGCCCGCCGCAGGCACAATGGCAGCGCGGTGAGCAGGAAGAACAGCAAAATGGCCGGCGTCCAGGAAACGGCGGCGAGGTTGAAAGCAGGCAGCAGATTCAGCACCACCACGGTCCAGCCCGCGATGGCTTGGTCGTAAAGCGAGCGCGCCAGCCGCCAAGCCATGACCGAAGTGGCGAACGCCAGCAGTGGCGCGAAAAACCGCACGCCAAACTCGCCATGCCCGCCCAGCATCATGCCCAGCCGCGCCAGCCACACCGGCAACGGTCCGTGCAGGGAAAAATCCACGCCCCAAGGCCGCTCCGCCAGCATGGCGATAAACGCCTCCTCCGGCGACAAGCCAATCGTCGGCAACAGGATCAGCCGCCAAAGAGTCATCAGACCCAAGGCGGCGAGGAGAAGTTGCTGGCGGCGCATGAACCCAAGCGGATAACCAAGGAATGGATAAAACCAAGCTGAAAAGTAAGGCGGAGTTGTGCTCCGTCCTGTCCGCGACTTTTGGGGTAGAAAGATTGGGGGTGAAAAATTAACATTTCAAAAACCCGCCGACAGTCATCCCACAGGATTTGTCCGTGATATGATGGCCATGGTGTGACGGAGCCAGCCGTCTCGTAAGGCGGACGTTTCGTCCGCCCCGTCAAGCGGGCTTGCAGCCCGCTCCCCCCGCGGATTTGAGTTTGAATAAAAGACCATGCCGCTCGGCGCCTCGCTGAGGCAGCGGGCTGGGAAGCCCGCTGGACAGGGCGGACGGCACGTCCGCCTTACTTGCCGCTGCCCGCCTTGACACGACCTAGACGACGCGCCTTGCGAATGGGATTGAAAAAACTCCACGACCCGGTATTGAATAGCATCCACCCGGATCGGGTCAAAGTCCGTGGCTTCCAGCCCAAGCCGCCAGCCCCTCTTTTTATATGCGCCGCTCATTCGCCTTTCTTTTTGTCCTTCTGGCCACCGGCATCGGCTGGCTGTGCTGGAGAGCATCCCGTCAGCGCGCGCTGCCGCTGGCCGCCGCCGCAGTCTTGGCTCAGAGCGGCGTGGCGCAGTCCCAGGAGCCGACCGCCGAGGACATCATGCGCTTGGTGCGCGCCAGTTACGCGCAGCAGAACTACAAACTCACCGGCAACCTGCGCGACGACGCCACCGGACGGCGGGAAGCGTTCGAACTGACCATGCAGCAGCAGACGGTGCGATTCCGCTTCGACAACCCGCCGGAAATCGTGGAGCTGGACCTGGGCAGGCAACCCGCCGCGCTCAGCCGCGTGGCGCCGGGCGGCAAGTCCCCGGTGCCCATCGCCTCCTACAACGCCGAGGTGCGCGGCATGGGACTGAATTTCGAGGATTTGTCCCTGCGTTTCACCTACTGGCCAAACCCGAAGCTGGAAGGCACTGACACCATCAAAACCCAAAAAATGTGGGTGGTGCGCGTGACCAACCCGGACGGCAAAGGGCCGTACGGCACCGTCGATCTCTGGGTCCACCAAGGCAGCGGCGGCGTGGCGAAGATGGAAGCTTACGATTTCCAGGGCCAAAAAATGAAGCGTTTCGAGGTGGTTTCCGTGCAGAAAATCGATGGCGTGACGATCCTGAAAGAGATGAAATTGGAAGCATTCGACCCGCCCGGCTCGAAAAAAGCGACGCGGCGGACGTATATGAAGCTGGACAAAAGTTGAAAAAATGGGGATAACCATCCTCCCGTCGCCTTTTTTCACGGCTGGCAGTCCGCCGGTCGCGGCAAAACCGTCTCTCCAACCCGATGCACCGGCCCGATCCCAACTCGCTGCGCCAGGCTCCGGTCATCCGCGATCATGAAACGATCCGGCAGATCGGACGCGGGGCGTTTGGCGAGGTCTGGCTGGCGCGCAGCGTCACCGGTGCCCTGCGCGCGGTGAAGGTGGTGTGGCGGGAGGACTACGATCATGACGAATCGTTCGAGCGCGAGTTCGAGGCGCTGAAGCATTACGAGCCGATCTCCCGCCGCCATCCCGGCCTGCTGCCGATCCTCCAGGTGGGCCGCAACGAAGAGGCCGGTTTTTATTATTACGTGATGGAGCTGGCGGACGACGTCGCGCATGGGCGCGAGATCGACCCGGATACCTACAAACCGCACACGCTGGGCCTGCAAATGCGGCGGGACAAGCGCCTGAGCGTGCCCGAATGCTTCGCGCTTGGCATCAACGTGGCGGAGGCGCTCGGCTATCTGCACAAGAAAAAGCTCATCCACCGCGACGTGAAGCCGTCCAACCTGATCTATCTGGACGGCCAGTGGCGGCTGGCCGACATCGGCTTGGTGGCGCTGCTGGGGCAGCGCAGTTTCGTCGGCACCGAGGGCTTCGTGGCGCCGGAAGGGCCGGGCACGGCGGCCTCGGACATTTTCAGCCTCGGCATGGTGCTCTACGAGGCCGCCACCGGCAAGGATCGCCTGGATTTCCCCGACCTGCCCTCCGCCTCCAGCACCGGGGAAAAGCTGGAGCTGTGGCGGCGGCTCAACCAAGTGATCTGCAAAGCCTGCGCCACGCGGGCGAAGGACCGTTACGAGTCCGCCGACGAAATGGCGCTGGCGCTGCGCGGCGAGACGCTGCCCTCGGCGCGGCGGGCGTTGTACTGGGGCGCGGGCATCGCGGCGGCGCTGGCCGTGATAGTCGCGATGGGATTCGGCATGTGGCTGGCGCGGCAGGACGGCGGCGCGCGCGGCCTCGTCTCGGTGGAAATGGGGCCGCCGACAGTGCGCATCGAGTCCGAGCCGCCCGGCGCGGAGGTGTTTTCCGGCGAGACGCTGCTGGGCGTCACCCCGCTCGACCTAACGCCGCCGCAAGATCTGCCGGTGCTTTACCAACTGCGGCTGGCCGGTCACAAACGCCTGGAGATCGAGCATGTGCCCGACCCGGACGGCGAGGACGCGGTATATCATTTGAAAATGGAGACCTCCCGGCTGCCGCAGATGGGCGAGCGCTGGAGCAACAGCCTGGGCATGGATTTCAAGCCGCGCGGCGGCGTCCACGCCAGCATGGCGCCGGTGCAGATGAGCGTGTTCCGCGAGTTCCTGGGAGAGCAGCGCCGCCCCTTCGAGGGCCGCGTGGTGCGCTTCCTCCAGGGCAAGGATCGCGAGCAGATTTACATCGTGGTGGTGCCGGTCACGGACGCCGAGGCGTTCCGTTACTGGCTCACGGACCGTGACCGCGCAGTGGGTTTTTTGAGCCAGGAGCACTACTACGAGGTGGAGCCGTTTTCTTTCATGGACAATGCCATGCCCGCCGAAGACATGCCGGACATCCCCGGCGCCGCCGCGGACGACGACGGCGAGGACTGGCAGGCCTTTTATCTGCGCGTGAGCCGGCAGACCTATGGCTCCGTGGTCGTGCGCTCCGCGCCGGAGGGCGTGAGCGTCTATCAAAACGAGCAACTGCTGGGCCGCACGCCGCTGGAACTGCCGCGCGTGCGCACCGGAGCGGTGGAGTACGAACTGCGCGAGGAGGGCTTCACTGACCTCGTGATCGAGGGCGAGGTGAAGGAGGCAGACTATTTGGAACTGTTCGCCGACATGGAAGCCAAGCAAGGCGTCACCTATGGCCGCGAGTGGAAAAACAGCCTGGGTATGAAATTCGTCCCGCTCGGCGACACCCTCATGTCCGTGTGGGAGACGCGCCGGCGGGATTACATCGAGTTCGCCAAAGAAACCGGCGCCAAACGGCCCGGTGGCGACAACAACGAAGGCCGCGCCGCCACCCAGCCGGTCATGAACGTCACGCGCGAGGAGGCGCGCGCCTTCTGCGCCTGGCTCACCGACCGCGAGCGCACCTCCGGCTTGATCGGCCCGGCCGACCGCTACCGCCTGCCTTCGGATGAGGAATGGAGCCGCGCCGCCGGGCTGCCGCTGGAGCGCGGCGCGGACCCGGCGCAGCGCAGCGGCCGCATCCGCGGCATTTATCCCTGGGGCTTCGAGTGGCCGCCGCCGTCGAATTACGACAATCTGGCGGACGTCTCCGCCGTGCAACGCTCCGGCGCGGACGCCGCCATCCCGGACTACCACGACCGCTTTAGCTTCACCGCGCCGGTCACCGCCCTGCAACCCAACGAGCGCGGCTTTGCCGGGCTGGGTGGCAACGTCTCCGAGTGGGTGGACACCGATTACGAATTGCGCGCCGCGTCCGAGACCAGCGACGAACGCCAGCTCATGGCCACCGTGCGCGGCGGCAACTGGCGCAGCCACTCGCAGGAGGAACTCCTCGCCTCCACCCGCCTCCCCCTCCCCGCCGACACCCGCCGCAACACCGTCGGCTTCCGCGTCGTGCTCGCCCGCGGCTCATCGGTGTCGCAATTGGGCAGGTAGGAGCACGCGCGCCCTCGCGTGTCGTTTTTGGCGCCCTCGCCAAAAACCCTCTTCCCTCGGCGCAGCCGCACTCTTCAACCTAGAATCAATGCCATTAAGTTATAATTTCTGTACTTTTGGAAATTATGGTTAACTGAAGGC
>CAZNKC010000293.1:0-5621 GCA_964573315.1 uncultured Verrucomicrobiaceae bacterium | reverse complement strand
CTGCTGCCGCCTTTTTTGGCCGCGCCGGCGGATTTGATGGCGTCGGTGATGAGACCGTCGCGGATGTTGCCGGGGCTGGGGTTGGCGTCGAAGCCGGAGCCGCAGGCGCGGGCGGAGGCTTCGTAGGCGCGCATGAGCTGGACGAAGCGATCGGCAAGTTCCGGGGTGGCGCAGCGGTCGCAGAGGCTTTGCTCGACGCCGCAGAGTTCGGGAAATTCCGAGAGCACGGGCGCGCCGCCGAGCGCGGCGAGGAGATCGGCGGCGTGGCCGATGGCGGGATTGGCGGAGATGCCGGAGAATCCATCGGAACCGCCGCACTCGACGCCGAGGGTGATGTCGGAAAGCGGGCAGGGTTCGCGGGTCTGCGCGTTGGCTGCGGCCATGCCGAGGAAGGTGGCGCGGATGGCGTCGGCGATCATCTGCCGTTCCGAACGGCTTTTTTGCTGCTCGAAGACATGCAGCGGTTTGTCGAATGCGGGATCGAGCGCGGCCAGTTCGGATTCCAGCAGGGAGACCTGCGCGTTTTGACAACCCAGGCTGAGCACGGTGGCGCCGGCGACGTTCGGGTGAGCGATGTAACCAGCGAGCAAGCGGCACAATGCCTGCGCGTCCTGGCGCGTGCCGCCGCAGCCCATGGCGTGGTCGAGGAACTGCAACCCGCTGAGATTCGGAAACAGCGGAGCGGCGGCGGGAGCTTCGGTTTCCAGAGTGATCTCGCTGAGTTCCCCGGCACCAGCGCCGCGGCGGGCGGTCTCGGCCAGGGCTTGGCTGAAGCGTTCGTAGGCGCTGGCGCGCGCATAACCGAGCGCGCGCTGCATGGCCTCGCGCATGACGGCGAGGTTGCGGCTCTCGCAAAACACGAGCGGGATGACGATCCAATGATTGGCCGTGCCGGACGGGCCGTGCGAGCGGCGGAAGCCTTGGAAGGTCCGGTTTTTCCAAGCCGAGACATCGGGCGCGGCCCAGGTGTAATCGGCACTCTTGCCGGTGAAGGCGGCGGATTGGTGAACCAAATTGCCGGTGTGCAGCCAAGCTCCGGCGACGATGGTCTGCGTAGCGCGGCCAACGGTGACGCCGTACATCGTAACGAGATCGCCGGGAGAAAAATCGCGCGCGGCGAATTTGTGTTTGGCCGGGATGCGCTCGCGCAAAGTCCACCGCTGCGCGCCAAGCGCGAGGTCGGCGCCCGCGGGCAGGTCTTGCAGGGCGACGATGGCGTCGTCGGCGGGATGGATGCGGAGGATGGATTGCGGCATGAGTTGCAAAGGCGCGGGCTGCGCGGACGTTTTGGATTGTCTCCGAAACCAATCACTTTGCCATGACAAACTCCATCCTCTCCAGCCGCCGCCGTTTTCTCCAACAAACCGCCCTTGCCGGCGCGGGCATGGCCGCCGGAGGACTGGCGGCGGCGCGCGCGGCGCAGACTTTCCCGCCGCGCCCGCGCGCGATCAAGATGGCGCTGAAGTACGGCATGATCGCGGAGGGCAAGACGGCGGTGGAGAAATTCCGCATCGCCAAGGAAGCGGGCTTCGACGGCGTGGAGCCGAACGGACCGTTCAAGGTGGAGCAGATGGAGGATTTGAAAGCGGCGCTGGCGGACAGCGGGTTGGTGATTCCGGGGACGGTGTGTCCGCAAGGCGGGAGACAATGCGGAGCGCTGGACGAGACGGCGCGGCAGGAAGGCGTGCAATTGTTCACCGAGTCGCTGCGGCAGACGAAGGAACTGGGCGGCACCACGGTGCTGATGTATCCGGGCGTGGTGAATGAGGACAACCGCTATGCCGACGTGTACGAGGCGTTGTTGAAATCCTGCCGGGAATTGATCCCCGTGGCGGCGGAGACAGGCGTGAAAATCGCGCTGGAAAACGTCTGGAACAACATCTTCCTCAGCCCGCTGGATGCCGTGCGGTTCGTCGATGAGGTCGGCAGCCCGCATGTCGGCTGGTTTTTCGACATCGGCAACGTGGCGCGCTACGGCTGGCCGGAGCATTGGGTGCGGGCGCTGGGCAAACGCATCTTCAAACTGGACATCAAGGACTACAGCACGACCAAGCACATGAAGGAAGGCCCGGGCGCCGGATTCGGCGTGGAGCTTGGCGACGGCGAGATCAACTTCGCCGCGGTGTTCAAGGCGGTGGATGAAACCGGCTACGACGGCGGCTGGATTTCCGCCGAAGTGAAGGGCGGCGACTTGGCCAAGCTAACGGACATCGCCAAGCGGCTTGACGGGATTTTGCGGTTGTGATGGAGTAATGAGGGCGACCCGCCCTCATTACCGCCGGATGAAACGGGTATTGAGGACGGGTCGTCCTTAATACAGCGCCCGGCGCGCGGGCCTCCGAGCCCGCAGCGGGTGAACTGCTCTTGCTTGTGATCTTATATTTGGCGGGCAACGGCGCAAAGACGGCCGGGGAGGCAGTGACGCGCAAGATGGTTTGGGCCATGCTCGGGCAGCGGCGTACTGCGGACCCGGAGGTCCGCGCGCCGGAAAAATCACCGGATGAAATAACTCAAGTTCTCCAGCTCGACGGCGAGATCGACGCTGTTGACGACGACGTCATCGGGCACGTCGAGCACGGTGGGAGAGAAGTTGAGGATGGCTTGGACGCCGGCTTTGATGACGGCGTTGGCGACCTCTTGGGCGCCGGAGGCGGGCACGGTGAGGATGGCCATTTTGACTTGGTTTTCCCGGACATAGGCGGGCATGGCGGTCATGGGCAGGATGGGGATGGCGAGGCCGCGATCCCCCGGCTTGGGCGAGAGATCGAAGGCGGCGGTGATTTCAAAACCCTCCTTGCGAAAGCCGCCATAACGCAACAAGGCGGAGCCGAGGTTGCCGACGCCGACCAGGACCACGGGCTGGAGGCGGTTGTGGCCGAGCACGTCGCCGATGGTGGCGCTGAGGCTCTCGACGTTGTAACCGAGGCCGCGGGTGCCGAACTGGCCGAAGTAGGCGAGATCCTTGCGGAGCTGGGTGGGCTTGACTCCGGCAGCCTTGGCAAGCGCCTCGGATGAAACGGTATCCACGCGGTTGACCTTCAATTTTTGCAGGCAACGCTGGTAGATGGAGAGGCGGTAGATCGACTTGCGGGGGATGTCTATGCGAGGCATCTGTGAAAAATCACATGGTTTTGCACTTTGTCAATCCTTTGGCGAGTGTTTGGTGTGCTGCGCTTGGCGCAGCTTTGGATTCGAGCGGCCAAGGGCGTTGCAAGCGAAAATACTCTCCCGTTCTTCCCGCGTCCAATCCAACGGCGGTGCCAAGCCCCGCATTCCAGATAGCCGCGGCGTCCCCACTCCCTTCAGCCGCCCGTCTCGACTCCTGTCCCCGTCCCGGTGCCTGTTCCGGTTCCCGTACCGCTGCCGTTATTGCCGCCAGTGCCGTCGTCAGTCTTGGGCGGGGAGTACCCGCGCCAGCGCAGCAGCCGGGTGAGACGGGTGGTGGCTTCCTCCAGGCTGTAGCCTTTTTCGTTGTATTCCTTGGTCAGCCCTTCGTCGAGGTACAAAGTGAGGTCGGAAAAGTTGGCGGTGCCGACGGAGCCGTTGAACTTGGCTTCGCCGCCCTCGTCATCGGCGGCGATGGATTCGCCGGTGAGCTTGCCGGCGATGCGGATTTTATACTTGGAGGTGGGCGTGTTGAAAGAGAGCGTGCGATCCACCGGACCGTAGGCGACGTAGCTGCCGCCACTGGTGTCCTCGGCGCCGGTGCCGACGCTGGCGGAGATGACGTTGTAGCGTTTGTCGCCGTCGCGAGCCAGGAAGTAAGCGCCGGCGCCGGGCGAGGTGTCGAGCACGCGGCGGCCATTTTCGATGGCGGTGAGCAGGAAGTTGCCGCTGCCGCCGAGCAACGGAGCGGCGAGGTAGCCGCCGTTGTAAAAGTCCACGTTGAACCCGTCCTGATGCTTGAACTCCAGACGATAGACAATCACCTGCGCCTCTGCGGCGGGCGGAGTCTGAAAGGCGAAAAGCAGGAGCCAAAGCAGAGTGGCTGACCAAGTGTGGCGGATCATGGCGGTCAAAATAGGGGCAAAAAGTCCGTTTGTCGATAGTCTTTGAGATGGCGGCGGCCCGTGGCGTTCATTTTTTGTGGCGGCGCAGCACGGCGCGCGCGGCGTGGGCGCCGCACATGCCATGCACGCCGCCGGCGGGCGGGGTGGAGGCGGAGCAGAGGAAAAGGCGTGGGTTGGGCGTGGCCCAGGGGTTGAAACTGGCGACGGGGCGGGTCAAAAGCTGCCGCCAATCGGCCATGCCGCCAACGATGTCGCCGCCGTGGTAGTTGGGATTGTGCGCCTCGACCTCGGCGGTGTTGGAGGCTCGGGCGGCGAGAATGGTGTCGCGGAAACCGGGGGCGAACCGCTCGATCTGGCGCTCGATGCGCTCGCGCATGTCGAGCGTGCTGCCGTGGGGGACATGGCAGTAGGCCCAGAGCGTGTGCTGCCCGGCGGGCGCGCGCGAGGGATCGCAAAGCGATTGCTGGGCGGCGAGGATGAAGGGTTTCTCCGCGTGACGGCCCTCGAAGGCGTCACGCTCGGAGGCGCGGATTTCATCCAGTGTGCCGCCGACGTGGACGGTGCCGGCGCGGCGGCAATCCGGATGCGACCAGGGCACGGGCGCGGACAGAGCGTAGTCGATTTTGAAAATGCCCGGCCCGTGACGGAAGCGCAGCAGCCGCGCGCGGTAGGACGGCGGCAATGCGTCGCCGGCGATCTCCGCCAGCAGACGCGGCGTGGTGTCAAACAATACGGCCCGGCTCGGCGGCAGTTCGGCCAAAGCGCGCACGCGCCAGCCGGTGACGAGTTCGCCGCCGTGCCGCCGGATAATGCGCAGCAGGGCTTCGGTGATGTTTTGGGAGCCGCCCTTGGCGACCGGCCAGCCGACGGCGTGGGCGCTGAATTGCAGCATGACGGCGATGGCGGAGGTCATAATCGCTTCCAGCGGCAGCACGCTGTGGGCGGCGTTGCCGGCGAACAAGGCGCGCGCCTCCGGGGTCTTGAAAGCGAGCCGCGCCAGGAGGCCGGCGGGCGGCAGGGCGCGCAGGCCGAACCGAGCCATCTGTACGGGATGACGCGGCAGGCGCAGCGGGTCGAAGATGTCCGGGTACAGCCCGGCGGCGTGGCGCACCAGCGGTCCGAAAAAGCGTTCGTAGCGGCGGCTGTCCGCGCCGAGACCGGCGGCGGTTTCCTCCAGGGAGCGATGCAGCACGGCGGCGCGGCCATCGTCGAGCGGATGCGCCAGCGGCACCTCGGGGTGAATCCACTCCAGCCCTTCCGCGGTCAAATCGAGCGCCTGAAAGCAGGGCGAAGCGGCTCCGGTGGGATGCACGGCGGAGCAGACATCGTGCAGAAAACCGGGCAGCGTCAGTTCCTGCGTGCGTGCGCCGCCGCCGGGTGTGTCCGCCGCCTCCACAATCAGCACACGCCAGCCCTCGCGGGCAAGCAAAGCAGCGGCGGCCAAACCGTTCGGCCCCGAACCGACAATGACTGCGTCGTATTCGGAAGCGGTGTGGGCAGGCATGATGGCACAATTTAGCGCGGCTGGCGCGCGGTTCAAGTAGCTCAGGCGTTTCCATGGAGCGCACGCAGCCTGCCTGCCTTTGGCATGGTCCCGCGTGCTCTTTCCGG
>CAZNKC010000292.1:973-5651 GCA_964573315.1 uncultured Verrucomicrobiaceae bacterium | reverse complement strand
GCGAGGTGACGATGGTGCAAAGCTTGCCGCCGTCGTTGAGATGCCGCCCGGCCTCTTGAATGAAAAAGTAGGCCGCCTTGGAGTTGATGGCGGCCAAGGAGTCGTACTCCTCTTCGGTGACTTCGACGATGGGCTTTTTCAAGACCTTGCCCGCGGTGTTGATGGCGATGTCAATGCCGCCCAGCTTTTCCTTGGCGGCGGCAAACACCGCGGCCACTTCGGCGGGCCGCGTGAAATCTCCCTGGACGGCAAAGGCCTCGCCTCCGGCGGCGGTGATGTCCGCCACGGTTTGCTCGGCATCGGGCCGGGTGGAGTCGCTGTTGTAATGGACGCCGACGCGCGCGCCCCGGGAGGCGAAGCTGCGGCTGATGAGGCCGCCGAGGTTCTTGGCTCCGCCGCCGACGAGGACGGCCTTTCCTTGCAGTGAATGCTGGCTCATTTGATTTTGTGGATGCGGGTTGAATCAATCCGCCATGCCGGATGCGGCTGACGATGCGTGGGCAGGTTAGCCGCAGGATGAGCGGCCCGCTTTCAGATTCCCCGGCGCGTTTTCAAACTTGCCGCGCGGCCAGCCGGGGGCATTTTACCGCGATGAACCGAAAAAGGAAGTTGAGAGTCGAGAGTCGAGAGTTGAGAGTTGAGTGTTGATAGTTCAAAATCAGCGGCATACGCCGAAAGTTCCATTCACCCGGAGGGTGAGTCCCCCTGGCGGCACAAGTTGCTCATTTCCAGTCTATCAACTCTCAATCATCAACTATCAACTCTGTTTTTAGGATGAAGCCTCCGGCAAAAACCCGCATCGGCGATGGCGGCCCGCCCCGCGTCGTCGCCGAGCTGCGGCGTCAGTGGCCCGGCATGGAAGTCACCTTTCGCGGCGACGACATCCGCCGGCCCACGGACTGGCGCATCCGCGAGCCGCGCCACGCCATCGTGGCGCATCTCGGCGGCCGCATGACCCGGTTGGAAACGGAACTGGAAGGCCACGGCGGCAGCAGCGGGCCGGCGCTGCCGGGAGAAATCTGGACGGTGCCGGCGGAGCGGCGTTACGCCAGCCACGCCTGTGGCACGGTGATCGAATACGCGGTGATCCTGCTGGATGCCGCTGCGGAAAACACCCTGCGTGAAGACAGGGTGGAGCGCCGGGACATCGCGCCGCTCGCCGCCGTGCGGGACGAGTTCCTGCATCACGCGCTGCTCCGTCTGTGCGAGGCGATGCGCGCGCCGGACGATCTCTCCGCCATGCTGGCCCAGGCGCTCAGCCAGGCTCTCATCCTGCATCTCAGCCACGCGCTGATGCCGGGGAAAAAGGCGCCACCGGCAAGACCGGAGCGCGGTCCCGTGTTGAACGGCGCGCGGACGCGGGCGTTGCGCGAGTTGATCCACGATCGCCTGGACGAGCGCCTCACCCTGGACGAACTGGCCGCCGAAGCGGGCATGACCACGCATCAATTGCTCATCGCCTTCCGCGCCGCCTTTGGGACCACGCCCATGCAGTACATCATCCGGCAGCGCCTGCGGCGGGCGCGGCTGCTGCTGGAAGGCACCCGCAAGGACATCACCACCATCGCGCTGGAGTGCGGCTTTTCCAGCCACAGCCATCTCACCTCCAGCTTCCGCCAGCACCTGGGCGCCACCCCCAGCGCTTTCAGGGAGCGGGGAAAGGACATTGGCGGCGCGTGATCAAAAAGTTTTCGGATCAAGGCGTTTCCCGCCCGCATACAGACTCAATCAAAACGCACTCCTTCTTCAAGCAGCACTTCCCTGACCGCGACTGCATCCGGTTCGTTGATTCCAAGCACTTGAATGGTGGTGCGGCCTTCCGGAGTCCGGGCGCACAGCCGGGCGCCTTCCCAATGGAAATGTGCATCCCAGTCGTCACAGCGCGGATGAAACAAACGGACTATCTTGGCGCTGTTGCAGTAAAAGCAGGCAAAGGCGAGGTTCTCTTTGACCGATACTCCTCCATGTTTTCGCGCGATCACATGATCGATTTGAAAAGGCAGTTCCGAAACACTTTCCGGAAAGCGGCAATATTCACAACGCCCCTGGCCCTGCTCACGAACCCAAGCGGATAATTTCAGCCTCACACGGCTCATGGCGTGGCATGGCTTTTCAGCGAGAGCCGCGCCCGCGACTTCATGAGTTCGAGCAATCGTCCCACCTGCCGGTAATCCTCCAGCTCAATCGTTTCCTCCGGGCTCAGATCGGTTCCTCCGGCTTTTTGCGCCAGCTCCGCCGCGCGTTGCCGGTCATCTTCCGGGAGCCCCAAGGCCAGAATCGCATGAGCAACGGCAGGCTCCCACCCGCCCCGTTGCGGATCCACCACCCGGCGCAGTATCTCCGCTTCATGACTGTGTGCGGTTGTCAGCATGACGGGAAACATGCACAGATGGCGGCCATTCTCAAGTTCCGCTTCTGCAATCAGCGTTTCCCGCGCCGCCGGTCAATGCCCGCCGCCCTGCTCCGCGCCGAGCCCGGTGTGGGCGCGTACGGTGAGTTCGGCGAACTTGGCCTCCGCTTCCGGCTCGCGTTTCCACAGGGAGCCGAGGATGGCGGCGAGGAAGCCGAGCGGGATGCTGATGATGCCGGGGTTCGTCAACGGGAAGAGGGCGTTCATCTGGATCAGCCGGCGCTTCGACTCCGCTACTTCCGGTCCGTCGATGCCCATGATGCTGGGGCTGAGCATGATGAGGATGATGCTGGACAACAAGCCCACGGCGAGGCCGAGCACGGCGCCGGTGGTGCTGAATTTTTTCCAGAAGATGCTCAGCACGATCACCGGCAGGTTGGCGCTGGCGGCCACGGCAAAGGCGAGACCGACGAGGAAGGCGACGTTGATGCTTTGCAGCTTGATGGCGAGAATGATCGACACCGCGCCCACCACGAAGGCGGTGATGCGCGCCACGCGCACCTCTTCGCCGGGACGGTGCTCCTTGCCGTGGTGCAGGACGTTGGTGTAAAAATCGTGGGCGAAGCTGGCGCTGGCGCTGATGGTCAGGCCGGCCACCACGGCCAGGATGGTCGCAAAGGCCACCGCGCTGATGAAGGCGAAAAACACCGGGCCGCCCAGCGCCTCCGCCAGTTGCGGCGCGGCCATGTTGTCCGTCACGATGCCGTCCGGTTTCAGGATCGTGGCGGCGCCGAAACCGAGGAAGGTGGTCAGGATGTAGAAGGCGCCGATGATGATCATGGCCCAGACCACGGACACGCGCGCCGTTTTGGCGTCCGGCACGGTGTAAAACCGCACCAGGATGTGCGGCAGCCCGGCGGTGCCGAAGACCAGCGCGAGACCGAGCGAGATTTGATCCAGCGGCCCCCAGCCGCCCGTCACCGCCGCGCCGAATTTCATGCCCGGCTCCAGGAAATTCCGGGTCACCTCCGCGCCGGACGCGTCCTTGTAAGTGAGGTTGGCGATGGCTTCAAAAAACGCGCCGAAGCTGAAGTCGAAATGCTTCATCACCAGGATGCTCAGGAAGATGGTGCCGCTCATCAGCAGGATGGCCTTGATGATCTGCACCCAGGTCGTCGCCAGCATCCCGCCGAACACCACATACACCACCATGAGTACGCCCACGCCAATGATCGCCGCCTCGGTGCTGATCCACGGCAGGTCTTTGAGCAGCAGCTTCACCAGCGTGCCCGCGCCGATCATCTGCGCCACCATGTAGAAGGTGGACACGGTGATCGTGCTCAGGCTGGCCATCGCCCGCACCGGACGCGGGGAGAGCCGGTAGGCCAGCAGGTCGGCCATGGTGTATTTGCCCGCGTTGCGCAGCGGCTCGGCCACCACGATGAGCACCGTCAGATAAGCCACCAGCCAGCCCACCGAGTACATGAAGCCGTCGTAACCGAAAAACGCGATCATCCCGGTGATGCCCAGGAAGCTGGCCGCGCTCATGTAGTCACCCGCCACTGCCAGGCCGTTTTGCCAGCCGGTGATGCTGCGCCCAGCGGCGAAGTAGGCGCTCGCGCCCGTGTTCTTTTTGGCGGCCCAAACGGTGATGCCAAGCGTGCCCACCACGAAAGTCAGAAACATCCAAACTGCGATTGTCATGAAAACCGGCCCCCTGGGTTAGTGATTGGAAATGATGTCCGCCGCCGCCTTGTCCCATTCCCCGGCCTTGCGGGTGTAAAGCCACGCCAAGCCCCAGGCCATGAAGAACTGCGAGAGCGCGAAGAGGTAGGCGAGGTTGATCCGGCCCAGCACCTCCTTTTTCATCAGATCGGGGAACCAGCCCACCAGCACCAGCAGCGCGAAGTAATAGACCACAAAAAAGATCGTGGAGCTGATGATGAACTTCGCCTTGCGGCTGAGCAGAGCTCGAAATTCGGGTTCGGCCTCCAGCTTTTCCCAGTCGGGAGCGGGTGCGGCGGCGTTGGATTCGGGAGGTTGGTCGCTCATGCGGGCGTCAGACTAGGAGACGCGGCTGATTCTGGCAAGAACTTCCGAGCCTTGTTATTTCACCCTGAAAAGGAAAAAGAAGAACCACGGATCACACGGATGGCACAGATAATCAATGAATAGCGGAACTTGGCCCTTTCACTTTCTGGGTGAGCGCATCCCTTGATGTCCGCCGCCAAACATCAGTGTTTCTCACTTTCTCTGTGTTCCTCTGTGCCCTCCGTGGTTTTCATTTCCGTTTTTAGGTTCAACACCTCCGCCAGCCAAGCCCGCAGC
>CAZNKC010000292.1:0-963 GCA_964573315.1 uncultured Verrucomicrobiaceae bacterium | reverse complement strand
TGTCGGTGTGATTGCGGAACGGCAGCGGCACGACGGTCCACCGGCCGGTCACGCCGGTGTCGTCGAGATAGGCGCGGATGTCATCCACACTGCGTTCGTGGCTGATCCACTGCGGCCGGCCATCCAGCCGCCGCAGGCGCTCCAAAGCGGAAGCGCGGTCGGCGCCCGGGTAAGGCCAGGAGACTTTGACGCCGTCATAGTGGCTGTGGCAGATGAAGGCGCGCCACAGACCGGCGATCCCGTCGTCGTGCAGGCCGATGAAGTTGCAGCCGATGCTGCCGCGGGAAAAGCCGCACAGGATGACGCGATCCGCATCGCCGCCGAAGCGGGAGCAGACGTCGCGCACCGTCGCCGCCAGATGGCGTTTGCTTTCCTCGACATCGCCCCACCATGTCTTGGCGCCGCGTTTGACGCCTTCGGCGGTCACTTCCACGAACGGCACGCTGACCCAGATGAAGCCGCGCCCGCCGCTGATGCCGTAACCGAGTTGGCAGCCCTCCGCCGTACCGTCGCAGGTGTCGCCGAAGGCATTGCGGTAACCGCCGTTGCCGGGCAGCTCCACCAGCACCGGCAGCCGCGCGTCCGGCGTCCAGTCCGGCGGCAGATACAAAGCGTGTCGCACCTCCGTTTCCTCCCAGCCGGGCGCGGCGGCGCGCACGCGCAACCCCGCCGCCGGAGCCGTGTCCGCCACGGCGGGTACTTCGAGATCGGGCGCGATCGAACGGATGTCAGGAAGCTCGGCGGCCGGCAGCATGGGAGCGGCAACAAGCCCGAGCAAAAGCGGCAATGCAAGCGGTACGGTTCGCATCAATGGAAGGGTGGAAAGATTGAGGGTAAAAAGATTTTTCTCCGGAAATGATCTCCCGCAGATTCAAGGAGGCCCACAGATATTTTCAGAATCCTCATCAGTGGGCCTCCTTGAATCTGCGGGAGCTTGCTTTCAGTCATTGCTTTGAAATTTTT
>CAZNKC010000291.1:0-5813 GCA_964573315.1 uncultured Verrucomicrobiaceae bacterium | reverse complement strand
AAACGCCAGATCGAGGAAACCACCTCCGACTACGACCGCGAGAAGCTGCAAGAGCGCCTCGCCAAGCTGGCCGGCGGTGTGGCCGTCATCAACGTCGGCGCCGCCACCGAGACCGAGATGAAAGAGAAGAAAGCCCGCGTGGAAGACGCCCTGCACGCCACCCGTGCCGCCGTCGAGGAAGGCATCGTCCCTGGCGGCGGTGTGGCCCTCATCCGCGCGCACGCGCTGGTCGGCGACCTCAAACTGGTCGGCGACGAAAAGACCGGCGCCGAGATCGTGGCCCGCGCCATCCAGTCACCGCTTCGTCAACTGGCCGCCAACGCCGGTGTCGAAGGCGCGCTGATCGTGGCCGAAGTCCAGAAAGGCAAAGGCAACAACGGTTACAACGTCGCCACTGGCAAGTACGAAGACCTCGTGAAGTCCGGCGTCGTGGATCCCACCAAGGTGACCCGCAGCGCCCTGCAAAACGCCGCCTCCATCAGCGGCCTGTTGCTGACCACCGAGTGCCTCATCGCCGACATCCCCAAGGAAGAAGCTGCTGACGCCGGTCACAGCCACGACCACGGCGGCATGATGTAATCATCCGCTGGTGTCCAGGCTTTAGCCTGATCACCAACGCCCACCCACACCCCGGAGGCCGCAAGCCTCCGGGGTGTTTTGTTTCCGGCGCACGGGCCTCCGAGCCCGCAGCGCGCCGCCGCCAAGCAGTGTTCCAAACCACCCTCCCACCTCACTGCATCTGACCTTCTCGCCAGTAGTACCCGCAAGAGCAATCCACCCGCTGCGGGCTCGGAGGCCCGCGCGCCGGCACCGCTTGCGCCCACGAGCAGCCAAGTGAAGGCAAGCTTCATCACGGAGGGCGGTTATTTCCGGCGCGCGGACCTCCGGGTCCGCTGCGTGCCGCCGGCAAGCAACGTCTCAAGTTGTTCTCCGGCTCCGCTGCATGGCGAGACGGTGGGCATGGAGTGCCGGCCTGCTGTCAGCAATGCGCGCCTTGAGTTTCACGCTTTCACTTGCGGGTGAGTTGCACTTTCACTGTGTTGTCATCCACGGGAATGATGACGTAGCCGTGCAGCAGAAGGCTGGCTTGAATGTACGTAATAGCGTATTGCTTGGCCAACGGCTTCGGGGCTATGATCTTGATAGTCTCTCCTTGGAGGGCGGCATCAAGGATCGTTTTTTTGCCGGTTAGTTCACCGTAAAAACGGAGGATGTTCCGAAGCGACGTGTTGGGGAAATTAACAGCGACAGCAGGTTCAATCACAAAGACATCTCCTTCCAGCGTCACCTTGCAGCCGGCCAATTCCGCAACGTAGCTCAGCGCTTCGATGACTGGGATTTTCTGGAGCGAAAGCGTCACGCTTCCGGCAGCACCAGGTTTCACTTGGATTTTGACGCCCTTCTTCGCCGGATCCGCCTCGCGTGAGCTGGTGCTCAAGAGCTCCGCTGCCTCTTCAGTTGTCGCTCCATTCAATTCCAATTTGGGCAGGATGATTGATTTCGCCGCTTCCAGGGGTTTCGCTGAAGCAGGAATGCCCGCCAGGGGTCTTGGCGGAGGATTCACCAGTCTTGCAACCAGTTCCTCAGCCAGTTCCTTCGGATGGTCTGTCACAAAAACAGCCTGATACTGTTGTTGGATGATATAGCTGGAGCCAACCATCTCTGTCACCAAACGCAGTGCCTCGCCCAGCGGCACTTGCCGAAGATTCATGTTGATTCTGGGTTTTGGAGAATCAACGTCCATCATGATATTGACCCCTTTCTCCCACGGATCATTTGAAGTCACCGTAGTGTCAAATTCGCGGCTTTTGGCGCGGAGAAATTCAATCGCCTGTTCAAGAGAGACCCCGTTGAAAGTCACTTCAGGCAAGATGATTTGTTCAAGTTTCCTCATCAGAGGAATGTTAGCCCCCAATAAATCACCGACCCTGAATCTCCCCACTGCTTCCGCCACCTCAGCAGGCGCGCCGAACACAATCGAACCGAAAGCATTAGCGCTTTGTGCATCGTAGAAAGCGGCATTCAACAGAGGATGATAAGGATTATTGGTCAAGCTGGGATGATGCAGCGTGATGCTGCCTTTACCTTTGGAGATGATTTGATAACTGTGCTCAGGACCGGTTGGAACAAGAACACCTTCTCGATTGGGGGTGTGGTCTGGGCAGAGATAAATCCTGGCCTTATCAGCGCTGGCAAGAGTGTAATCGGCTTTGACAGTCACAGCCTGGCCTTCGCGCTGCACCTGCGTGATGCGGATGCTATCCCCCACGCGAAAGGAGTACGGGCCGATAGCAACAGAGGAATCCTCGGCGCGTGTGATGCCGAAGAAGGTGAGGAGAACGATGCAGGTGGAGGTGATGAGTTTCATGACGGGGTGGGTGGGGCGGTTGATGGCGATGTACTGAATGCGGGCACGGAGCGCCGCGCCGCGTTGGAAAATGCCAAGAAAGCCCAGGCTGAGCCGGGCCGGCGAGAAAACTGTTTCCGCCTTGAGCAAGGCGTGGCCGTATTCGATGCGGCGCTCGCGCGGAGCGTTTTCAAGCACTTGGGCGTCGCAGGCCGCCTCGCAGTCCACGCGCGCCTTGAGAAAGGCCAGCCAGAGCAGCGGATTGAACCAGTGCAGCGCCAGGAGCGCGCAGAGCAGGGCGTTGAGTTGCAGGTCGTGGCGTTTCAAGTGCATGAGTTCGTGCTGAAGGATCAGCCTGGCCTCCGCCGTGGTGAAGTCCCGCTCAAACTGCGACGGCAACAGCAAAACAGGCCGCCACAAGCCGGTGACCGCCGGACTCGCCACCGCAGTGCTGTGCCACACGCGCGGCGCACGCCGCAATCCCACCTCGCGCGCCATTTGCGCGATTTGCTCGCTCCCTTTTTCACTCAGCGCCGTCCGGGTGAGCCGGAAGCGGCGCAGGGCGCAGGCATGGGAAACGCCTGAAACGAGCAGGAGGCCTGCGGAAACACCGAGCCACGTCCACAAGCCGATTTCCCGCCAATTCAGCGGCGTCGTGACCGGCACGAATGGGTCAGCGGCGGGGAGAGCGACCGGCGCCGCGGCCTGGACCTGAACCGGGACATCAATCGCCGGAGGCAGGATGGAGACTTCCTGCTGCTCGGCGGCGAAGAAACTGCCGATGCTCCACCGGCTTTGCGGCAGCACGGGCGTCAGCAGCACGACGAGCATCGGCAGCCACAACGCGTAACAAGCCCGCGCGCCGATCCGGCGGCGCAGAGCGAACTGCGCGGCGAGCACAATAAGCGTGAGCGCCGATGCGCGGAAGCTGGCGGTGAGGATCCAATCGAAAAGGGAGGCGAGCGTGTTCATCATGGGTCTGGCTGGTCGTTCAGTTGCCGGTCGAGCAGCTTTTTCAGCTCCTTGACCTCGTCGGGGGTGAGTTTGGCGTTTTGCGCGAAGTGCATCAGCAGGGGCTTGGCGGCGCCGCCAAAGACGCGGTCGAGAAACGACTGGCTTTCGGCGCGGACGCAGGTCTCGCGCTTCACCGCCGGCTGGTAGGTGCGGACACCGCCGGCGTTTTCCCCGGTTTTGAGGGCTCCCTTCTCCACGAGGCGAGTGAGCAAGGTGCGAACCGTGTTTTCAGCCCAGTGGGTGGAGGCGCGGAGAGCCTTGGCGACCTCAGAGGCGGTTTGCGGCGCGGATGCCCACAGGGCTTCCATGATGATCCATTCAGATTCGGTGATGTTGGTGGCGGCGGGCATGATTTTTTTGGAATTACGTGCTTATTTCACTACATTTGTAGCGATTGGTCAACTACAAATGTAGTGAATTATGGCGATTGCTCCCTGGTTTCCGGAGCGCGGACCTCCGAGTCCGCAGCACACCGCCGCCAAGCAAGGGTTCAAATTACCCTCCCGCTTCACTGCATCGGACCGTTTCCGCCAGTTGCACCATCAAGAGCAAGCCACGCGCTGCGGGCTCGGAGGCCCGCGCGCCAGTGCCGCTTGCGCCTGCGGATGGACAAGGAAGTGTCGAATCAAATCGGCGACTCGCCGGCACCCCAAACTTCCGCTGGAAAAAACGGAACACTCCGCCAGACTCCGGCGCATGATTTATGTCTGGTCGAAATTGACCGCCGAAAAATGGCTGGATGCCTGGGAGGAGCGCTTCGCGGGCGGCGAGTCCGGGGCGTTGGTGATTACCTTGATCCCGGGCCACAAACGCGCGCGCATCGAGCTTTATTGCCAGACGGCCAAAGCCGCGCGGCAGGTGCAGGAACAGTTCGGCGGCAGCATCCGCCAGACCCGCTCGCAAAACTGGGCCGCGCTAGTTCAGGAACCGCCGCCTCCGGTGAAGATACGCGACGAACTCGTGATTTGCGCCGCGCGTACTCCGGCGGAGGTGGCAGCGGCGCGGCGGGCGCATCCGGGCAGGCAGGTGATCGCGACGCCGCCGGACATGGCTTTCGGCACCGGCCACCACGCCACCACGGCCACCGTGTTGCGGTTGCTGGTGGATGAGGCGAGAAACTTCAACGCAAACGGACGCTCCTGGAGCCTGGGCGACCTCGGCTGCGGCAGCGGCATCCTCGCCATCGCCGCGCGCAAGCTGGGCGCGGCGGACGCCTGGGGATGCGACTTCGACCCCAAGGCCGTCAAGGTGGCGCGGGAAAACGCCGCGCGGAACGGCGTGCCGGAGGTGGTGTTTGACGAGGTGGACGTGCTGTCCTGGAAACCGCGCCGCGCCCAGCGCTGGGAAGTGGTGACGGCCAATCTGTTCGCGGACATCCTGGAGAACGCTTTCCCGACGATTGTGAAGGTGATGAAACCGGGCGGAGTGGTTTTTTTGTCCGGCATCCTGCACACCCAGGCGGACGACTGCCTGCGCGCCGCGGAACAGGCGGGGCTGGTCATCGAGCGCCGCCTGCGCACAGGCAAATGGGTCACCGCCAAGGCGCGGCTTGGTGGTCGCTCAACATGACCGGCAAATCCGGCGAGCCAGCGGCTCGCCCCACCTGCTTTCCCCCGCAATTGTGACTGATGAATGAAACAACACGCCCCTTTTTCGAGTACATAGATGGCACATCTGGTGCTTCATTCACCCTCAACATTCACCATAAAAACAATAATTTTCTTGCATTTACAGTCAGGATTTGTTAAATTTTGTTCATGCACATGATTCAAGATTTCTCTCCCGGTAGCCGTTCCCAGCGTTCTCGTCTTCGCGGTTTGGGCGGTCTTTTTCAGAACCTGCTTTTGGCGGGCGGCTTGTTGTTTCTGGTTTCCTGCAAATCCACTCCCAAGAAAGCGGACGTGGTGGTCAGCGTCCGCGATCAAAAAATGGCCGTCTATGACGAATCCGGCAAGCGGATCAAAACCTACAAAATCTCAACCTCGAAGTTCGGCCTCGGCGACGACCCGGGCAGCAACCGCACGCCGCTCGGCAAGCATGAAGTCGTGGCAAAGATCGGTCACGGCCTGCCGAAAGGCGCGGTGCTGAAAAGCCGCCAATGGAACGGCGAGGTGCTGCCGCCCAACGCGCCGGGACGTGATCCCATCGTCTCGCGCATCATGTGGTTGAAGGGGCTGGAGAAGCAGAACAGCAACGCCTACAAACGGTTCATTTACATCCACGGCACCCCGGAGGAGAAAAACCTCGGCAAGCCCGCCAGCTACGGTTGCATCCGCATGGGCATGAACGACGTCATCCATCTCTTCGAAGGCGTCGGCATCGGCTCCACGGTCGAGATCACCCAGAAGCCCTTGCCGCGCGGGTGAGGCAGGGCTTACGCATGGAGCGCACGCGTCCCGCGTGCTGCGTTCGGCGTCCCGCCGAACGCATTGCGGCGGCAGCCGCACACGGT
>CAZNKC010000290.1:388-5840 GCA_964573315.1 uncultured Verrucomicrobiaceae bacterium | reverse complement strand
TGCGCTGGCATCTGGTCGAGACCTCGCCCGTGTTGCGCGAGATTCAGGAGCAGACCTTGCGTGGCCTCAAGCCACGCTGGTGGCCGCGGATCGAGGAAGCGCTCGCCGCGGCGGACGGCGCGGCTTTGATCTATCATAACGAACTGCTCGACGCCTTCCCCTGCCGCCTGCTGGAATGGACGGACGCGGGCTGGCGGGAGGTGTGGGTCAGCCTGCACCCGAACGAGACGCGGGAGGAACTGCGTGAAATGGAGCCGCTGCCCTGGTCCTCCGCCCTGCAAGCCTGGACCACCGCCCATCCCCCGCCCGCACCGCGCCAGCGCGTCGAGGTCCACTCCGCCGTGCGCGACTGGCTCGCGGCTTGGACACCGCATTGGCAGGCGGGCCAAATGCTCACCATCGACTACGGCGATGTCTTCCCCGCCGTTTATCACCGCCGCCCGCGCGGCACCGTGCGCGCCTACTTCATGCAGCAGCGGTTGGAAGGTCCGGCAGTGTATCAAAACATCGGCCGCCAGGATCTCACCGCCGACATCAACTTCACCGACTACCGCGCCTGGACAGGAGAACTGGGACTGAAAGAAATCTTCTTCGACACCCAAGCCGCTTTCATCCGCCATCAAGACGCCCAACCCAAGACCGCGGCAGACCACCAACTCCTGCACCCCGCTGGCGCCGGCGCCGCGTTCAAAGCGGTGATCCACCGGCGCTGATAGACACATCGGAGGGCGGGATTGAATTCCCGCCCATTCTTCCGCGGGCGGAGGAGGCGCGGAGCCAAAGCACTTGCCTTGACCCCTTATCCGAAAAAGGAAGTTGAGAGTCGAGAGTTGATTGTTGAGAGTTCAAAATCAGCGGCTTGCGCCGAAAACTCCATTCACCCGGAGGGTGAGGCCCCTTGGCGGCGCAAGCCGCTCATTTCCAGCCTCTCAACTCTCAACTCTCAACTCTGTTTTTAGGCTTATCTCTCACCAACCCATAAATCACCACCCCCAGCGCCAGCGTCGCCGCGCCCCAGAGCAATTCTCCCGGCCGCTGCCACGCCAGAAACCACAGCA
Source organism: uncultured Verrucomicrobiaceae bacterium (assembly GCA_964573315.1). Lineage (GTDB taxonomy): Bacteria > Verrucomicrobiota > Verrucomicrobiia > Verrucomicrobiales > Verrucomicrobiaceae > JAGRPD01. The sequence goes on along the minus strand of CAZNKC010000290.1, from coordinate 4,782 downwards.
TGTAGAGCGTCGCCGCCGCAAACAGCAGCGGCGGTAGCGGGTAGAGCGGCACCTTGAACGGCCGCGCCGCGTCCGGCCGCCGCCAGCGCAGCCACACCACTGCCAGCACCGCCAGCAGAGAGGACACCAGCAGCAGCGCCTCCACATAATTGAGCACCACGTCGAACGTCCCGGAGAACAGCAACACCAACGCCAGCGCCCCCTGCGCCAGCACCGCCACCGCCGGGGAGCCTTGGCGATTTTCCCGCGCCAGAAACGCCAGCCGTCCCAGATCCTGGCCCAGCCTTTGATGCACCCGCGAGCCCGCCCAAGCCAGACCTGTCAGCATCGACAGCAGCCCGAACGCGATCAGCCCTCCCATCCAGCGCCCGCCTGTCTCCCCGAAGATCGCCCGTGCCGCCGCCAGCGCCACCTCCGGCTCGCTGCGCAGCGTTTCCCACGGCGCGCGCGCGAGAAAGGCCGCGTTCAGGCCCAGATAGAGCAGCGCCACCAGCGCCGTGCCGCCCAGCAGCGCCAGCGGCACGGAGCGTTGCGGCGCGCGCAGCTCTCCTGCCACATAAGCCGCCCCGTTCCAGCCGGTGTAGGCATACATCACATAGACCAAAGAGGTGGCGAACCCGCCGCTCAAGATCAAATCCGCGTCCCCCGCCCGCGGCAGCAGCGTCGTCACCGCCGCCGCGCCCTCTCCGCGTGTCAGCACCGCCCCGGCGATGAAGGCCAGGATCAGCGTCACCTTCAGCAGCGTCAGCCAGCCCAGCAGCCGCCCCACCCCTGCCGTGCTGCCCAGCATCGCCAGCGTCACCAGCGCCACTGCCGCCGCCGCCAGCCATTGCGCATCCACCGGCACGCCCAGCCCCGCCAAGTAACGGCCAAAAGCCATCGCCGCCAGCGCGATCGGCGCCGCGAACCCCGCCACCAAGGACACCCAGCCCGCCAAAAAACCCGCCAGCGGATGATAAGCCTCCCGCAGCAGATGATACTCCCCGCCCGAGCGCGGCATCATGCATACCAGTTCCGCGTAGCACAGCGCTCCGCAAAACGACAGCACCCCGCCCAGCGCCCACAGCAGCAGAATGGGAAACGCCGAGGGTACCGCCGCCAGTTGATACCCCAGGGAAGTGAACACTCCCGTGCCCACCATGTTCGCCACCACCAGCGCCACTGCTGGTCCGTGTCCGATGTCCCCTTTCTTCATCCCGCCCAGACTGCCGCACGCCGGCGGGCGGCGCAACTTTTCAAGTCGCGCCCATGTGGGGCGAGCCGCCGGCTCGCCGGGCAAGCTGGGAAGCTTGCCCCACTTTATGCTGGCCGCTTGCGCCTGAGAAAAGTGGCGCAACCATCTTGGTTGCGCGAAACCGTGGTGGCGCGGCCCGCGGCGCCGCGCTCTCCGTGGCGCGAGCCGCTGGCTCGCCGCCCGCTTCATTCGGGCAAGCTGGGAAGCTTGCCCCACTTTCCACGCCCGCGAATTTCGCTGTTCTTGGCGGCGTTTTTCGTGCATGTTCCCGCCATGTGGAAAATCCCACGCGCCCTCTCCATCGCTGCGCTGTTCGCCGCCGGCGGGCTGGATACGCGCGCCCAGGAGCCGGACGCGGCGCGGCAGGACGACGATCCCTTTGCGCAGATGGAAGTCCTCACCCGTGCCATCGAGGTCGTCCGCAGGCACTATGTCGAATCGGACAAAGTCACCTACGCCACCCTCGTCGAAGGCGCGCTGGAGGGCATGTTGCGCAAGCTCGACCCGCACTGCGAGTTCATGGGCCGCTCCCTCTTTGAAGACTTGCAACGCGAGCAGACCGACACCTCCGAAGGCGTCGGCATCACCGTCGCCCTGCGCAGCGGCATCCTCACCATCATCAGCGTGCGCGAAGACGGCCCCGCCGCCCGCGCCGGCGTGCTCGCCGGCGACCAGATCGTGCGCGTTGACGACGTGCTCACCGACACCGTCGGCGTCGTCGAAGGCGTGCAGCTTCTCAAAGGCGAGGCCGGCCAACCCCTGCGCCTCACCGTGCGGCGGCCCGGCACCCAGCAGTTTCTCGAGTTCAAAATGGTCCGCGAGACCCTCATCGAGACCTCCGTGCATGACGCCATGCTGCTGCCGCCGAAGATCGCCGCCGGCCACCGCATCGGTTACGCGCGCATCTCCCAGTTCACCCAGCCCACCGTGCGCGATCTCGCCCAGGCGCTCGACGGCCTGGAGAAGCAGGGCATGACCGCGCTCGTGCTCGACCTGCGCAACAACCCCGGCGGCCTGCTCGACGCTGCCGTCGGCGTCTGCGGCGAGTTTTTGCCGGAGGGCACCGTCGTCGTCACCACCGAAGGCCGCGTCGCCGCCGACAATCCCCCGCCCTACCGCACCCCGAAGCGCCCCGGCAAAAACCCGCGCCGCTACCCGCTGGCCATCCTCATCAACCACGGCAGCGCCAGCGCCGCCGAGATCATCGCCGCCGCGCTTCAAGACCTCAACCGCGCCATCGTCGTCGGCACCACCAGCTTCGGCAAAGGCTCCGTGCAAACCATCCTGCCCCTGAGCACCGGCGCCGCCATGCGCCTGACCACCGCCAAGTACTACACCCCCGGCCACCGCACCATCCACGAGCACGGCGTGGAACCGGACATCGTCTCCACCCTCACCACCAAGGAGGAACTGGCCATCGGCAAATGGCGCTCCGCCCACGGCACCGGAGACGCCGCCGCCCTGGAACTCGCCAGCCTCGGCGACCGCCAGCTCGAACGCGCCGCCGACGCCCTCAAAGGCGTGCTCGTCTATGCCCAGTTCAAGGAGAAACCCCAAGCTGCTCCAGAACCCGCGCCCGCGTCAGATGCGCCTGCGCCTGACACCCCTGCGCCCGGCCTGCCGGAACTCAAAGAACCCGCCCCTGACCCAGCCGGAGCCGCGCGGTGATTTGGCTCAACTTTCTCTCAATTGCTGACTGATCCATCGGGGATCTCGCCTGCAATCCAGCACCCTCCATACCAGGATATCATCTCCACGCACGTCGTAATAGACGCCGAAAGGGAACCGCTTTGAGAGCAGGCGATGATACCCATAAACGCGCCTATGGCTTCCAGCGTAAAGCCGGAGCGATTCGATGTCCGAGTAAAGAGCATCGAGAAAATATGACCCGACACCACTCTCTTGCCTCTCGTAGAACTGGAAGCCGTCCAGCAAATCGGCTTCCGCCAAACTGAGTATCCGAATTTTCACGCAAGCTCTGCGGATTGGCGGCGGAGCCGCTTCTTCACTTCCTCCCAATCGCTGAATTTCGCCGTCCCGGTTTCAACGGCACGCTCGGCCTCACGCAGCGCCGCTTCGTGCCACGCGGGAGATTCAAACACATCCTCCTCCCGGGAAAGATCCTCCCAAAGCGCCTCCATCGCGCGCAATTTCTCAACACGCGACATTTGCTTGAGGGGAAGAAGCACCTGCATGGCTTGATCCTAAGTCTCGAAGCATTTCAAGGCAAGCGATCTTTCCCCGTTGCCCGCCAGCGCATCCCATTCCAAACTTCCCAGCCATGGCCACACCCCCCTTTCATTACCAAGAATTGTTCGAACTCGGTGACGACGACACCGAGTACCGCTTGCTGACGAGCGAGCACGTTTCTCTCGCCGCTTTCAACGGCCAAGACGTGCTCACCGTGGACCCGCAAGCCCTGACGCTGCTGGCGAATCAAGCCTTTCACGACATCAACTTCTTCCTCCGCCCCGCCCACCTCAAGCAAGTCGCCGCCATCCTCGCCGACCCCGAGGCCAGCGAGAACGACCGCATGGTGGCGCTCACGCTTCTGAAAAACGCCGACGTGGCTTCCGCCGGACTGCTGCCCTTTTGCCAGGACACCGGCACCGCCATCATCCTCGGCAAAAAAGGCCAGCAAGTGTGGACCGGTGGCGGCGACGAAGCGGCGCTCTCCAAGGGCGTCTATCAAGCCTACACCGAGAACAACCTCCGTTACTCCCAGAACGCGCCGCTGGACATGTTCACGGAAAAAAACACCGGCACCAACCTGCCCGCGCAGCTTGACCTCTACGCCACCGATGGCGACGCCTACAAGTTCCTGTTCATCGCCAAAGGCGGCGGCTCGGCCAACAAATCCTTCCTCTATCAGGAGACCCGCGCCGTGCTCACCCCGAAGACGCTCGTGCCTTTTCTCACCGAAAAAATGCTCACCCTCGGCACCGCCGCCTGCCCGCCCTACCACCTCACCTTCGTCATCGGCGGCACCTCCGCCGAGGCCACCATGAAACACGTCAAACTGGCCTCCACCAAATACTACGACCACCTGCCCACCACCGGCAACGAGCATGGCCGCGCCTTCCGCGACCTCGAACTGGAGGCGCAAATGCTCGAAGCCGCCCGCACTTGCGGCATCGGCGCGCAGTTCGGCGGCAAGTAC
>CAZNKC010000290.1:0-378 GCA_964573315.1 uncultured Verrucomicrobiaceae bacterium | reverse complement strand
GCAAGTACTTCGCGCTCGACGTGCGTATCATCCGCCTGCCGCGCCACGGCGCCTCCCTGCCCATCGGCATCGGCGTCTCCTGTTCCGCTGACCGCCAAGCCAAAGGCAAGATCACCCGCGACGGCGTCTTTATCGAGAAACTGGAGACCCACCCGCTGCAGTACATCCCGGAAGAACTGCGCCACCGCAACGACACCGGCGCCGTGCGCATCGACCTCAACAAACCGATGGACGAAATCCGCGCCGAGCTGGGCCGTTATCCCGTCACCACCCGCCTGCTGCTCAACGGCCCCATCATCGTCGCGCGCGACATCGCCCACGCCAAGATCAAGGAGCGCCTCGACGCCGGCCAGCCGCTGCCGGATTACTTCAAAGCGC
>CAZNKC010000289.1:0-5848 GCA_964573315.1 uncultured Verrucomicrobiaceae bacterium | reverse complement strand
TTAGTGCGGTGGAGGTGGATCGTATGAACGGACACTACGCGGTGTTGGGGGCATTGACAGGAACGTCAGCAAGGGCAAACCAAGCGCTGTGGATGGGACAGACGAGTTTGGGCGATGACACCGCGAGGGCGGTGGAGCGGTTGCCGCGACTGGTGCTGCGGAAGGGAGACATTTACACCACGGCCGTCACTCCGGCGGACCCAATCAGGGGGCTGGTGATGAATCCTGTGGATGAAAAAATGGGAGCGGGAGCGCGGGGCCAGGGCCAAATGGTGGGTGGTGACGGAAGCGTGGCAATAACGATTATAGGGCGCCAGAAGGTGGTGGTGAGAACCAACATTAGCGTACGCTTGCGAACCTTGTTGGTGACGATTGTGCGTGACAGGAAGGTGCGGGAGTTGGTGGTGGTGGAGCCGTAGGATAAAGCAACTCCCCCCTTCCGCGGCGTGAGATTTGAAACACACGCCTCGGAGAGGCGTGGTGCTTTTTCACCACTGCAACCATTGCCGCGTCCAGCCGGCGATGGCGGCGGTGGCGAGCAGCACGAGGGCCAGTTGGGCAAGCAGGAGGATGCGGCGCTTTTGCTGGAGGCGGCGCGCGTGCAGGGGCAGGGTTGCTGCTGCGGCGGGGCCGCGGTCGCTGAAAAAGCGGAACTCATCCGGCGGCGGCAGCGTGTTGCGGCGGCGCAGTTGGCGCTGTTTTTGCAGGCGCGGCGCGTCGGCGATGAGGCACTCAAGCCGGTGGATTTCGCGGTTCACGTCGTCGGACTGGCGGGCCAGCCGGCGCTGCTTTTTCGGAGCGGGCGCGTCCATGCCGGCGAGGAGGTCGTCCTTCGCGCGCGGACGCCGGGAGCGGATGCGTTTGTTGGCCATGATGAGGGAGGCGGGAGTGAGTGCGGGGCTTGAGAGGCGGACCGTGCGAGCGCGGTCCGGGAAAGAGAGCGGCGGATCAGAACATGAGCCGGATCAGGATCAGTCCGAGCAGCAGGGCGCCGATGAGCGGCAGGGTGAAGGCCAAGCCGCGGCGCATCCAGGTGGCGGCGTCGTCCGCGGCGGCAAAAGACAGCGCGCGCGGGTTGTCGGAGGAGGCATCCAGGAGGTGGCTGGTCTGTGCGGCGGCCTCGCTGTGGCGGCAGGCGGCGAGGCGGCGCACGCCCTTGGCGTAGTCGTCCTCCGCGTCTTCGATCGCCGCCAGCGCGTTGCCCAACTCTTGATCCACTTGGCTGCGCGCCCATTTTTCCGGCTGCAAGTTGCGCAGCACTTCCAGATGGCGGGCAAAGTTGTCGCGGCTCAGGGAGATTTCCTCGACGAGTTTCTGCGCGTCGTAGAGTTCGCGGTCGAGACCGCTGGTGGCGCGGGCCAGTTTTTCCAGGATGTCACGCTTGCCGGTGGCGAAGCGCTCCTGCTTCTGGCGCAGCTCTTCGAGGTGTTTTTTCTCGCGTTCGATTTCCTCTTGCTGCTGGCGCAGGAGGGTGAGGCGCTCCTGGGCTTCTTTGACTTTGTGATCGACATCGTCAATGGCCGGGTCATCGTCCTCCATGAAACCGGAGGCGGGTTCAAACCGCAGCACGTTGTCTTCTGCGTCCTGAATGAAAGCGGTGGTGGTTCGGCGAGCCATAAAGGTATGTGGAAATTATTTCCAATACCAATATATTACAGCAACTTTAAATATTCCAGTTTTTTCGTCTGTTTTTTTGCGATGGAGAAGGGGATGGCCCCAAAAAGCAGGGTGAGGCCGAAGACGCCGCCGAGCGCGAGCAGGTCGGGCAGGGGATTGGGGGCGATGTTGGCCGGGGGCATGGAGCCGGTGCGCAGCCGCCACCAGGAGGGCAGTACCAGCACCACGACACTCAGCAGGATGTAGAGAAAGGAGGCGATCAGGCAGAGCGTGCCGCCGAAGCCGGAGACGATGCGCGCCGGGTTCGGCTCGCGGAAATTGGGGATGAGCGCGCCGATGGCGAGGGCGAGCGCGGTGAGGCCGTAACTGAGCAGGATGATGGCGGCGGCGAAGAACAGCGTGCGCTGCGGCGGCAGGCTGAGGCTGGAACTGGAGATGACGACGAGAGCGGTGGTGAGCAGGGCGATGACGCTGGCGCTCAGCCGCAGTTTCAGCGATAGCAGCCGGTGCAGCGGCACCGGCGACAGGCCGAGAATCCACATGCGCTGCCCCTCCTGGCTGAACTGCGGAAAGATGAAGCGCGTGGTGAGCGTGGAGAGGGCGAGGGCGCAGACCACGAGGTTGAGGTAGCTGATGAGATTGATCCAGAACGGGCTTTGCAGGTCGTAGCCGAGGCGGCGGAGGTTGGAGGCGTAAAAGAACAGCAGGCCGAAGACCATCGCGCACTGCCCCCACTGCACCGGCTCCCGCAGGAAGGCGCGGATGTCCTTGAGCATGAGCGCCGCCGCGGGCCGGTCCAGCGCGAAGACCCGCCGCCAGAAGCCGGCCGCAGCCGGTTCCCGCGCGCCGCTCACGTACCAAGCGGCCTCCCGCCCGCGCGCGGATTCGACAGCGGAGTGCGTCATGACCCGCTGCCAAGCGGCGGGGAAAAGCGCGCTGGCGGCCAGCGCCGTGACGATGAAGGAAGCCAGGGCGTAGGCGAACAGGACGAGGTTGTAAAAAAGCGTGCGCTCCGCCAAGCCGCGGCCCGCGGCGATGAGCGCTTCCGTCACCCACACGCTGGGCAGCAACGGGTGCATGCAGATCTCGGTGTGCTTGAGCACCTCGTTGAGGTTGGCCACCATGTCCCCCGCCGTGGCCTGCTCGGGATCGCTGCTCCAGAAGCGGTAAAGCGCCAGTCCGATGAGCGCGGCGATGCCCGCCGCGGCGGGTTTCCACCACCAGGGCCGCGCCCAGCGCACCAGCGCCAGCAGCATCCAGGTGGAGATATTGGCCGCCAGCGTGACGAGGCAGAACAATCCCGCCGCTCCGGTGAGATAAAACAGCGGCCCCGCCTGAAACAACCGGCCCAGCGCCAGCAGGATGGGCGCGCTGAGCACCAGCAGACCCCAGCTCGCCAAAAACATGCCCTCGATGGTCTTCCACAATACCAAGCTGCGCGGCGGGATGGGCAGGGAGACCTGCCACTCCGTGTCCCGTCGCCGGAACAGGCTCATGCCGGTGATGGTGGCGTTCGAGAGCACCAGCATGACCAGGAAGAAGAAGAACAGCAGGTAAATCAGCCGCTCGGTCAGCAGCGGGCCGAGCAGAGGCAGCGCCTGCACGAAGTCCAGCCCTTTGCTCACCAGGACGTAAGCCGCCACGCCATAGACCGCCAGGAACGAACTGACCGTCAGCGTCAGCAGCCGGTTCTCGCTCAGGCTCTGCCGCGCGCGATGCCGGAACATGCGCCAATGGGCTTTGGCGATGAGCAGAGTGGCGGCGGCGACGGTCATGCGGCGTTTGGGGGGAGACGGAAGACGCGGATTCAACCCGCAAATGCGCCGGAAGGAAAGGAGAATGGCGCGGCAGGCACGATCTTTTTTGGGAGACACCCAATGAATGCAATTCTACCGCATCCTGATTCTGGCCCGGCATGAATCGAAATCCTGCGCCAATTTTCCGGATGATCCCGCTGTTTGAGGATATGGAAGCATCGTCCGATGCGGGCTGACACCTCGTCCGGCTTGCAAAAATAGGTGCTAACACGTCAGAACTTGAGCGATTCCCCTGCCTTGTTTTTTGGGGAAAAATTTATTCCGATTAAGAAATAGGTTGCGAAAATTAGGTGGTTTGTGCTGAAATCCGAAAAATACCTCGAAAATCAGAAAAATAAATCAACACTCCGATTAACCATGAAACAATGGATTTTTCTAATGGTAATTCTGCCGTCGATGACAGGCGGCGCGTTCGCTCAAGTCACAGCCATCCAATCACTGACCGTCGCGCAGGAGGCTCATCTTAAAGGCCCCGCCTTGTTCGGGGTTCTTGCGGAAGACACTGCCCAGGCGGGGTTCAAGGTGGACGTGGTGCAGGCGAGCCATGTCTCATGGGAGGAAGGGACGCCTTACTATGAGTACGAAACCATTTACCACGAGGGCTATTTGGATACCCGCTGGGAATTTGTGGACACTTGGGACTGGGTGGACCGGAGCTACTGGCAGGAGGGGGGCAACATGCAGGAGGTGTGGCATGATGTCTGGATTGATCCGGAGTATGATGAGGATGGCAATATGATCGCCGATGGGTACTATGAGCAGTATTCGGAATGGGTCGAAACCGAGGGGTACTGGGTCGAGGATATTTTCTGGGGCATCGTCGCCTCGGAATGGACGCAAATCACCGAGTGGATCGAGCCTTGGGAGGAGGAAGTGTCCACTTGGATCGAGCCGGGCATGATTGAAACCACCGTATATGAAAAACCCGTGGTGCGTTTCACGGGGATGCGCTCCGACACCGTTTGGCTTTGGCAGAATCCGAGCGCGTCTCCCTCCGCCGATCATCGCTGGCTGATGAAGCTCTCCAAGGGCGGCTTGCAGTTTCCTTCGCCGCTGGGTGGCAACATCTTCCGCAAGGCGTTGATCAATCACCAAACCGCCGTTTGGTCGGAAATGCTGGAACAGGAAGGAGACGATCCCGCTCAGGCTCTGGGCGCCAAAATCACCAAGGGTGGCGTCAATGTCTGGGCCGAGCAGGGGGATGCCGCGCAGGATGACGAAAGGCTCGCCGCGCCATTCGTGCGGATGGAGACCAAGCTGGCGCATGACGCCCTGGAGATTCAACGGGCGCAGCCGACGGCGGATGGCGCAGCCACCGCCGTGATGACGACGCGCATTGTGGCGGATCATGCATCGTTCGGCGGCAGTGTCGCCGTCAAAGGCGTGCTGTTGATCAATCCCCAGGGAGACATCGGGATGGGTGAGTTTCAAAACGGCCCGAGGCCGTGACGAAGGCTCCCTGGCGTCTTCAATCAACCGGTATTCACTTCGTTCCATTTTCCCGCCGATATGAGTTCCCAGCGCGTTTCCCAGGTTCAGGCATCGCCCTTGATGTCGTTCCTCCGGCGTCCGCTGCTGGCCAGCCTGATTACCGGCATCTGCATCGGCACCATGCTGGCCGCCGACCCGCAGTGGTGGGTGGTGCGCGGCGTGCGCAACATGGTCAACACGCCGTCGGACTTTTCGGTGCTGACGATCGGGCAGTTGAAGGCGCTGGCGCTGGCGGCCAAGACGGAACTGGACGCCGTTTTGGCGGACCGCGGCGGAGCGGGAGGCGAGGTGACAGCGATGGTCAACCACTGGTTGCCGCTGCATCAGCCGCCGGAGGGAGGCGGCAACAGCGCCGCCATGGATTTTGCCGCGGCCAATCTGGGGCAGTTGAAAGCGGTAGCGAAACCGTTTTACGACCGTCTCATCGAGGAGGGGCTGGCCGAAAATTACCCTTGGACCGCCGCCACGGGCGACGACGTGGACTTCGCCGCCGCCAACCTTGGCCAGGCGAAAAACGTGTTCAACCTGCCGATCCCTGACTCGGGCGGGCTTTCCGGTCCCGGCGGTGACGGCGGGATCGATGATTATGCCGCCATGGCGGACAAGCTGAACGCCTTCGGTTACGGCTCCCCCTTCACCAGCTTCAACCCGCTGCAAAACTCCGGCTTTCACCACACCAACGATCCGCGGTTGAGCGACCGCGCCACCGCCATCGACATCCCCCGCAATCCAGAGACCATCGAAAACGCGCCCGTGGCGGGCGTTCCCGGCGAGTTTAAGACCGGCCCGGACGGCTCGGCCCGGTACACGGTCGCCTTTGACATCCCCAAGGGCGCGGGCGGCTTGCATCCGGGGGAACGGGGTCAGGGTGCGACTTTAGACAAAATGCACTTGACCGAGATAAGGATTGCATTCACCTGTGT
>CAZNKC010000288.1:2324-5892 GCA_964573315.1 uncultured Verrucomicrobiaceae bacterium | reverse complement strand
TGGCGCAATGGATCGTCACGCCGACGCATCCGCTGACCGCGCGGGTGATGGCGAACCGCGTCTGGGCGCATCTTTTTGGCCGGGGCATCGTGCGCACGGTGGATGACTTCGGCATCACGGGTGAAAAGCCGTCGCATCCTGAGTTGCTGGATCACCTGGCGGTGCGATTTGTCGAGCATGGCTGGTCGGTGAAGGCGCTGATCCGGGAGATCGTCATGAGCCGCGCTTACCGGCAGAGCAGCGCGCGCCGTGCCGATGACGCGGCGGATGAATCTCTTCTCAGCCGGATGCCGCTGCGGCGGCTGGAGATGGAGCCGCTGCGCGACGTGCTGCTGCAAGTGAGCGGCCGCCTCAGCCTGGAGCGACCGGCCGGCATCCAGGTCATGGGCACAGGAGGCAAAGGCAACAGCGGCCGCACCCGCGCCGCGTTGGGAGTCGAGTCGCCGTATCGCACGGTTTATCTGCCGGTGCTGCGCGACTTGCTGCCGGGCATGCATGAGGTGTGGGACTTTCCCAATCCGGGGCAAATTCAAGGCGAGCGCGCGATGACCACGGTGCCGGCTCAGGGTTTGTTCATGCTCAACAACGATCTCGTCCTCACCGCGGCGCGCGGCGCGGCGGAACGGGTCGCGGCGGATCGCGGCGATCCCGTCACCGTTCTCTGGCGTTTGCTGCTGTGCCGCAATCCATCCGCCGGGGAGAAAAGCGAGGCCCGGGCTTTGATGAAAGATTTCGGCCAGGACGCCAGCGCTTTCATCGCTTTGGCCCAGGCTCTCATTGGCAGCGCGGAGTTTCGGTACCGGCATTAGCTGGAGTCCAACTCAATTTCCACATCCTGTTAATCCTGAAAATCTTGTTAATCCTGTCCAACCATGAACGCCGCCTCCCTCTCCCGTCGTCAACTCCTCAGCCAAGCCGGCCTCGGTTTCGGCTGGCTGGCTTTTTCCGCGCTTGCGGCGGAGCGCCAGGGCAGTTCGTTCGTCGATCCGCTGGCGCCGAAACCGGGGCATCATCCGGCGCGGGCGAAGCGTGTTATTTTTGTTTTTCTCAACGGCGGTCCGAGTCATCTGGATACCTTTGACTGGAAGCCGGAGCTGGCGAAAATGGCCGCGCCTTATCTGCCGCCTCAATTTGATTTCAAACCGCGCGGGCAGAGCGGGCTGATGATTTCCGAGGCGTTCCCGGAACTGGCGCGTCATGCGGACGATCTTTGCGTGATCCGCAGCGCCACGACCAACAATCCGGGGCATCAGCAGGCGGTGGTGGCTCTGCACACCGGCAATGAAATGTTCGTGCGGCCTTCGATGGGTGCTTGGGTGTCCTATGGCCTCGGCAGCGAGGCGCGGGATTTGCCGGGCTTCATCACCATCAATCCCATCGGCGATCAAGGCGGCGCGATGAATTACGGCTCCGCCTTCCTGCCGGCGACCTATCAAGGGACCAGGGTCGGCAGCAGTGGCGGCGTGGCGGATTTGGGCAACCGCTGGTGGAGCGAGGACGAGCAGGCGCGTCAACTGCGCTTCATGCAGGGCATGAACCGGCGTTTCGCCGCGCAGGCGGATCCCGGTCATCCGGAGTTGGAGGGTGTCATCCAGTCCTACGAACTGGCTTTTCAAATGCAGCGCAGCGTGCCGGAGGTGTTTGACATTCAGAACGAGCCGCGGCATGTGCTCGATCTTTACGGCATCGGGCAGGTTCATACGGACAGCTTCGGGCGCTCCTGCCTGATGGCGCGGCGGCTGGCGGAAAAGGGTGTGCGTTTCATCCAGGTGACCTCGTCCGGCTGGGATCATCACAACCGCATCAAGGAAGCTCTGGCGGATCGCGCGGCGTCCATCGACCTGCCGCTGGCTGGTCTCATCGCGGATTTGAAGCAGCGCGACATGCTGGCGGATACGCTGATCGTGTGCGGCGGTGAGTTTGGGCGCGGCGCGCGCATGGACAACGGCGGCGGACGCGGTCATCAGGCCGCCGGGTTCACCGTGTGGATGTGCGGCGGCGGCGTCAAAGGCGGCTTCGCTCATGGCGCTACGGATGACCTCGGCGAGCGCGCCGTGGAAAAGGCCATGCCAACTCCCGATCTGCACGCCACGATCTTGCACTTGCTGGGTCTGGATCACGAGCAACTCACGTTCCGCCACGCCGGGCGCGATTTCCGCCTCACCGACGTGGCCGGTGCGGTGCATGAGGGCATTTTGGCTTGAGTTGGTGAGCGATTCGAGAAGCGCAGGCGAGACGCCCGCGCTCCATGCGGCGTCACAGCCGCGCCAGCGCGCGCTCGATGCGGGCCAGGGTTTTTTCCTTGCCGAGGAGGTGGGCGATGGTGGTGACTCCGGGGCCGCGGTGCTGGCCGCTGAGGGCGGCGCGCAGCAGGGGCATGAGGGCACCGGGTTTCACGCTTTGTGCGGCTGCGGTTTGCTGGAGGGCGTCGTGAAGGGTTTCCTCGGTCCAGTCGGCGAGCGCGGCGAAGGCGGTGGCGGCGGCTTGGAGCAGGGCGGGGTTTTCGGGTTTGGCGCGGAGTTTGGCGTCCATGTCCGGCTCCCAAGGGAAGTCTTCGGTGAAGAAGAAGCGCAGCCACTCGGGCAGCTCGCCGAGGCGGTGAATTTTCTCGCATACGCTGACGACCGCGGAGGCGGGATCGGCGATGTGGGCGAGATCGAACCCGGCGGTTTCGAGATGGGGGCGGGCGGCTTCCAGGAGGGCGGCGGGGGAGAGTTCGCGCAGGTATTGGGAGTTCAGCCAGTTGAGCTTGCCGGCGTCGAAGCGGGCGTTGCTGCTGTGGATTTCGCGGGCGTCGAAGATCTGGATGAGGGTGTCGCGGTCGAGTTTTTCGCTTTCCGCGCGCGGGGTCCAGCCGAGCAGGCAGAGGTAGTTGAAGGCGGCTTCGGGCAGGTAGCCGTCCTCCTGGTAACTGGCGACGGCGGCGCCTTCGTCGCGTTTGCTCATTTTGCTGCCGGAGGGATTGAGCAGGAGGGGGATGTGGGCGTAGGTGGGCGGATTTTTGCCGAAGGCTTCGAAGAGGTCGATGTGTTTCCAGGTGTTGGAGAGGTGATCTTCGCCGCGGAAGACGTGGGAGATGCCCATTTCGATGTCATCGACGACGTTGACGAAGTGGAAGATGTAGCTGCCGTCCGGGCGGCGCACGGTCATGTCCGGCTCCTCGGTGGCGGCAAAAGTCACGTCGCCGCAGACGAGATCGGGCACGGTGATGGGGCGGCGGCTGAATTTGAAGCGGACGGCGCCGTTTTCCTCGGTGTAGGTACGGCCGGCGGCGGTGAGGGCGTCCAGGTAGCGGTCGTAAATGGCGCGGCGCTGGCTTTGGAAATAGGGGCCGCAGTCGCCGCCGACGTCCGGGCCTTCGTCCCAGTCGATGCCGAGCCAGCGCAGGCCGTCGAAGATGGCGGCGCGGGCGGGCTCGGTGTTGCGGGCGTCGTCGGTGTCTTCGATGCGCAGGATGAAGGCGCCGTGGTGCTTGCGGGCGTAGAGCCAGTTGAACAAAGCGGTGCGGGCGCCGCCGACGTGAAGGTAACCGGTGGGGGAGGGGGCAAAACGGACTCGGACGGACATG
>CAZNKC010000288.1:0-2224 GCA_964573315.1 uncultured Verrucomicrobiaceae bacterium | reverse complement strand
CCTGCGGGCGGATGAAGGCGACGTGCGCGTTGTGCATCGGCTGCCGGTTGTGCGGCGCCGAGCCGGGTGCGGTGTCGTGTGCTTTGTGCGAGGCCTGCACTTTGTGCATGAGGGGCAGTGTGAGGGCAAGCGCGGAGAGCTTGGCGCAGGGCGGAGTTTCCGTGCTTTCAGGCGCGCGACTTCGGTGAGGGCGGGACTTGAGTTTCAAGGTTCAAGTTTTCAGTTTCAAGTGCGGCTCCGTTGAAGCTTCGCCGTCGCCCAAAACGCGCTCGACCCATTCCCACTCTCCGCTCACAAACGGGAGCGGCTCCGTTGAAAGAGGAATCGAGCTGCGGGTGAGGGCACCCGCGCTCCGTTCATGGGGCGTTGAGTGGCTTTTTCTCGATGGCGAGGCCCTGGTCTTCGTCGGGGCGTGCGATCTCGGTCCAGCCTTGGTGGCCTTCGCCTGGGTGTTTTTTGTTGCGTCCGATCAGGAGGCGGCCGCCTTCGAGGAATTCGATGCCGAGGGAGGCGTCGCATTCCCATTTGCCGGTGAGTTGGAGGCCGGGGCTGGCGCGCAGCAGAATTTTGGGCGTGCCATAGCAGCCAAACCACCAGGAGCCATGCGCCCAGGCGGCGGTTTGGATGCCTTTGTGGGTGTGGCCGCTGGCGAGGACGTGGCGTTTGACGAAACGGAAATTGAGGTCGTACTCGTAGAGGTAGTTTTCCGGCACGCCGGGCGGCAGTCCGCCGACGACCAGGAAGCGTTTGCCGTCCGTGGCGATGCCGCCGGCGCCGTGGACAAGCTCAGGCACGGGATGGCGGGTTTTTTCGGTGAGCGTGGCCGCGTCATACACATAGATCCAGGAGTCTTCCTTGCCGGGCGGCTCATTGAATTTGCCGAGGTTGACGGCGACGAAGATTTCGCCGTTGAGATGGCAGAGGTCACCGTGATGATTGTCTGCGGGAATGTCCCTGAGCACGCGGCCCGCGGCGTCGGTCTTGACCATGCGGTCGGTCCACGACCAAAAGAGGGTGTTGTCCGGACCGGCGCAGATGCCTTGCAGATGGCGCTCGTAGCGTCCTGCGCATTCGGTGGCGGCGGGTTGGAGGTCGGAGGCTTGGCCGGACAGGCAGAGCGGGACAGCGGTAAGACAGAGCAGAAGACGGTTCATAAAGGGAGCAGGCTAAACGAACGCGGCGCGGGATGGCATTCTTTTTTTCCGCCGGGATCACTTGGAGATTTCCATAGCCGCCGCCATTCGCTAATCTGCGCGGGATGAAACCGGACAATCTGCCGCCGAAAACGTGGGAACTGCCAGATGCCATCCGCAACCGCCTCGGACGCGAGCCGGGGCCGCAGCGGGCGATGCTGGAGGAGGGGCATTTGCTGATCATCCTGCACGAACCGCCGGAGCCTGACGAGCACCGGCGCAAGGCGGCGTTGTTCTGGCGCAAGCCGGACGGCGTTTGGCTGGCGAACCAGCAAGGCGGCGGGCTGGGGGCGCTGGCCGGTCATTTGAAAGTGTTCGAGGACAAACTGACCCTGTTGGAGAACGAGGAAAACCAAGCGGCGACGGCGGAGCAGTACCACCTCGTGCTGGAGCGGCTGGCGCCGGTGCTGCGCACGGCGCGCGGTCTGCACCGGGCGTTGCAACAGGCGCGCGAGATGATGAAAGGCGAGCGTGAGCTGATCAATCTGCGCGACCAAGCGGCTGGGATCGAACGCACGGCGGAGCTGCTGCTGCAGGACGCGGAGTTCGGGCTGAATTTCACGATGGCACGGCAAGCGGAGTCGCAGGCGGCCACGGCGCGGCAGATGGCGCGCACGGCGCACCGGCTCAATCTGCTGGCGGCTTTTTTCCTTCCGGTGACGGCGCTGGCAAGCGTGTTCGGGATGGATTTTCAAGGCGGACTGGAGCATGACCCGCGGCTGTTTTGGGGCATCTGCGCCGCGGGCTTGGCCATGGGACTGGCGTTGATGCTGGCCTTGGGGAAGCGGGCGTGAGCAGGGCGGGGGGCGTTGAACCTCAAAATGGGAATGAGGCAGGCAGGAAATCAAGAAAAGGAGAGGGAATACCAGCGCTGGCGAACTTTCGGGCCTTCACTCAAAGGAGGAGCCGGCCACTCTGCCAGAGAAGTCCCTTCCATATCCCCTTTTCCTGCCTTCCTGTTTTCCTTATTCTAGGTTCAATGCCATTAAGTAATGGGAATGAGCTCGACGGGGATATCGCCGGACACGGAG
>CAZNKC010000287.1:0-5907 GCA_964573315.1 uncultured Verrucomicrobiaceae bacterium | reverse complement strand
CCGGCCGGTGGTTCTCATCGGAATGAAGCGATCCGTGAAGGTGGTGGCTTGCTGGGTGGACAGCGCCAGCCCCTCTTGGTGGCGGCCATCGCTTACCTGCACCATGATCGGCGCCCCATCGCGCCAGGGCCACAACGAAGTGCTGGAGCGCCCGCGCCACCTGCTGTCCATGACGTTCAGCTTCACCGTGGCCTCGACGATGATCTCGTCGTCCTCGCCCGCCTCCCAGGCCGCGCGGTAGAAACCGAAGTCGTCCGAATCATCCACCAAACGCAGCCCTCCCTCCACCAGTTCGGCCCGAGGCGTTCCCACCGGCTGCCACGGCGGGCCGGGCAGCGTTTTGCCGTCGTATTCGACCAGCCAGCGAATGTCGCTGTCATCGCTGGCGTTTGCCGAAAGGGTTGGCGGAGCGCCTGTCCCAAGAAGTGCCAGAGTGAACGTGAAAACGAGCAAGGGTGAATGGCGAATGGGTTTCATGGATAAAAAACAAAACGGAGTGAGCGGGGTTGTTATGCATAAGATGAGCAACTGCCGGACGGATATCCATTTTCCCAGTATTGAGGAACCAAGGAACTGAAATTCGCGAAATGGTCATTCGTAAATGTCTTTGCGGTGCCCGACGGCCACCACCAGCACCAAAAGCTCCCCGTCCCTGATCTGGCAAAGAATGCGATAATCGCCGGCTCGGTAGCGCCACAGCCCTGCCAAGTTCGCCTTGAGCCTCTTGCCGAAACGGCGGGGATCAGCATCACCGGCGACTCTTTCGTCAAGGTAGGCGATGATGTCGCGCTGCGCCTGCTTGCCGAGCTTGCGCAGTTCCTTCAACGCCCGTTCGTCGAACCTATAGACCCAGCTCATGCTTTACTTCCTCGGCGGAATAAGTCTTGGCCGGACGCCGCAAGCGCTGCGTAGCCAGATAGATGTCCTCCAGGTCTTCGAGATGCGCGAGAATCGCTTCGCGGGCGTAGAAGGTCTTGGTGCGTCCGGTCTTTTTGGCCAGACGCTCCAGGCGTTTTTCGATGCCGGGATCAAGACGGATGGCGAGCATGAGAGAAACCTAGCGGTGCTATACACGTATAGCAAGAGGAGAACCTCTTTCTTTCGCAAGCTTTGCCGCAGTCAGCCACCCGGAGGTTGCGTGAGGAAGGCCAAGCAAAAAGGTATCGTCGTGAGTTTGTCCGGGCTTTCAAGACTTGCGCTGCTTTGGACTGTTGGCGCCACCGGTCAGAGGGTTGAACCACCGCAAGCCGGAGAACCGCTGGAAATCCGTGTCGTTCGTATGGAGGACAGCGTCATGCTCAATGGCCAGCGCCGCAATCTGAGCGT
Source organism: uncultured Verrucomicrobiaceae bacterium (assembly GCA_964573315.1). Lineage (GTDB taxonomy): Bacteria > Verrucomicrobiota > Verrucomicrobiia > Verrucomicrobiales > Verrucomicrobiaceae > JAGRPD01. The sequence goes on along the minus strand of CAZNKC010000287.1, from coordinate 4,581 downwards.
CTGTCACCCAATTTCCCGCTGTGCCAAGCCCTTCCAAAAACTCAATCACTCGCTCAATATGAGCGCCTCGGGGTTCGAGAATCTGCACAACGGGCTGCGCCAGCCAGGATCGGACGTGCCGGGCTGCGTCAGCGGATGTCATCGGACTTTCGAACACGCGCGCATTCGTGCTGATGCGCATGAAACCAAACACCACCACAGCCGGCAATCCGACCGGCTCATCACCGGACAAACACTCCTGCCACCATGCCGACGCTTTTGCGTGAAAGGGAGAGGCCTAATCGTATGCGTAGAGCAGCAGGTTGAGATCAGGAACGATCATGACTGCCCGGCATGCGTGTGTTTCTTGAGAAAAGCATCTGTTTCCAGATCATCCGCTAAACGGTTGAATCCGGCGGGATCGATGCCTGCCCGCAACCTCATCGGGCGGGCTTTGACGACAAACCGTTTTGCTTTCGCCGGCGCCGCTCTTTCGCTCAAACCGGCCCGCAGGGCGGCGTTGAGTGTTTGTTTGAAGGACTTGCGCGTACGCTGCATCGTGTTGCGCAGCATTCGCTCAACGTCTTCTTCCAGCGTTACGGTGGTTCTCACAGCAGACATCATGATGGAAGACGCGCTGGCTGTCAAATGCCGGCTTTTGCAGGCTACCTCTCCGGCGCGGTCAGCCGTTGGGCGGCTGCGTGAGGAAGGCGAGCAGGTCGCGGAGTTCCTCGTCGGTGAGGCTGGTGACGAGGCCGGCGGGCATGAGGGAGGTTTTCAATTCGGTGCGCTCGAGGATGTCTGTCTTGGGGAAGGAGCGCTCCTTGCCGCTGAGGTCGCGGAAGACTTCGGTGCCGGAGGAGCGCAGGAGGATGCCGGTGAATTCCGTGCCGTCCTTGAGCTTGACCAGCGAGGGGTAATATTGCGGGGCGACTTCGCGGTGCGGCTCCAGGATGGAGATGAGCAGGGCGGCACGGTCGCCCTGCCGCGCGGCGAGGGTGAGGTCCGGGCCGAGGACGCCGCCGCGTCCGCCGTGGCGGTGGCAGGTGGCGCAGAGGGCGACTTTGGGATGGAAAAACAGGCGGCGGCCGGCTTCGGGATCGGGCTGGCCGGGCAGGGCGTCGAGCCTGGCGAGCCAAGCCGCGGTGTCGTCGAAGGCGGGGCGGTCCGTGCTCATGACGAAGGAGGTATCGTGCCCGGTGAAGCGCAGGGCGCGGCGGGCTTCGTCGCGGAGAGCGGTGTCGGCGTTCGTGTCCGCGGCGAGGTTCGCCAACAGGGTTTGATGGTCGGGTTTGGTGGAGAGGGCGAGGCCGCTGACGGCTTCGGCGCGCAGGGCGGCGGTTTGGGTTTCGTCCGTGGCGATGCCGGCCAGCGTGTCGCGGGCGTCGTTGGCGTTGCGGGCGGCGAGGGTGCGCACGGCTTCGAGTGAGAGCGCGGGGTCGTTGGCGGAAAGAAGTTCGCGCAGCAGGGAGACGGTGATTTGCTTGTGCGTGGCGGGGGCGAGGCGGAGGGCGTAGCCTTTGATGTGGGCGGGGGTTTGCGGGTGGGTGATGCGTTCGACGAGCACCTCGGGATTCGTCACGCCGGCGCCGGGTTCGCCGCGCAGGGTATTCCAGGCGGCGAGTGCGGCCTCGAAGAGGCGGAAGTCGAGCGCGGCGTCGGAAAGCAGGGCTTCGACCTCCGGCATGAATTCCACCAGCACGGCGTCGGCGATCCAGCGCAGGCACTCGAAGCGAATTTCGGGATCGGGATCGTTGAGCAGGGCGCGCACCCATTTGCCATCGTTCAAGTCCACGCGCCGCAGCGCGACGAAGGCCCACACGCGATCTTCGGGCGCAAACTGCTTGAGCGTGTCCGGGGTCCAGCCGGAACTGGCGCGGGCGAGCGCGGTGAGGGCGGCGTCGGCGAGATAGGGGTCATCGCCACGGGCGAGGGCGAGCAGTTGGGCGGTGTCGTGTTTGGCTTGACCGGAGCGCAGGTCTTTGGCGAGACGAGCGGCATCGTTCAGCGGATCGGGATCGGGTTTGAGCCAGCCGGCCTCGGCGGCGGCTTTGTCGATCTCCAGTTTCCACAGGCGGCCGCGCTGGTGGATGGGGTAGGAATGAAACACCCAGTCGGTGAGGTAAAACGCGCCGTCCGGGCCGGGGGCCATGCAGACGGGGCGGAAGAAGTCGCTGCCTTTGACGAGGGCGATGCGTTCCGAGGCATAACCCGCGCCTTTTCGCGTGAGCGGGTAGTAGTCGATGCGGTGATCGCTCCAGGAAGGGATCATCACGCCGCCGCCCAGCTCCACGACGGCGCAAGGCCCCTCGCCACAGGGATGGATCATGCCAAGCGTGCCGCGCAGCTCGCCGTTCCAAGCGACGAAGGGATGCACCGGGGCGCTGCCATAGACCCATTGGTAACCGTAGTCCGCGCCTTCGACGATGTTCAACAGGCGGCAGGGCGGGCGGCTGCCGGGATCGTTTTCCGCGGCGAAGATTTCGCCGTCCTTGCGGACGAGCAGGCCGAAGGGGTTCCAGAAACCGCGCGCGATGCGGCGCAGGTTTTTGCCGTCCGGCGTGCAGCGGAACACGCCGCCTTCGCCCCGCCCGCTGACTTGGACGCCGTCGCTGCCGGTGAGGGTCCAGTCTTTGCCGAAGTTCTCGCCGAGGGAGAAGACCAGCCCGCCGTCCGGATCCCAAGCCATGCCGCTGAGGCCGTTGTGCGGGTAATCGGCCACGGTGTCGAGCGTGGCGAGGGATTCTTCCACGTCGCCGATGCCGTCGCCGTCGGTGTCTTTCACCCGCAGGATGCGGGAGCGCTCGGCGAGATAAACCCAGCCGCCGGGGCCGAGCTGGAGGTTCATGGTGGCGGTGGTGGCGTTGTAAAAAACGCGGCGGTTTTTGCCATCGGCGTCGAAGACAAGAATCTCGTCATGCTCCGGCCCCGGATACCCCTCCGGGCGGAAGTGCGTGTGGCAGGCGACGAGCCAAATGCGGCCCTGGTCATCGACATCGATGCCCGTGGGCGTCACCAGATCGGGATGCCCGGCCAGCAGGGTGAGCTTGACGCCCGGCTGGAGGGTCTCGATGCGCGGCGGCACCTCGGCGGGGACTTCGGGAGCCTTGGGCGGCGGCGCGGCCTGGAAGACGGGAACGAGACCGAAGGTGAGAACGGGGAGAGTGAAAACGAAGCGGCGCATGATCGGGGGGGTGATTTTAGAGTACGCGTTTGGAACAGGTGTTCTGCCCGCTGAAGGTGGAACAGGCATCTTTCCCGCTCCCGGACGGCGAGCCAGCGGCTCGCGTCACGGAGCGGGACTTGCCAAGTCCCGCGTGGGCGCTTGCAAAGCGTCCTCCTTGGAACAAAATAGAGTGACACGAATTTCGAGGACGATGAGCCGGAGCCTGGACTCGACCCGGAACCCTGATCGTGCCGCACAAAAATTGTGGACGAATGGATTGATCCACGGTTTAGTGTGGATAAACAGCATTAGCCAAAAACACCACCACCCTTGATGAGACCACCTGTCTGGCAGCTAGTCCGCGATGCGATGCAGCACTTCAATCGTGAAGTGACTTGCTGATGGAATATGAATTGCGCTTTGCCGTCAAACCAATCGAACCCAAACGCAACAGCTAATAAAGTTGTGGAAGCAACCGGCTGAAACCGGAGCCTCACCTCTGATGTTGAATAATGATGAAGCCCCCATCAACGCGCCATTTATTCATTTTTATCGCAGGATTTTTAACGTGCCTGCTTTTTATTTTTGCCGCCGTGGGCGCTGGATATTATTTTTGGTTAAAGCCTCAAATAGACGAGATGACCAAAATGGATTTGGAAGCTCCCCCATTGCCATCCACGGAGAAGGCGGACCTCAATCTCAAGTTTAAGGACTTGAATGGCAAAGAATACCTCCTGAACGATTTTCTTGGAAAGACGGTTGTTTTGAATATATGGGCCACATGGTGCGCGCCTTGCGTCGCCGAATTGCCATCACTAGCCAGACTCGCTTCCAAATACAGCAGCAACACCAAGGTCGAAGTCATCTGTCTGAGCGATGAATCCATTCAAACCATCAAATCAAAAGAAACCGTTGATGGAATCAAGGCTCCCATTTTCTCTTATGAAGGGCACAAGCTTCCAAAGGATTTCGAAAAGGACGGGATACCCGCCACATTTATCATTTGTCCGGAAGGACGGATCGCTTTTAGTCATGTTGGGTCCGCCGATTGGGATGATGCTTCCGTAATATCCTTTATCGACAATCTCACTCGAAGCGCCGAACAAGGAGCTGAAGCCAATCCCTAGCCGAGACGCGCCGCTTTCATGCGACCGCTTTGTATTGCTGGAGTCAAGCCTTTAGCCGGTCATTCCGAGCGTCCCTTGTGCTCCACCCGCTTTAATGATCGGCTAAAGCCTTGACTCCAACTCCAGCATGTTCGCCACATCTAACGATGCGGCTACGCTTTCCCCAGGGCCTTGAGCGCTTTGGCGACGGTGTTTTCCACCGTCAGTCCGTGCTTGGCACGCAGCACGGGGACGCTGCCGTGCTCGACGAACTGGTCCGGCCAGCCGATGCGCACGACCGGCGTGGTGATGCCGGCATCCGCGAGTAGT
>CAZNKC010000286.1:0-5917 GCA_964573315.1 uncultured Verrucomicrobiaceae bacterium | reverse complement strand
TGGTTTTGGACTATCAACACTCAACTACCAACCATCAACTCGGTTTTTAGGCTAACCGCTTGGGGGCCGCTGTGTTTCCCAGGCTTTCCGTAACTCCAACCCGCCATCCGCGATCGACGCTCGCCCCCGCCTCCGCGGTCGGCTGACCTTGGACGTAAAAATCCTGTGGACATCACCCAATTGGACATTATCCTGTCCGTATGAATGCGATTTCATACACTGCGGCCAGGGAGAACTTGGCGGCCACGATGGACAAAGTTTGCGGCGATCACGATCCAGTGATTATCACTCGCAAGAGAAGTCAGTCCGTGGTCTTGCTTTCACTTGAAGACTTCGAGTCTTTACAGGAGACGGCTTATTTGTTGCGGTCGCCTGTGAATGGAGCCAGACTTTCAGAATCCATTGCTGAACTCGAAAAGGGCAGGGGAATCATCAAAAAGCTTGAGGATTTGCCTTCATGACCATCCAGTTCTCCTCCCGCGCATGGGAGGACTATCTTTATTGGCAGCAGCATGACCGGAAGATACTGAAGAAGATCAACTCGTTGCTCGAAGATATAAGCCGCGGAGATCCCTATTCAGGCATTGGCAAGCCAGAGCCTCTAAAACACTCCTTTTCTGGATTCTGGTCGAGAAGGATCACAGACGAGCATCGTTTGGTTTATAGAATGTCAGATGACATCATCCAGATTGCGCAAGCCCGTTACCATTACCAATAGCGAGCAAGCGGATGCAGGCGTCAGCAACGTGGTTTGAACGCTGCAGCCGTTTCCAGTGTGCCGCCGCCAAAACGGTGGGTATTGACGCGCGTCAGCAGCAGATGGAGGCTCCCACCATTCGTCGTTGATTTGGAATACGGCTTTGTTCTTGCTTGCATCCGTCGTTTGACAGATCGGCATCTCTCCCCGCGTACCTGCCGCGCTCAATCAACTCTCTCCCCGACTCGACTCCCATGCCGCCTTCCTATCGTCCCGCGCTCCTTCTGGCTCTGATGAGCCTGATCACTCCCGCCTTTGCCTCGGACAGCGAGGATCTCGACGCGCCGCCGGTGGTGACGGCTGGGGCTTGGGTCATTGCTGATCCGGCGGATGGCAAGCTGCTTTGGTCTTTGAACCCTGACGAACCGCGCAAGACGGCCAGCACGACGAAGATCATGTGCGCTTTCGTGGTCCTGGAACTCGCCCAAAAAGATCCCGCCGTGCTCGATGAGTGGGTCAGCATCTCCAAGCTGGCGGACAGCACTGCCGGCTCCACCGCCGACCTCATGGCGGGCGAGCAGATCCGTGTGCGCGACGCTCTCTATGCCCTCATGCTGCCTTCCGGCAACGACATGGGCAATGCCTTCGCCGAGCATTTCCATCCGCGCCTGCAACCGCCCGGCGACGAGACGCCGGATAGCGCCAAAAGCCCGGCTTCCGCCACGCGCATGAATTTCATCGCCGAAATGAATCGTACGGCACGCCGCATCGGCATGGCGAACACGACGTATCGCATCGCTTACGGTGACGGCGGCACCGCCGAGGATCGTACCACGACGGCGCGTGATCTGGTGACGCTGACGATCGCGGCGCGGAAAAATCCGTTGTTTCGCGAAGTGGTGTCCACGGCGAAGTATGCGGCCAAAGTCCGCCAGCCGGACGGCACGGAGCGCGATGCGGAATGGGAGAACACCAACGAGTTGCTGAAGCTGGCCAATTACGACGGGGTCAAGACCGGCACCACGCCCTCTGCCGGGCGTTGCCTGGTGGCCAGCGGCACGCATGAGGGCAGGGGACTGCTTGTGGTTGTTTTGGCTTCCACGTCTGGAGAGTCGCGCTTTGCGGACAGCCGGAATTTGTTTCGCTGGGCTTGGGGGCGGTTGGGGCGGTAGGGGGCTGGAGTCCCGCCCTCCTTATGCCGCCTCGGGCAGCGGGGCTTGACCGGCGGCGGCGTCCTCCACCCGCGCCTCCAGCTCGGGCTCCACGCGCAGGTTTTCGACGATGTAGGTCTGACGGTCGGGGGTGTTTTTGCCCATGTAGAAGGCGAGCAGTTCCTTGATGTTTTTGTGCTCGGGCATCATCACCGGCTCCAGTCGCATGTCCGGGCCGATGAAGTGTTTGAACTCGTCCGGGCTGATCTCGCCGAGGCCTTTGAAGCGGGTGATTTCCGCGTTGCGGCCCAGGCGGTCCAGGGCGCGCTGTTTTTCCTCCTCGTTGTAGCAGTAGAGTGTTTCCTTTTTGTTGCGGACGCGGAACAGCGGCGTTTGCAGGATGTAGAGATGCCCCTGCCTGACATTGGGATCATGCGCCAGTTCCTTGAAGAATTGCAGGAAGAAGGTGATCATCAGCAGCCGGATGTGCATGCCGTCCACGTCGGCGTCGGTGGCCAGAACGATGCGGTTGTAACGCAGATCCTCGATGTTTTCATCGATATTGAGCGCGTTGGCCAGGAGGTAAAATTCCTCGTTCTCATAGACCACTTTGCGGGTCAGGCCGAAGCAGTTGAGGGGCTTGCCGCGCAGGCTGAAGACCGCCTGCGTGTTCACGTCGCGGCTTTTGGTGATGGAGCCGCTGGCGCTGTCGCCCTCGGTGATGAAGATGGTGCTTTCGTCGCGCTGCTTGTCCTTGCTGTCGAGGTGGATGCGGCAGTCGCGCAGTTTTTTGTTGTGGACCTTGGCCTTGCGCGCGCTTTCCCGCGCGGCCTTCTGGATGCCGCTGATCTCTTTGCGCTCCTTTTCATTGGCCAGGATTTTTTCCTGGAGGGACTTGGCCACCGCGGCGTTTTTGTGCAGGTAGTTGTCGAGCTGCTGCGCCACGATGTTGATGATGTGGCTGCGCAGGTTGCGCCCGTTCGGCTCCATGTGGGTGGAGCCGAGCTTGGTCTTCGTCTGGCTCTCGAACACCGGCTCCTGCACCTTCACGCTGACGGCGGCGATGATGGAGCCGCGCACGTCGTTGGGCTCGAACTGCTTGCCGTAAAACGTCCGGCAACCGGCCACCACGGCCTCCCGGAAGGCGGCCAAGTGGGTGCCGCCCTGGGTGGTGTGCTGGCCGTTCACGAAGCTGTAATGCTCCTCGCCGTAACCGGTGCCGTGCGTGAAGGCGACCTCGACGTCCTCGCCCTCGATGTGAATGACCGGATACAACGGCTCCTCGGTCAGTTTCGCCTGCACGAGGTCCACGAGGCCGTTCTTGGATTTGAATTTTTCACCGTTGAGCGTGAGCGTCAGGCCGGGGTTCAGCCAGGAATAGAAGCGCAGCATCTCGCGCACGTAGTCCAGCTTGAAATGCACCTGCGGCGTGAAGCTTTCGGTGTCCGGGCGGAAGGTGATGGTCGTGCCGTCCACTTCGCCGGAGTCGCGCGGTGTCTTCATTTCGTAGCGCGCCAAGCCGCGCTCGAACTCGATGGCGCGTGTCTTTTTCTCGCGGAAGGCCTGGATTTCAAAAAACTCCGAGAGCGCGTTCACGGCTTTGATGCCGACTCCGTTGAGGCCGACGGAGCGTTTGAAGACCTCGCTGTCGTACTTGGCTCCGGTGTTGATCTGCGCGGCGCATTCCATCAGCTTGCCCAGCGGGATGCCGCGTCCGTAGTCGCGCACGGTCACCTGCTGTTCCTCGGTGATGGTGATGTCCACCTGGCTGCCGAAGCCCATCACATGCTCGTCGATGGCGTTGTCCACCACTTCCTTGAGCAGCACGTAGATGCCGTCTTCGGGCTGCGAGCCGTCCCCCAGCTTGCCGATGTACATGCCCGGCCGCAGCCGGATGTGCTCGCGCCAGTCGAGGGATTTGATGCTGTCTTCGGTGTAACCGTGGGCGGGTTGGGGCATGAGGGGAGATTATTTCGGGTTTCTTAATTTTGCCAGTGTTTTTGTGTCGCACAAGTGGTTCATCCGGGTGCGACGGATCCGGTTGCGCTCAATCAACAAGGCGGAGAGGATTTTCGCCTGCATCCAAGCTCGCGCCGACTCCCTGCTCTCCGGCAAAACGCGTCACGAGGACTCGCCGGCCCGGCTGAGTTCGATGGGTTTGTAGCCGCCGCGCGAGCGGAACCAGAAGAACATGAAGAGGTAACAGACGAGCATGAAGGCGGGCAGGAGGGCGATGGTGGTGAAGACGCCGCGTTTGCTGGCGGCCTGGACGGTTTCAAGCTGTTGCAGCGTGTCCGCGGGCAGCGCCGTGATTTTGTCCTGGTCGAGCGCGGGCGTGCTGCCGAAGATGCCGGGCTTGTCCTCGCCCTTGATCTGGCTGTAAAGGGCGGTGTGCTCCGGGGCGCTGAGACGCCGGTCCATGTCCAGATCCTGTTTGTAGCCGATGTAGGGGCTGCCGAGCACGCCGAGGAAAAGCACGCCGACGGCGGAAACGCCGTTGAGGGTGAGGGCGCCGCCTTTGGGGAACTGCTCGGAGGTCAGGCCCAGCGTGGTGCTCCAGAGGAAGGTCTTGCCGAGGGCGTACACCGTGGAGGCGGCGAGAATGGCCCAGCCGGTGGATACTGAGAGGAACAACAGACCCACGATGGCGACGGCGGCGCTGAGCACCAGCAGGCCAATGGGCGAGAACCGATGCACGATGGGGCCGGCGTAAAAGCGCAGCACGGTCATGATAACGGAGACATAGACGAAGATCCAGGTGGCGAAGTTCGGGAAGTCCGGCCCGCTGAGCTTGAGCAGCTCCGGCATCCAGCCATCGGTGCCCAGCTCGGTGGTGGCCAGCGGTCCGATGGTGATGAGCACGATGAGGAACAGCCAGTTGCCAAGGGAGCCTGTGTAAATGCCGGCGGCGATGCCGGCCACCGCGCCGACGGCGAGGGACGATGCCAGGGAAGCGGTCTGACCGAGCATCTGCATCACCGCAAAATAAACCAGCGCGCCGATGATGAAGAAGCCGATGGCGCCTACTTCGCGCAGCATGTCCCGGTAGCTGACACCGGCGGCGACGCGCTCGTTGACGGGGAACTTGCGGGCGATGATGAGCAGTCCATACAACACGACCGGGATGAAACAGAGGCCGAAGCGGAACTGCCAGACTTCGCCGAAAAACAGCCGCGTGTCCGGCAGCAGGGCGCAAAACAGCGCGCCGAGGGCGAGCCCGGCGGGCCAGCCGGCGTGGAGGATGTTTAGCCACTTGGATTTTTCCTTCGGGAAGATGGTGGCGACCACGGGGTTGATGAAGGATTCCACCGTGCCGTTGGCGATGGCGACCAGGAGCGTGCTGTAATAAAAGTCGTGGAAGCCGGACGCGCGCAAGGTGAGCACCAGGGAAACCAAGTGGCAGACCACGGCAAAGATGGCGACGACTTTGTAGCCGATCTTGTCGATGACGAGGCTGAAAAAGATGATGCTAAGAGCGAAGGGCCACATGCCGGCGCCGTTGATATCGCCCTTCTGCGATTCGGAGAGGTTGAAGGAGTTTTGCAATTCTCCGATGGTGTTGGCGCGCACCCCGAAGACGAACGAAGTGGCGACGAGGGCGATGAAGCAGGCCCAGAACAGTTTCATGTCCGGGGCGGCGCGGAAGGGGGTGACCGGGGAGGCGCTCATGGGGAGAGAGGTTGGAATTGCCGATTGAAGAGAAGCGACGGCCCGCTGGCAAGCTTTTTTCCACTGTACTCAGGGGCTGGGCAAGGTGATAGATCCCGGCGGCGGCGTGGCGCTCACCGCGGACTTCGACAACAAGGCGCGCGAGGTTTTGGTGGGCAAGCCGTGAGGGGGAATGATGGGTGTTCTTTGATTTCGCAGCACGCACGGCGGCTGTTGAACCGAAAAAGGAAGTTGAGAGTCGAAAGTTGAGTGTTGAGAGTTCAAAATCAGCGGTTTGCGCCGAAAGCTCCATTCACCCGAAGGGGGGAGTCTCCTTGGCGGCACAAGCCGCTCATTTCCAGCCTCTCAACTCGGTTTTTAGCAATCAATCCCCGGCGTGCGGGATGTGGAACGGAGAGTA
>CAZNKC010000285.1:0-5921 GCA_964573315.1 uncultured Verrucomicrobiaceae bacterium | reverse complement strand
CCGCTGAAGGGCGGCGATGTGAGCGTGGGCTTCGTCATCGACCAGCGGCTCGTCGATTTTTCCAAAGAAGAGGGCGGCACGCTCGGCGACCGTTTAAAGAACTTCCTCATGAAGCATCCGGTGGCGCGCGAGATGCTCGCGGATGCCGAGTATTGCGAGGAAGACATGCACTGGCGGCGGAACCTTGCCTATTACAGCACCACCTTCGCGGGCGACGGCTTCGTGCTGGTGGGCGACGCGGCGGCTTTCATGGATCCGTTTTACAGTCCGGGCATGGACTGGATTTCCTTCACCACCAGCAGCGCCGCGAACCTCATCACCCAGCAGCGCCGGGGCGAGCCGATGGCGGCGCGGCTCGAGCGCTACAACCGCGACTTCGCCGTGTGCCACCGGCGCTGGTTCGAGTCCGTTTACAAGGACAAGTACGAGTACATGGGCGAGTTCGACCTGATGAGCCTGGCCTTCCGGCTCGATCTCAGCCTTTACTACTGGGGCGTCGTCGAGGAGCCTTTCAACAAGGGGGAGACCTCGCTGTTCGCCCCGCCTTTTTCGCCGCCGAGCGGGCGCTTGTTCGCGGCGCTGATGTCCGCCTACAACCGGCGCTTCGCGCGGATCGCCCGCCGCCGCCGCCGCGACGGGAGGCTGGGTTTGAAAAACCGCGGGCAGCGCTGCCTCATCCCCGGGTTCACCCTGGCGCGCAGCGACATGCTGCGGCTCTTTCCCATGCTGGCGGAGTGGGCTTGGCTTGAGATTACCGAGGGCTGGCGCAGTTGGCGGGAATCGCCGGAGGATGTGCGGGCTTCGCGGCCGCGGGAGGAAGCCGCGGCGCACAATGACGCCGAGGGTTCTCTCCAACGTGAAGGATGACGCTGAGGCTCCGCGCCGCCTCCGCCCTCTCTGAAGTGGGACGCGACACAGCGCGTCCCTACCGTGGCCAATGCTGCGCGATTTTCCGTTTCAGGAACTCGACGCTGCGTTCGAGTTGCTCCATGCCATCGACGCCATCCTCGATGCTGATCCAGCCGTCGAAGCCTTGGCTTTTCAATTCGGTGAAGATGGCGTCGTAGTCGTTCAGGCCTTGGCCGATCTCGCCGTGGCGGAGGCGTTTGGCATAGCCTTGGGCGCCGCCCTCCTCGCGGCGGAGATCTTCGAGCGTGCCTTCGGCGAGGTAGCGGTCGCTGGCGTGCATGGTGACGACGCGGCGGGAGACGCGCTTGAGCAGCTCGATGGGGTCTTCACCGGCGAGGTAGGTGTTGCTGGGGTCGTAGTTGACGCCGAAGTTGGGGTGGTCCACGGCATCGACGAGCTGGCAGAACACGTCCATCTTTTGCGCGAACTCGGGGTACTCCCAGAAGTCGTCCTTGTAATGGTTCTCCAGGATGAGCGTGATGCCGCGCTCCTGAGCGTAAGGCAGGCAGGCGTGGATCGAATCAGCGGCGAGTTTGACACCTTCCTCAATGCCGAGTTCCGGCCGGCGCTGGCCGCTGAGTACGCGGCAGTACGAGCCGCCGAGGGCGTGCGTCATGTCGATCCAGCGTTTCTGCTTGGCGATCTCTTTTTCCCGGAAAGCGGCGTCGGGATGCGTGAAGTCGGGCGAGCAACACATCATCGGGATGACTTTGCCGCTGTCCTCGACCTCGCGGCGGAAGCGCGGCCAGTTGGTTTCATCTGCCATTTCGAGGAAACCGGCGTACCACTCGAGACCCTGCACGTCGAGCTTGGCGGCGAGTTGGATCCATTCGGAGACGGTCATGGTGCCTTCCTTGCAGAGGGCGTGCATGAAGGCTTTCGGGAAGGCGGCGAGCTTGGGCATGGGGCAGGATGATCTCGAGGTAGGAAATTGCCACGACAAAGTGACCGCGACAGCCAGGCAAAGGCGTGACTCAAAACACCGAGGCGTCCACAATCGCGAGCACATCCTCCAGCACCTCGCGCGGAGCACGCTCGATAAGCTTCATGCCGCGCGCACGGAAATCGAGCGACTTCACCTGTTCGCACATCACAAAGCCGGTGAGATTCGTGCGTCCGGCGATGGAAACATGGAAGGGCACCCGGCGGTCGGTGTTGGTGACCGGGCAGCACATGGCCATGCCGGTGGCTTTGTTGAAGGCATCCTTGCTGATGACCAAGGCGGGGCGTCGGCCTTTTTGCTCGTGGCCTGATTGTGGATCAAAATCCAGCGCCACCAGATCACCTTGCCGAGGGATGTAGGCGGCCATCACCAGACCTCCCGACCGTTCGCTCCCCACTCGAACTCAGCGGTTTTGTAGTTTTTCGGCATCTTAGCCGCCAAGTCTTCGATGCGGTGACGGCCACGAACCCGCTGGTCGGGTTTGCTGGGTCTCAACACGATGGCGTCTTTCTTCGGCGAAAGCTCGATTTCCAAACTGGAACCCGTTTCGAGTTGCAATGCATTGAGCAGCGCTTTCGGAAGGCGGATGCCCTGACTGTTGCCCCAGGCTTGCAAAGTGGTGTTCATGGTTTGCATTGTATAGCCGGCGGCTATCCGTGACAAGCGCGGAGTTTTGAGTGGTGCGTGGTGCGACCGGCTCGGTCGCACTCCGCCACCCGGCGAGCCAGCGGCTCGCCCCACGATGGGCAATCAAGATGATTGCCCCACTTTATCAACCCGCGCCGAGGCGCTGGAGCTGGTACTTGGCTTCGATCTCCTGCACCCATTCCTCGTTCTCCAGATACCAGCGCACGCTGCGGCGGAGGCCGGTGGCGAAGGTTTCGTGCGGGGTCCAGCCGAGTTCGCGCTCGATCTTGGAGCAGTCGATGGCGTAACGGCGGTCGTGGCCGGGGCGGTCTTTGACATAGGTGATCAAATCCGCGGCGCGGCGGTTCAGCTCGGGGCGCTCGTCGTTCACGGTGTCGATGATGGCGTGGACGACGTCGATGTTCTTCATCTCGCATTTGCCGCCGATGTTGTAGGTCTCGCCGATCTCGCCTTTCACCAAGGCGAGGGCGAGGCCGCGGCAGTGGTCTTCGACGTAGAGCCAATCGCGGACGTTGCTGCCGTCGCCATACACGGGCAGGGATTCGCCGCGCAGGACTTTCTGGATCATCAGCGGCATGAGCTTTTCCGGGAATTGGAAGGGGCCGTAGTTGTTCGAGCAGTTGGTGGTGACGACGGGCAGGTGGAAGGTGTGGATGTAGGCGCGGGCCAGGTGATCGCTGCCGGCTTTGCTGGCGGAGTAGGGGCTGTTCGGCGCGTAGGGCGTGGTCTCGCTGAACGCGGGGTCGGTGGCGGAGAGGGAGCCGAACACTTCGTCGGTGGAGACGTGTAGGAAACGGAAATCCTCCTGGCCGGTGGCGAGCCGCGTCTGATGATGGCGCAGGGCGGCGTCGAGCAGGCGGAAGGTGCCGACGAAGTTGGTCATGATGAATTCCTCCGGGCCGTCGATGCTGCGGTCCACATGGGATTCGGCGGCGAGGTGCATGACGGCGTTGATGTCATGCTCGGCGAGCAGCCCGGCGACGAGGTCGCGGTCGAGGATGTCGCCTTTGACGAAGAGATGGCGGTCGTCGCCGGCGAGGGCAGCGAGGTTGGAGAGGTTGCCGGCGTAGGTGAGGTTGTCGAGGTTGACCACTTTCTCCACGGTGATGCCGAGATCCTCTCCCGCCGCGCCCAGGAGGTAATGGACGAGGTTGGAGCCGATGAAGCCGGCGCCGCCGGTGACGAGGATGCGTTTTTCAGTCAAGGCTGGTGTCAAGGGGATCAAGACGGCAGTCAAGAGGTAAAGGGTGTGTTTAGCTGCCGGTGACGACTTGGAGCTCGCGTTTGTTTTCGAGCACTTTGTCCACGAGGCCGTAGTCGGCGGCTTCGGCCGCGCTCATGTAGTTGTCGCGGTCGGCGTCGCGCTCGATCTGCTCGGTGGATTTGCCGGTGTGCTGGGCGAGGATGCGGTTGAGGCGGCGCTTGAGTTTGTACATGAAATCGACGGTGCGCTCGACGTCGGAGGCGGTGCCCCGGGCGCCGCCGGAGACTTGGTGGATCATGATGTCGGAGTTCGGCAGGGCGAAGCGTTTGCCGGGCGTGCCGGCGGCCAGCAGCACGGCGCCCATGCTGGCGGCGAGGCCGATGCAGTAGGTGTTCACGTCGCAGGTGACGAACTGCATGGTGTCGTAGATGGCGAGGCCGGCGGTGACGGAGCCGCCGGGGGAGTTGATGTACATGTGGATGTCCTTCTTCGGATCCTGCATTTGCAGGAACAGAAGCTGGGCGATGATGATGTTGGCCACTTGGTCATCCACCGGCGTGCCGAGGAAGACGATGCGGTCTTTCAGCAGGCGGGAATAGATGTCGTAGGCGCGCTCGACGCGGCCTTCGCTCTCGATGACGGTGGGCACGACGTATCCCGAGGGACCGGCCTGGGGGGCGATGACGGAGGGGAAATCTGATGGGGTGGACGTGAGGATCATGGTTGGCGTAATCAACGGGCGGGCCGCGCTTTTGTCAACCGGAGGGCGGGATTGTATTCCGCCGCACTTTGTTTGCGGGTGGGGGCGGCGCGGCGCTGGTGGGCGCTGTCGCCCAAGTGAAAAGGGGTAAGTGAAAAGTGAAAAGACCCGGCGGGGGTGGCGCGGCGCCCTACTTCACCGCTGGGCGGGGCGGCCAGCTCCGCACCCCCTCCGCCCACGGAAGAATGAGCGGGAACAGAGCCCCGCCCTCCGGCAATTATTGCCCGGCGAAGAAGCGGCTGATTGGCTCGCAAATCCGGAGTTCTTCCCAGCGCTATGTATTGATGATGAGAATGTGCCAAATCCTTTCTTCGTATTAAGCGTTGGCAACAAGTGACAAAACTGTGTTCCTCACACCGGATCCGGGCGTTCCATGTGACGATCTTGTGAGAATAAGCTGAGCCGGGGCTGTGAAGTCGCAATGACAAGTCGCAGTTTTGCGAGGTCATTCAGAATTGAGAAAACATCGGGCACAGTCTTTTCACAGGTTATCCACAGTGGGGGGAATGGGGTTTGGATGCCAATCTTGGAGGGTGTCCAGAGCCGCCGCCGCCGCCGCCATTTCCGCTTCTTTTTTGGATTTGCCGCTGCCGCTGCCGAGTGACCGGGCTTCCCAATACACTTCCACGACGAACGAGCGTTTGTGATCCGGGCCGGAGCTTTCCAGGACTTGGTAGGTGGGCGCTTGGCGGTTGACGGCTTGCAGCAGTTCTTGCAGGCGGCCTTTGGGGTTGGGATCGACAGGTTCCGTCTGGAGGCGGGTGAGATCTTCCTGGAAGAGACGCTCCACCACCAGATGGCAGGCGCTCATGCCGGCGTCGAGAAAAACCGCTCCGGTCAGCGCTTCGAAGGCGTCGGCCAGGATCGAGTCGCGGTCGCGGCCGCCGTTGGCTTCCTCGCCGCGGTCCATGTGCAGGAAGCGCCCGAGGTCGAGGCGGCGCGCCAGTGCGGCCAAGGCGGTGGTGGAGACGAGACGGGAGCGCGCCTTGCTCAGAAGCCCCTCGTCGGCCTCCGGCCACAAACGATACAGCACCTCGGAAAGTGCGAGTTGCAGCACGGCGTCGCCGAGGAATTCCAGGCGCTGGTTGGAGCGCGGGCCGGGGCCGCGTTTATTGGCCAAGCTGGCGTGGGTGAGCGCTTCCTCCAGCAACGGCCGGTTGCGGAAAACATGACCGATGAGGGATTCCAAGGGCTCCATAAGTCACTGGCACGGGAAAAACCATCCGCGCTCCAAAGCGAAGCTAAAATGGGGTGATCGACGGGGCTCGAACCCGCGACAACCGGTACCACAAACCGGGGCTCTACCAACTGAGCTACGACCACCATCTCACGATGAGGAACGGTCATTTTAATGCGAAATTCGCGCCGCGCCAGTGAAAAAATCAA
This sequence comes from uncultured Verrucomicrobiaceae bacterium, assembly GCA_964573315.1. Lineage (GTDB taxonomy): Bacteria > Verrucomicrobiota > Verrucomicrobiia > Verrucomicrobiales > Verrucomicrobiaceae > JAGRPD01. The sequence goes on along the minus strand of CAZNKC010000285.1, from coordinate 71 downwards.
TCGCAGCGCGGGCGTTCAGGGCTTCGCGCATGGAGCGCACGCAGCCTGCCTGCCTTTGGCATGGTCCCGCG
>CAZNKC010000284.1:0-5947 GCA_964573315.1 uncultured Verrucomicrobiaceae bacterium | reverse complement strand
GCAACTACAAGGCCAGAAACTTCATCCACCCCTCCAATCCGCGAAGTCGGGTTAGAGGCGTTTGACGCGGAAGTTGCGGAAGGCAACGGGGTCGTTGTGGCCGGCGAAACCGATGTGGCCGGTTTTGTTTTGCACGCCTTTGGGCACGGTCTTGAGTTCGGACAGGTCGAGGGTGTCGAGGTCGGTGTCGAGGATTTTGGTGCCGTTGAGGGTGACGCGGATTTGATTGCCGCGGACTTCGATCTCCTGGGTGTTCCACTGGCCGGTCGGGCGCAGGTAGCCGCGCTGGGCGCCGACGAGGTGATAGACGGAGCCATGCACCTGGTAGGGCTGGAGCTGCTTGCCGCTCTTGGCTTCGTAACCGTCGTTATCGATGACTTGGATTTCCAGGCCGTTGGCGGCGGAGCGGCCTTCGGGCGGGGTGCGCAGGGCGATGCCGTTGTTGCCACCGGGCGGGAGTTTGAACTCGCAGCGCAGGAGCAGGTCGCCGTATTCTTCCTTGCTGAGCAGGTCGCCGCCTTTGCCTTGTTTGCAGACGATGGCGCCGTCCACGACTTCATAATTGTCCGCGGCTCCCTGCCAGTTGGAGAGGTCTTGGCCGTTGTCGAGGCGGACGAAACCTTCCTCGCCCTCGGTGAGGGCGGCGGTGGCTTCCTCGGGGCCGATCTCGCGGATGAAGACGTTGCGCCAGCGGATCTCACCGCCGTGGGTCTGGAGCTGAATGGGGCCTTTGGCGAAGATGGGGCGCTTGCGCTCTTTGTCGAAGTAGTTCTCCATGACGGCGTTGTCCACGACGACTTCGCCGTTGAGGATGACGGTGACGCGCTCGCCGATCATTTTGATTTTGAAGCTGTTCCACTCGCCGAAGGGGCGGTCCATCTTCTTGAGCGGGTCTTTGCCGGGTGCGTCCTTGCTATTGTTCCAAAGGCCGCCGGAGCCGAGCGGCTTGCCGAGGGAGACGGCTTTTTCGTCGCTCTCGGTGCTGTCCCAAATCTGCACCTGCGGGCAGCCGCGCAGGTAGATGCCGCTGTCGGCGAGCGGCACGGTTTTGTACTCGAGCCAGAGTTCGAAGTCGCCATAATCCTTGGCGGTGGTGGCGTAGAGACCGAAGCCGTCGTTGACGAGTTCGCCGTTCTCGACGGTCCAGTGTTTGTCGAGTTCCTTGCCCTCGTCTTTGCCTTCAAGCGGGCCTTCGACGCTGCGCTTGTTCCAGTCGGCGCGCTCCTCCGGGGTCATGTTCCAGAGGTCTTCCGGGTTGCGCGTGGTCCAGCCGATCCAGCCGGCGAGGTCTTTGCCGTTGAACAAAGGCTCGAAGCCGGGCGGCGGGTTGTCGGCGCGTGCGGGCAGGGAGGTCAGCAGGAGGGCGATGGCGGCGAGGGAGGCGGCGGATTGGGTGTGCATGGTGGTCGGGTAAAAAAGTCGTCGGTTGGAGGGGTGATCTTTCCGGGATCACTTGGCCTTTTTGCCCTTCTTGGCGCGCGCGCCCTGGCCGGAGGCAAGCTCACTCGCCCGGGCGGGATCATGATTGGGATTGGGGACGGGCATCCGGGCGTTGACGGACTGGCGCCACCCGGCGAGCGCGGCCTGCATGGAGCGGGCGCGCTGGGTTTCCTGGGCGGCGAGGTTGTTTTGCTCGCCGGGGTCGGTGGCGAGGTCGTAGAGTTCTAGGCGGTCGTCCTCGAAGAATTCGATGAGCTTCCAATCCCCCTGGCGCAAGGCGCTGGCGGGGGTGCTGTGGTGGTAATGCGGCAGGTGCCAATGGAGGCGGTCGCGCGGCAGGGTGGCGGCGGGCTTTTTCAGCGCGGGCAGCAGGCTGAGTCCGTCAAGCACGGCTTGCGCGGGCGGGGTGACACTGGCGATCTCCAGGAAGGTGGGATGGAGATCGTAGGAGATGGCGGGGACGTGGCAGACCGTGCCGGGCGCGATGACGCCGGGCCAGCGGGCGATGGCGGGGACGCGGATGCCGCCTTCGTAGAGGGTGCCTTTTTCGCTGTTCAACGGGTGGTTGGAGGTGACGACCGTGCCATCCTGCTGATGCTCGATGCCGCCGTTGTCGGAGAGGAAAAAGAGCAGGGTGTTATCGGCGAGGCCGAGGCGGTCGAGGTGATCCGCGATGCGTCCGGCGCTTTCGTCCAACTCCTCCAGCAAGCCGGCGTACTCCGGCCGGCTGGGGTAGCCGGGCATCGGGGTTTTGGCCTGGTATTTGGCGAGCCGCTCCGGGGTGGTGCTGAGGGGGATGTGGACGGCGATGTGGGAGACCTGGAGCAGGAAGGGGCCGTCCCTGGCGGAGTCGATGAACTCGATGGCTTTGTCGGTGAGGAGCTCGGCGGTGCGCACGCTGTCCGGGCGGCCTGAGACGGGGGGCGGGGTGTCGTGGCCCCTGCATTCGAGGACGGTCTGCCAGCCTTGGCCGGCGGGTCCGTGCTCGCCGGTGCCGAGGTGCCATTTGCCGAAATAACCGGTGCGATACCCGGCGGCGGCGAGGCGTTCGGCGAAAGTCTCGACTTCCAACGGCAACTGCAGCGGCACCGGCGGGTCGATGAGGCGGGCGTAGGGGCGTTTGTGGCCTGGGATGTGCTGGGTGATGCCGAAGCGCGCCTGATCCTGGCCGGACTGGAGGTTGGCGCGGGTGGGCGAGCAGACGGGTCCGGCGTAAAACTGGGTGAAGCGCAACCCCTGCGCGGCGAGGCGGTCGAGGTTGGGCGATTCGTTGAAGGTATTGCCGTAGCAGGCGAGGTCCGCCCAGCCGAGGTCATCGGCGAGGATGACGACGATGTTGGGCGGCGGCGCGGCGTACAAACTGGCGCCGAGCAGCAGCGCCAGCGCGGCGGTGAGCAGGGACTTCATGATCGGCGGCAAAAAACCGGCAGGCGGATCAAATCAGAACGGGCTGGTGGCGAGCGTTTTGAAGGCTTCGAGCACCTTGGCCACGGCGTCCTTGGGGCCGGTGAGTTTGATGAAGACGTTGGCGTCGGCGGCGGGCACGATGGCGCCGAGCAGGCTGTAGTCCGGGCGCGGGGTCTTGGTGCCGCCGAAGGGCGGGCCGTCGAGGTAGGTGCCGTGGGCGACGACGAGCGCGACTTTTTTATCGCCGGCGGCCAGTTCCTCACGCTTCGACTCCGGCGCGCCCTCGAACTGGCCGAGCCAGCGGGCGATGTTGGCTTCGGTGTCGCCGCCCTGGCCGGGGCCGAAGTAATAAAAGACGGCTTCCAGCGGGGCCTCGCTGCCTTCCACGGGGAAGTGCAGGGTGCCGGCGCGCATGGGGCTGCTGGTGGGCACGGTTTTCCAGGGCGCGGGGGTTTTGAAGGTGAGGCTGGCGACTTTGAGGGTGTCGTCAGCGGCGGCGGGCAGCGCGAGGAGGGCGGTGATGGCGAGGAGCGTGATGGCGCGTTTCATGATTGGATGGATGGAGGGTTGGGATGCTCAGGGATTAACGTGAAAGGTGCCGCGCATTTGCAGCCAATGTCCGGGAAAGGTGCAGAGGAAGGGATAATCCCCGGGCTGCGCGGGCAGGACGAACTCGATGGTGATGGATTCGCCAGGATGCACCAGCGGGGTGTGGGCGAGGATGTCGGCGGCTTGCTCGGGGATGTAGTTTTTCTCCATCGCCTTCGGATCGGTAATCATGGCGGTAGCCAGCGCGCCGACGGCCTCGGTCTTGCCGGGCTTGACGAGGACGAAGTTGTGCGGCTGCTGCAACGGGGAGTCGATGTTGCTGAGGGTGAGCGAGACGCGCGCGCCGGCCCGCGCGGTGAGTTCCGTCTTGTCGTAGGCGAGCGGGATTTTCGGATGCGGCTTGAGTTCGATGACCACGGTCTCGACTTCCTGCGACGACACCTCACCCAGCATCGCAACGAGCGAGAGCAAGGCGAGCAGGGGGCGGGGCGTCATGAGACTGCGGAGATGGACACGAGCGCGGATTTTTACTGGAGTGTGGGCGGCGCGGCATTTCAAGCACTTTCGTGCGGAAGTAAGGTGGAACTGAGTTCTGCCGCCCCAATTCGTCCTCGTCCTCGTCCTCGTCCTCGTCCTCGTTCTCGATTTCGATTTCGATTTCGATTTCGAGGACGAGGACGAGTAGGAGGACGAGGACGAAACGAACGCCATCCACCGTAATCTATTCCTTGCAACCCATCATCCATGTAGAAGGATTCAGCAATGGCAGCGCGCGGACCAACCCGAAAAACCGCCCGGCAGGCGGAGCATCCCGCTGAGCCGGGGCTGCCGGAGTCTCTGCAAGCGGCGGGCCGGGCGCTGCGGGACGCGGTCGCCGGGGACGATGAGGCGCGCCACGAGGCGGCGCTGGCCCGTTTTTTGGAGGCTGCCTTCGGCCATTCGGAGGACGTGGCGGCGCCCGCGGCTTTTTTGGCGGAGCTTTACGAGGGACGCGAGAGCTGGCTGGCGCGGCGCTTGCAAACGCAGGAGTTGATTCAAGAGATGTCCGCCGGACGAGCGATCCTGACCTGCGTGGTGGCGGGGGAATGGGTGATGGGGCGGGATTTCGTCAAGCTGTCCAGGCTGGCGGACGGGATGCTGGCGGCGCGCCTGCACATCCGCGCGCCGGATTGCCTGGACCTGATGCTGGCGGCGGCGTCCTCGCTGGCGCTGCTGAAGCATTCGCGGGCGGTGTCCCTGTTGCATCATGCGGAGGAATGCCAAAAGGCGGGCGTGGCGGTGGACGAGGCGCTGCTGCGGGAGGCGCGACAGCGCGTGGAGATCGGCGGCGTGATCGCCGCCGCGGACCAAGCGACACGCGAGATGTGGGACATGAGATTTCAACAACCGGGACGCGAGTGGCCATGGACTGAGCCGCGCGAACGGCAGGCGTTGCGTGATCTGGCGGAGTGGCTGGAGCCGGGTCATCCGGCGGCGGCGGCTTTTGCCAAAATCGTGCCGGCCGCTTGGTGGGATCTATGGACTCGGTACGCGGTGAAAGCGCCCGGTGAACCGCCCTCCCCTGCCTCCGCTCCCGAAGCGGCATGGGAGACTGCGCCGCAGCCGTCGATGGTGGAATCGGAATCGCAGCTTGATGAGGCGGACTGGGCGGGCGGGCGGCTCAGGCATTTGGCGGAGGATTTTCGGCAGGATCAAGGGACGGAGCGGAAGCTGCGCCTCGGCTGGTTTTTGAGCGGCGGAGTGACCGGCGTCGTGATGGCGGCGCTGCTCCTGCTCCCCGGCAGACAGCCCAAGGAACCGTCGAAAAAAGAAGTGGTGGAAACGGCGAAACTGCCCGTGGCGATTCCCGTGAATGCTGTCGCGCGCGGCTGGTGGGAGGAGGAGCGCGAGCGGCTGGCCGGAGAGCTGATGCATGTGGGCCGCCTGGGAGCAGTGAAGGCTTCCGGGTGGGCGGAAAATGCCGCCTTCCTCACCGGCAGGACCACGGAACTGCCGGCGCAAAGCCAGATGTACCGCAAGCTGCTGGTGCTGCTGCACCTCGACCCGCCGCAGGACCCGGAGACCCGCGCCATGGTGCCGCGGCTGCTGCTGCGCCGCGCAGCGGACGAGGAGACGGTGCGCCTCTGGGAGCGCTGCGTGGAGGCGGGGTCACCCATGATCGCGGACATCGCCGCGGCAGCGCGGGAAGCGCTCGACCAGCCGTCACTGCTCTGGACGGCTGAGCAGCGGCAGCGGCTGGAGCGGCTGGCAGCGCGGAAATGAGCCATCCTGGAAAACGCGAGCCGCGGATGCTGGAGCTTTAGCCGATCATTTCGCCGGGAGTTTTTCAAGGTTCAAGTTTTCAGTTTCAAGCTCCTTGGGAGGATTCGCTTTGCGCCCTGCGCCCTGCGCCCTGCGCCCTGCCCTCTGCCCTCTGCCCTCTGCGCTTTGCCTTCTCCCCGGCTCCGCGCCGCCTCCGCCCGCGGGGAAGTGGGCGGGAATACAATCCCGCCCTCCGGGATTAGACCGGTTCTCAAAAAGAATGTCATATTAGTGCTGTACTTTTTAGAAA
>CAZNKC010000283.1:0-6124 GCA_964573315.1 uncultured Verrucomicrobiaceae bacterium | reverse complement strand
GCGCCCAGCCCTCCGCGCCCAGCGCCGTGCGCTACAACATCAGCAACGGCCGCGGTGATGTGAAAACGGGGTCAGTGTGCGACTTTAGACAAAATGCACTTGACCGCGATGGGGATTGCGTTCACCTGTGCGGATGCCGCGCAGTCTTCGCATCCAATTTCCTGGTGCTTACCTGCGTCTCAACAACAGCAATGAACTTTCAAAACGAAATATTTTGTCCGAAGTCGCACACTGACCCCGTTTCCCCGTTTCCTCACAAAATGAAAAATGGCAGATACTTGTTGTGCTTTGCACTCACACTCATAACCTTGCTGGCTTGCAGCAAGCAGCAACAAGCAGAGAGGGAGCAATATACACTCTTTATTCTCGGAAATTTCGGCAAGACGCACGTCTCGATGTGGTTAAACAAAGAGCCATTAGCTGGAGGATTTTTGGCAGCCGACGATGCATTGGGTGTCGCCTTCCAAATCAGATTCTATGCCAAGTCTGGGGACACACTGGAGTTGCGCGTCAATGAAGATACGGGAGAATCAGTCAATTCGATGTTTGTCGTACCTGACCGAGACCAACGAAATATTCTCGCGGCGATTCAAAAAGACAGTAAAGCCCTGTTTTCCGCTCAAATGGATACACCATTCTTCGAATAAGAACAAAAACAGGGGGTCAGGGTAACGGGGTCAGTGTGCGACTTTAGACAAAATACATTGACCGCGATGGGCATTGCATTCACTATGGATGCCGCGCAGCCTTCGCATCCAATTTCCTGGTGCTTACCTGCGTCTCAACAACAGCAATGAACTTTCAAAACGAAATATTTTGTCCGAAGTCGCACACTGACCCCGTTTCCCCTGATCTCTCATAAATGAAACATTTTGTCCGAAGTCGCACACTGACCCCGTTTCCCCCTGACCCCGTTTCCCCCGTTTCCCCGTTTCCCGTTTCCCCCGCAAAGGAATGGATTTTTTGCGCCTTTGCGTCTTTGCGTGCCCATCCTGATGACCTGCCTGTCTGCCACAGAATCTATTTTCCACGTTTTTTAAGGATAACAGTGTCTGTTGCTTTGTTTCATGCGTAAGCCCTGCCGTTTCCCGACGAGCTATTGATCCGGCAGAGAGCAGGGCGCAGGGCGCAGGGCGCAGAGGGCAGAGCGGCGTATGGCCCTGCGCTCTGCTCTTTGCGCTCGGCCCTTCACGGATCGCCTAAAGGCTGGACTCCAACACCGGGCGGCTCCTGGAAGGGCAGATCGACGACGCAGGGTTTGTGGTCGGAGCAGGGGGTGGCGAGGGCGCGGTCGAAGGCGCTGAGGGTCTCGCCGAAGTGCGGGGCGAGGCGGTAGCTGCCCTGCCAGGCGGGCGGTTGTTTGACGAAAATCCAGTCGAGCCGGGTGCGGCCCACCGGGCCGATGGGGCGGGGGACGCGGAAGGTGGGGGTGAAGCCCATCCAGTAGCGTTCGTTGGAGTTGGCGAAGAGGGCTTTGGAGCGGTTGATGGAGCGGTCGCGGTCGCCGCGGGTGTCGAAGGCGCTGCCGTCGTCGAAGCGGAAGTCTTCGACGATGCGAAAGAGGCGGCGGGCGCGGTTGGGCAGGATGATGGGGATGTCTGTGGCGAGGGGGTTGTGGAGATTTTTGGCGATATTCAGGGTGGTGCGGGCGAGGGCGGTGACGTTGGTGTAGGCAACCCTGGTGGCGAGATTGGTCCAGGTATCGGTGTCGGTGCTGGTGCGGTTGATGACACGGCCGATGGAGGTGGGGCTGACGTCGGCGGAGGCGGAGTTGTGGTCGCCGGCCATGACGACGGTGTGCGGGATGGAGCGGGCGTGGTGGAGGATCTCGCGGAGTTGCGCCTCGCGCCCGCGGGTGGTGGTTTTGATTTCAAGGTGGTTGTGGATGATGGTGAGGCGGTCGCCGGGCAGGCCGGGGACGTGCAGGTCCACACGATAGTAAATGCGGCCGCCGATCTTCATCTCGCGGGTGATGCGGTTGTTGAAGAAGATCCGCGCGCCGAGACGGCGGAGGCTTTCGGCGAGGTCGGGCTTGTCCCGCTCGCCATGGTACCAGTCGTAGGGCTGGGTGTGGAGTTGGAAACACTCGGCGCTGAGAATGGGATGGCGGGAGAGCACGGCGAGGCCGAAGAGGCCGTGGATGCGGGCGGTGTCAGGGCGGGGAGAGCCGGGTTCGAGGCCGAGCAGCGCAGGGTCGATCTCAAGCTGCTGGGGGGCGTAGGAGTAGTTCATGCCGAGGGCGCGCGCGATCTCGCGGGCGGCGTCGAGATAACCGGAGCGGGGGACGCCGAGGTCCATTTCCTGGAGCAGCAGGACATCCGCGGTGACGAGGCGCTCGCGCTGGCGCAGGGCTTCGGCGAGGCGTTTGGGATTGGCGCGGACGGCGGGTTTGAGCCGGGCTTTGAAGGCGTCCTCGGATTTCAGGATGGCGGCGGCTTCCCGTGTGTGCAGGCTTTTCTCGATGTTCCAGGTGGCCACGCGCAAGAAGCCGCCGAGGGCGGGGTTGGCAGAGCGCGGGGGATGGGCGGGGGCGCTGTTGACGATGGAGGGCCGGGTGAAAAGGCGGTCCAGCTTGCGTTTGAGCGGCGGGGTGGGCTGGGGGTTTTCGGCGAGGCTTTTCAACTCGGAGAAGGTGGGCAGATCGGCGGGCGGGCGCTGGGGCAGGGCGGGGGTGGCGGCGGGCGGCGCGGGCACATGGGCGGTGATGAGGGTGGCGGCGGCGTTTCTTTTGACGGTGCCGCAGGCGTTGAGTGTCATGCTGATGCCGGCCAGCATGAGGACGGAGGCGAGGGCGCGCGGCGATTGCATGATTCGTGATCCGGCGTCAGATACCATTTCGCGGGCGCAACTCAAACGGGAAGAAAGGCGGGCCGCGCCAAATCCGGCGGCGAACTCTGCTTGTGCCGCGGCGTTCCGCTGCTCTAATGGCTGTCCTTTATGTCAACGATTGTCGTCGCGCAAAAGAATGGGATGGTGTGTCTGGGGGCGGACACCATGAGCAGCCTGGGATCGCTCCGCCAGAGGTCGCATCATGTGGCCAATCACTCGAAGATCACGATGGTGGGGGACACGTGCATCGGGCTGACGGGCACCTCGGCCAGTCTGGTGGTGCTCAACAGCTATTTCTCGAACCCGGAGCGGCCCCGGGATTTCTCCTCGGCGGACGCGATCTTTGAGACGCTGCGCCACGCGCATCATTACCTGAAGGCGGACTACTTCATGTCTGCGCAGCCGCGCAACGAGGAGGAGTACGAGACGACGCAGTTCTACGGGCTGGCGGCGAATCCGCACGGCATCTTCGCGATCTATTCGTATCGTTCCTGTCAGCAGTTCGAGCGATTCTGGGCGGCGGGATCGGGCCGGGACTTCGCGCTGGGGGCGATGCAGGTGGTGTACGAGAAAGCGGCCACGGCGGAGGAGGTGGTGCGGGCGGGCCTGCTGGCGGCGGCGGAGTTCGACGGCGGCACCGGCGCGCCGTATGAGATTTTCAAGACGGAGCTGCTCGGGAGCGGGAAGCCGGCGGACGGGAAAAAAGCGCCCGCCCGGCGTGCCGGCAAAGCCGCTCGGTCGCGGTCAGGACGCAAATGAGACGGAGAGATGGAGAGATGGGATAAGGAGAAATTAAAAATCAGTTGCACGGCTGGCGGGAGGGCTTATTCTCGCGGCCCTTTTCAAACCTCCGAACTTTTTCTCATCATGTCCCAGCATCGCAGTCTCAAGACCGCCGGCTCCGTCGGCGCCAAACGCAGCGTCCTCAAGCGCGGCGAACGTGTCAAGCTGCTGAAGTCGCGAGGGCTGTGGAAGGACGGAAGGCTGCCCACCAACCTGCCGAAGACGAAGCCGGAATGATCCGGGATTTTTCGCTTCGCGCATCCATCCACGGAGCCGCTCCGACGTGCGCCTGAACCGCTACCTGAGCCTGTGCGGCCTCGGCTCGCGCCGCGGGGTGGAGGAATTGATCTCTGATGGCAAGGTCGCGATCAACGGCAGCTACGTGCGCAGCCTCGGCACCCAGGTGGAGGACGAGGACGAGGTGCGCGTCAGTGGCCGGGTGGTGCGCCCCGCGCGCGGTGTGGTGCTGGCCTTGCACAAGCCGAAGGGTTATGTGTGCAGCCGGGGTGACACGCATGACCGGCTGACGATCTACGATTTGCTGCCGGCCAAGCACCAATCCCTGCATCATGTGGGGCGGCTGGACAAGGAGAGCGAGGGCCTGCTGCTGATGACGAACCGGGGCGACCTGTCCCACCGGCTGCTGCACCCGAGCGAGGGTGTGGAAAAGGAATACGAGGTGGCGGTGGACAAGCCGGTCGATCCTGCCGTGGTCTTCCCGAAACTGGTGAAGGGCATGATGACGGTGGAGGGTTACGCCAAGGCCGAGCGTGTCTGGGAGGGCGGCAACGAGTACCGGCTGCATCTGGTGCTCAAGCAGGGGTTGAAACGGCAAATCCGCCATATGCTGCACGCGCTGGGGTTCGAGGTGGAGCGCTTGGTGCGGGTGCGCATCGGCTGGCTGTCCATCAAAGGCCTGCCCAAGGGCGGCACGCGGGAGCTGAGCGAGGCGGAGGTGGCGCGGTTTTTTGCGGAGGAAACGCAGCAGTCAGCCAAAAAGCGTCCGAAACGTCCTCCTACTCGTCCTCGAAAATCTGAATGACTGACAGCCTGTGGAAGGCACGGAAAACGCGGATGGTTTAGCCTCAAAACGGGAATGAGGAAGGCAGGAAATCAAGAAAAGGAGTGGGAATGCAAGCGCTGGTGAACTTTCGAGCTTTCACTCAAACTTAAATTCGGGAATGGAAACCACAGAGAGCACAGAGGAACACAGAGAAAGAGAAAAGGAGCCAAGGTTTTTGGAATGAACTCATTTTCCTACCTTTGAAAACGACTCTCACCTTTTGAGTGAACCCCCATTTGCGCCGACATCCTTCACATTCCGGGTATTCCGTGTGTTCCGCAGGCCGCCATTTCAGTTTTTAGGCTCAAAGGTGGAGCCGGCCACTCTGCCATAGAAGTCCCTGCCATATCCCTTTTCCTGCCTTCCTGTTTTCCTTATTCACGAATCTAGGTTTAGCCGCAGAGGGGCAGAGGACGCGGAGGTTTTTCTTTTCTCTCTTGTGACAATCTCTGCGTCCTTTGCCTCTCTGCCCCTTTGCGGCAGATCATTGGGGCGGGAGCATCTCACAACCCCGGCGGGCGCTGGGAGGCGCGGCGGGCGGTGGAGTCGGACGCGGTGGCGGGCTGGGCGGCGTTGGGATCGTAGGGGATGCCGCCGGTGACGAAGACCTCGCCGCTGCGCGTGGCCAGCGAGGGGCGGTTGTTTTCGCCTTCCTTGTAGTATTGCCGCGAGACGACGTTGCCATCCGGGGCGAGGATGCAATGCGCGAAGATTTGCGGCGCGGCGAGGAAGAAGGCTTGGAGCCGGTTTTGGGAGTCGAGGGTGAAGGTGGGGTCGAGGGCGAGGCTGACGGGGCCCAGCGAGTAGGTGGCCAGGCGCAACTGGCTGCGCTCGTCCGTGAGGCGGAAGTAGAGTTTGCTGCCGCTGTCATCACGCAGGATGTGCAGGGAGTAACGGCGCACGCGGCCGGCGTCGTCCTGACCCTGCGGCACGCCGAAGTCCTGCTGCCAGTAGGGTTTGACATCGGTGGTGGTGAAGCGCACGCGGTTGGACTGGTAGTAGTTTTGCGTCGGCGCGTGATAGACGACGGCGGTGATGGCGTGGGAGCCGACCTCGGAGACGGCGTGGGTGTCGGTGATGAGCACTTGGCGTTGCATGGAGGCGCCGGCTTTGAACACGAAGGGCTCCTCCACCTCGACGGAGATGGGCGGGTGCTCGCGGCCATCGGAATCCTCCAGATGAAATTGCAGCCAGTTGCTGTCGGCGCGCCCGCCCATGACGACGTCGGCGCCGGAGTTGTTGGACATGCTGACGGTGGCGCGGATCGCTTCCTCGGAGAGGAAGGTGGCTTTGTCCAGTTTGAGCTGGATCATGTACTGGGCGTCCGCTTGACGGATGAAGGCGGATAAAACCAGCAGCGTCAGCAGGGGGATGAGGGGGCGGTTCATGGAGATTGGAGATTGGAGATTGGAGATTGGAGATTGGAGATTGGAGATTGGAGATTGGAGA
>CAZNKC010000282.1:0-6138 GCA_964573315.1 uncultured Verrucomicrobiaceae bacterium | reverse complement strand
CGCACGCGTTCCGGGTCTCAGGATCCAGCGTGTCAACTCCGCGCCAGGAATGTGCGATTCACGCTGAAGATTGAACAACGCACGTCTCCCCGCAGCCATGAACGCCGGAATTTGGAATCGCGACACACACACAGCCGGGACGGGTTGTGCTACGGCTCTTTCACCAGCGGCGCGGTTTCCTCCGGGGTGGTGCGACCGGCGGGCAGCTCCAGGATGCGGATGTTGCGGAAGTGAATCTCCGCGCCTTCGGACTCAAGGCAGAGGTAACCTTTTTTCACTGTGGACTGGCTGACGCCGTTGACGAATTTTCCGTTGATGGCCAGCTTCACCACGCCGTCCACGGCCACCACGTCGTAGGTGTTCCATTCGCCTTTGCCCTTGCAGCGCATCTCGAACGACATGCTGCGTTTGCCGCGCGGATTGTCCGGCGCCGCTTCCAGGCCGTTGGCGCCGAACAGCTCGCCGGAGACAAAACCCAGGTGCCGGGGTGAGCCGTCTTTTTCCCGGTTCAGGAAGGGATACTCCAGCTCCAGCATCTGCACCTCCATGCCCTTGGGCAGCGTTTTGCCCGGCGCGGGCGTGCCCTCGCTCCAGATGAAGACGCCGGAGTTGCCACCAGCCTCCATGTGCCGCCACTCGATGTGCAGGATGAAGTTCTCATACTGCTTCTCCGAGCGCATGACGCCGATGGGATGGCCGCTGCAAATCAACAGGCCGTCGCGCACGCTCCAGGTCTCCGGGCTGGTGTTCACGTCCACCCAGCCGGTCAGGTCTTTGCCGTTGAAAAGATCGCGGAAGCCGGGGGCAGCCTCCTCTCCGGGGGCGGGGGGCGAAAGGAGAAGCGCCAGCGCCAGAGCGAAGGCGGATGGAAAGGGACGGCGTTGATTGGTGTTCATGAATGGACTCAAAAGCGTTTATTCCCCGCCTTCAAATGCTCCGCGTAATCAGCCATCCGCAACTCCACCCGCTCCGCCATGGTGCGCACTTCGATGGCGTCCCGGCCGGTGGCGACCAGCGCTTTGAGCAGGGTGACCATGGATTTCACATCCTCCATCACGACGTATTCCGCAGTGATGTTTTTCTTGGCGTCGTTTATGTTGTGATAATTGCCCAGCGGCACGGACACGCCCACGCTGCGCCGCCCGCAGGCTTGCAGCGCGCTGGCCTCGCACGCGCCCGCGTCGAGCAGGCAGCGCTGCACCCGGATGCCTTGCTCCGCCGCCGTTTGTGTCAGCGCCGCCACCGCTTCCCCGTCGAACACGGACAGCCGGTCTCCCACGCGCACGATGGGGCCGCCGCCCATCACTGAGCCATTCACGGGCCGGCTCGTCTCCACCGACACGAACACAGCATCTTCCGGGTAAGGCCACTTTTGCCCCACATGCCAGGCTCCCAGGAAACCCACCTCCTCCGCGCGCGTGAAAACGGCGTGGAAAGTGGTCTCCATGCCGAGGCGGGCCAGATCCCAAATCACGGCGAGAATCACCGCGCAGCCGATCAGGTCATCGCAGGCAGCCGCCTCGACTTTTTCCGCGCTGACTTTCACCGGAAAGTTCCAGGTGGCGATGTCTCCTTTCGCCTTGCGCAGCCCTTTTTTCACCCCGGCTTCCACCGCGTCCAGCGGCACGCCGCCGAGGAAGTCCCATTCGTCCTTGCTTTTCGCGCCCGGCTTGCGGACGAAGGCCGGGTGATCCATGTGCGATCCGAGCACCCAGGCTTCCCGGCTTTTGCGCTTGCCGTTCTTGTAGGTGACCAGCAAATTGCCGAACTTGTCCACCTTCGTCTTCACATGCGGGCACCCCTCCACCAGCGCCTCGATCTCCGCCCTCACATGGTATTCGTGGAAAGGAGCGGTGGGCTGCTTCAAGATGCGCTTGAGAATCGTCGTCAGGGTTGGCACTGGCATGTGTCACCCTAGCGCGATTTGTCCGGGTGCCAAATGCCAAATCACATTGTGAAAACGATTCGTTACTTTCTGGAAACCTCGCTCGTGCGAGCCGCCGTGTGGATCATCCCGCGGCTGCCGCGCCGTCTCATCCTGCTGGCCGCGCGCGCCATCGGCGCGCTGGCGTATCTGCTCGACGCCCGCGGTCGCGCGACCGCGCTGGAAAATCTGCGCGCCGCGTTCCGGGATGAATTCACTCCCGCCGAGCGCCGCCGGATCGCGCGGCGGTCGTATCAAAACTTCGCCCGCACTTTTCTCGACCTGTTTTGGGCGCGCGGCCTCAATCGGGCCAACTGGCAAAACCATGTCACCATCCGCTCCGACGCCGAAACCGCCGAGCAGCAGGCGCGCGAGACCGGGGCGGTCTGGGCCACGCCGCACTTCGGTAATTTTGAATTCGTCAGCCTCGTCTGGGGCTTCCGGGATTTTCAATTCACCGTCGTCGCCCAGGATTTCAAAAACCCCGGCCTGACCGCTGTTTTCCGCGATCTGCGCCAGCACTCCGGCCATGTCGTCATCACGCAGGAGGGCGCCATGCTGCGGCTGGTGAAAAGCCTCAAGCGTCAGGGCCATGCCGCTCTGTTGACCGATCTCAACATCAAACCCGGACGCGCCGCCACTGTCATCGATTGTTTCGGCCTCAAAACCTGTGTTACCACCCTGCACGTCACTCTGGCGCAGCGGCTCGGCCTTTCCATCATCACCGGCGTCTGCCAGCCGCTGCCGGACGGCAAATACGATGTACAAATCTTCAGCGCCATCCGCCCGCAACCGGAGGACGATCCCGCTGTGGTCGCGCAGCAGGTTTGGGATCATTTCGAGGCCGCCATCCGCCGGCATCCCGAGTGCTGGATGTGGATGTACAAACACTGGCGCTACCTGCCCGGCGAGGAGCGTGATCCGGCTTATCCGGCTTATGCCAATCCGAGCGGGGCGTTTCGCAAGTTGTTGCGGGAGCGGGTGAAGTAGTTCTCCCGCTCCGCATAAGGAACCCGACGCTCCGCATGTCTTGAAGGGAAAAGAAATTTTTACACAGCCGTCCATAGGCTGCGCGTGTTTAACCCCGTAGGGGTTGTCCATGAATAGCCGGGGGTCGAACGACCCCCGGATCATGGCAAATAACCCGTCCCTCTCAAGGCCCAACCCCGGAGGGGTTGCCCAATGCTGGGCTGGCCATGCTTTCCCCAAACGCCCCCCAAATCTTAAGGCAACGGCTGTTGGCAGGACGGCAGATTTTCCCCGCATTGGGCAACCCCTCCGGGCATGCGATTCATGGGGTCTGGGCGGCGACGTTCCGGGGGTTCCGCTGCGCTCCACCCCCGGCTATTCAAGGGGAACCCCTCCGGGGTTCTCTGCCAAGCCCAAAACTCGCAATCGCCCCCGCCATAAAGCATCGCTTGCTCCCCGTGAAATCAAACTTCAGGACTCTCATTTCGACCTGTCGCCATGCAACAACACCCTTTTTATCCCGGTGTACTTCAATATCAAAACGACGCCTCACTCCTTCTTGGCCTGATTCTTCTGTGGAACGTACTGAGCGGTGATAAAAGCGCCGGATGCTCTGTCCAAGTAAACCAGGATATAATCATCTCGGCTGCCACTGTCGAAGCGCACGATGGCTGCCTCTTGAACGGTAACTCGCTCGAAATCTTGGACTCGCGCATTAAAACGAGCAGCGCGCTCAAACACGGCAGCGTGTTCTTTGGCTTTGGCGATGAACTGCTCGTGTGTCATGGTGTGCTCACTGGCCTGACATGTCAATGGCGCAGGCGGTTCTGCTCACTGCCCGCCTTCCGCCGCCTGCTTGGCCTGAGCTTGGCTTTCGGCGCTGAGTTTGGCCAGCGGATAAGGCACTTCCTGGCCGTTGGCGGGGAGTTTGAGGATCACGTTGTCGCCGTCGAGCCGCACGAAACCGGCTTTGATGGTGACGCCTTCGGCGTTGGTCCAGTCCAGCACCGCCGGGGCCGCGCGCGCGGCCAAGGCTGAGGGCGACGGTGTTTCCAAGTGGGCGCCGGCGGCGATCCAATCGCGGATTTTGGCGATGTCGCGGTCGCTCAGTGTTTTCTTCGGCGGCATGTGCGCTTTTTCGCTTTCGCTCATCATGATGACTTCCAGCAGGTAGCTGTCTCCCGGTTGGTTCGGCACGATGATGCCCTTGGGCTGGATGTCGAGCTTCAGGGTCTCCAGATCGTCAAATATGTAACCGGCTTTTTCCTTGCCGGACTCTTTGCTGTGGCACTCGTAGCAGTTGGTCTTGAGGATGGGGCGGATGTCTTTTTTGAAGTCCACCGCGCCGGCGGGAACGGCGGCGGCGAGCGTCAGGAGCAGAAGGGAAGGCGCGTTTTTCATGGGGTTAAGGGTTTGGCGTCTATTTTCAAACGCCTGCTTGTTGGCATTCTTAGAGCTTATCGGAGTAAGCCTGTAGCAGGCGGGACCGTGCCAGAGGCAGGCAGGCTACCCGCTACACACACAGCCGGGACGGGCTGTGCTACGTCACAGCCAGCCATGCACCTCGCGCAGCAGCGCCTCGGTGGTCTCCCAGGAGATGCAGGCGTCGGTGATCGACTGCCCGCGCGTGAGCTGCTCCAGCGGCTGGGGGAACTTCTGGTTGCCGCCGATGAGATTGCTCTCCAGCATCGCGCCGATGATCGCGTCCTCGCCCGCCACGCGCTGGCGTACGATCTCGCGGAACACGCCCGGCATGCGCTCGTGGTTCTTCGCGCAATTGCCGTGGCTGGCGTCGATCATGATGGCGGCGCGCAGTCCCGCCTCCTCCAGCGCGTCCTTGGTGTCCGCCACGTTGTCCGCGCCGTAGTTCGGCCCGTTCTCGCCGCCGCGCAGGATCAGGTGGCAGTCCGGGTTGCCGCGCGTCGTCACCGCCGAGGCCACGCCGTCCTCGCTCACGCCCAGGAAGGTCTGCGGCTGCATGGCGGCTTTGACCGCGTTGATGGCGGGCTGGATGTGGCCGAAGGTGCCATTCTTGAATCCCAGCGGCATGGACAAACCGGACGCCATCTGCCGGTGCGTCTGGCTCTCCGTGGTGCGCGCGCCGATGGCCGACCACGAGATCAAGTCCGCGATGTACTGCGGCGTGATCGGGTCCAGCAACTCGGTGGCCGTCGGCAGGCCCAGGTCGAGCACCTCGCGCAGGATGCGCCGCGCCAGCGCGAGGCCCGCCGGGATGTCGCAGGAGCCGTCGAGATGCGGGTCCATGACAAGCCCCTTCCAGCCCACGGTGGTGCGTGGTTTTTCAAAATACACCCGCATGACCAGCAGTAGCTTGTCCTCAAGCTCGCGCGCCAAGCCCGCCAGCCGCCGCGCGTAATCCAGCCCCGCTTCGGGGTCATGGATTGAGCACGGCCCCGCCACCACCAGGAAACGCCGGTCCTCGCCCGTCAAAATCGCGCGAATCTCGCGCCGCGACCGTTCCACCAGCGCCGCCTGCTCATCCGTCGCCGCCCAAGCCGCGACCAGTTCGCGCGGCGGCGGCAGCGGTGTGTTGGCGGCGATGTGGGTGTTGGTGATCGGGTTCATGGTGAGCTGGGGGGCATTCATCCTGCACTACCCGGCCGCTCAAAGCAACCACCTGCGATTCTTTCCGGGCAAAGACGCATTCAACCTCGAAGGACGGCGCTTATTATTGTCACTGTCTCTGCCGGATGCGCTGCCAAATCAGGAAGACCCCCAGCGTGACCGCGGAACTGATAACGCCAAAAATCCAGCCGAGGACGAGAAGCACAGCGTTTGTGCCCGTACCATCATACTCCAAGTTGCCTCGCGCGTGAGCATGGGCTAGCGCCACCGGGAACCCGATGATTTCTCGATGCAACAAAAGACCGAGCCACACCCCAAGTACCGCGACGATGAAGCGAGCGCCTAAATTTCCGCCACTGCTCTTGGGCCTTTTGTAGAGGAAGACACAAACCGGTACTCCGAACCAGATCAATAGGAACGCTGCATCGGAAAGGATGGACCAGAAAGGATGCATGACGTGACATTGGGTTCTTCCTTACCTCCGCCTCGCCACCATCAAGCAAGTCGCCTCCGGTTGATATAAATACCCGATGCCGAAGGGCAGCGGTTGCGCGCCGTGGCGGCCTTCGGCGTAGGCTTGCGCGAGGTCGGGCTGCTGCGCTTTGTCGCCGAACAAAGCCAGGGTGCGGCGGTAGTTGCCATACAGAGACAGATTCCAC
>CAZNKC010000281.1:0-6156 GCA_964573315.1 uncultured Verrucomicrobiaceae bacterium | reverse complement strand
AGGACGGCGCTTTTTCTTTGGCGCTGCCGCCGCAGAAGGAGGACACGGTTTTGAAGCTGCGCGTCGGCGACGTGCGCCGTGAGATCGCCGTGCAGCCGCGTCCGCGTCCAGAACTGACGCGCCTCACCGCGCGGCTGGAGCTGCCTGACTATCTGGAATACCAAACCCGCCCGGAGATCGAGGTGCGCGGCGGGTCGGTGAGTTTGCTGGAGGGTGCGCGGGTGAGCTTTCTCATCGAAAGCGTGCGCCCGCTGGCCGCCGCCACCTTGGATGGCAAAAAGCAGCCGGTGGAGCAGGGCAAGCTGGTGAGCCGCAGCGCGCCCGTACCGGATGCGGCGCAGGTGCGTGAGTTCGCCTGGACCGATGAACTCGGTCTCAGCCCGCGCGAGCCACTCAAACTCAGCGTGCAACCCGTGGCGGACGCCGCCCCGCGCATCGTCGCCCGCCGCGAGAGTTTGGAGCAGGTGGTGCTGGATACCGAGGTCGTGACCTTCGACGTCAGTGCTTCCGACGACTTCGGCATCCGCCGCGTCGGGTTGGCTTGGAAGCCCCTCGACAACGCGGAAGGACGCGGCGGAGCGGCGCTGCCCGCCGACGGGGAAAAAATCGCCGCCGCCGGCGCGCCGGAAGCCCGGCAGGTGGAGGCGCGCGCCACTTTCTGCGCCGCGCGTGAGGGCATCGCCCCGCAGAGCCTGGAGTTGCGCGCTTGGGCGGAGGATTATTTGCCGGGACGCGCGCGCGCGCAGTCCGCGGTGTTCGTGCTGCACGTCCTCAACGCCACCGATCACGCCCTCTGGCTCACCCAGCAGATGGGCAAGTGGCTCGACGTGGCGCGGGAGACTTACGAGCGCGAGCAGCAGCTTCATCAGATCAACCAGGAGCTGCGCCAACTCAGCGCCGCCGATCTCGACCAGCCGCAGAACCGCCGCAAGATCGCCCAGCAAGCCAGCGCCGAGCAAGCCAACGCCGCCCGCCTCGGCAGCCTCAACGAAGCCGGCAAACGCCTCGTCGAACAGGCCGTGCGCAACCCGGAGTTTGACGCCGCCCGCCTCGAATCCTGGGCCACCATGCTCAAGACTTTGCAAGACATCGCCGCCAACCGCATGCCAAGCGTGGCTGAGCTTTTGAAGCAGTCCGCCAACGCCGCTGCGGGAGCCAAACCCGAACTCGCCAGCGACTCCCCGCCGTCCGCCAATGACAGCACGCCGAAGCCCGGCGACTCGGAACCCAAACCGGCTGCGGGCGCGTCTGACAGCAAGCCGTCCGCCCCGAACCTCACCCAAGGCCCCGACCTCGCCGCCAAACCCGGCGCTGCTTCCGGTGAAACCAAACCGGGCGATGCCAACAAACCCGCTCCGCCCTCCGTCCGTCTCACCGACAGCAGCCAGCCCGCCAAAGACGACCCGGACGCCAAGACCGCCGACGCCAAACCCAAACCGCCGGGCGCGGGCAGTGGCAAGCTCGGTCTGCCCAGCAACACCCTCGGCGCCGCGCCGCAAAAACCCGGCGCCACGCCCGAGCCGCCGCCCGCCGAGACCCAGGCGCAGGACAAACTGGAAAAAAGCATCTGGGAGCAGCGCGATCTGTTGAAGGAATTCGCCCTGGTCGCCGATCAGCTTGGCGAGATCCTCGCCAGCCTGGAAGCCAGCACTTTTGTCAAACGCCTCAAGGCCGCCTCTCGCGAGCAACAGCAAGTCGCGAACGGCCTCCAACGCAAAACCCTCGACGCCTTCGGCCTCAGCCCCCAGCCCGTCGCTGCCAAGCCCGCTCCCAAGACGGACTCATCCAAAAAGAATCCTGTTAATCCTCCCAAAAACCCTGTCAATCCTGTTAAAAAAGCCGCCGACACCACTCCCGATGAAAAACCCGCCTTGCCCGCCGCAGACGACCTCATCGCCGCGCTCGAAAAAACCTCGATCGACGACGCCCGCGCCATCCTCTCCGGCAAAAGCGAGCAGCAGAGCGAGGTGGTGCGCGTTTTGCAGAGTGATCTCGACGCCTACGTGCAGCGCCGCCCAGACCAGCATTTGAAGAAGGTGCTGGGGCAGATGAAGGAGACCCAGGTCGTGCGCGCGCTCGCCAAGGTCGGCGATAAAACCCAGTCTTGGATGAGCGGCCAAGCCATCACCGGGGCCGAGTATTGGGCGGACGTGCTCGACCGCTGGGCGGAGGAAACCGTGGCCGCTGGCCAGTGCTCGAATTGCAGCGCCGGGGACCAGGACAGCCTGCCGCCCGAGATCGTGCTCAAGGTCATGCAAAGCCTGCGCGACGAAATGAAGCTGCGCGACGAGACCCGCGAGTTGGAGAACGCCAAGCCCGCGCTCAAGGAGGATGCCTATGCCACCCGCACCCTGCGCCTCTCCAGCGAGCAAAGCCGCATCGCCATCGTGACGCAAAGCGCCTTTGACGACATCCTGCGCTTGCCTAGCGGCGCACAAAAATTCGGCAAGGAACTGCAACTGCTCGGCGCCGTGCGCCACGTCATGGACGAGGCCATCGGCGTCCTCGACCAGCCCGACACCGGTGCTCCTGCCATCGCCGCCGAGACGGAGGCCATCGAGTTGCTGCTGCAAACCAAGCGTCAGAACCCCAACGGCGGCGGTGGCGGCGGCTCCAACCCCGGTGGCGGAGGCACTGCCGCTTCCGCCTCCAGCACCGCCCTCGCCGAACTCGGCGAAGCCAGCGACGCCGATGCCCAGGCCGAGCACCGCAACGTCGGCCAAGCCACCGGTCGTTCCGGCAAGGAATTTCCTGAGGAATTCAAGGCCGGCTTGGATGCCTACTTCAATCAGTTGGAGTCCGGGCGCGGCGGGGAGTGAGAGGGCGTGGGGCGAGCCGCTGGCTCGCCGGGATATCGGATCGGTAGGGATGCGTTGGGCGCGTCCCTGATGTTCGTGGGGGGGCGGAGGCGGTGGGGTGGCGCGGAGCTTTCGGTGCGGTGATACGCCACGAGGCTCCGCGCCGCCTCCGCCCGCGGAAAAAGTGGGACGCGCCCAACGCGTCCCTACCAGTCGTCTCCGCCCGCGAAACAATGGGCGGGAATACAATCCCGCCCTCCAGGGGGGAGGCGGTTACAAACCGCCGCTCCTTGGTGGCCTCCTTGACGCTGCTTTACGCGATTTTGAGCCCAATGACTCCGGCCAGAATCAGTCCGACACATGCCAGACGCATGGCCGTGACGGGATCGCCGAGGAAGACGATGCCGCAAAGCACGGTGCCGGCCGCGCCAATCCCGGTCCACACGGCGTAAGCGGTGCCGATGGGGAGTGACTTGGCGGCGAGACCCAGGAGCGCGACGCTGAGGATGAGCGCGGCCACGGTACCGGCGGTCGGCCAGAAACGGGTGAAGCCGCCGGTGAATTTGAGGCCGACGGCCCAGGCGATTTCGAAGAGGCTGGCGAGAAGAAGCAGAATCCAAGGCATGACATCAATGGCAAGTTTGCCAGGGCCGTCCCTGAATGAAGTGGGAGAGGCGGAGTCGTCTCCGCGTCCGAGGGAGAGGATGAATACAGGGGGAGGGGGATTCGTCAAGCGCGGGGGAGGCGCTTGCAAAGCGTGGCTCCTTGGGGCGTGGGCCTTGCCCCTTACATTTGCTTACAATTCATTATTTGATGCAAAAATTATGGAAATTATAATTCACGTCTTCCATTCACACTTTCCGAATTTCTTTTCGACGCGTCAAAATGAACTCGTTCAGCTTGCGGTTCCTTCTGCTGGCGGCCTCTTGCGTCGTTGCCTCGGGGGTTCAGCCTGTGCGGGCGCAGACGGTTTATGACGGGGATGGCGAGCCGACGGTGCTGGAGGAGGAGATTCGCTGGCTGCTGAACCGGGCGCGGTTTGACCGGGCGCGGGAGAATGCGGTGCGCAAGACTTCCTACGCGAACATTCCGGCCAGAAGCGGGCCGCTGGCTCCGAATGCGTCGCTGACACTCGCGGCGCGGCGGCACAGCGAGGACATGGCGCGGCGCAATGTCTTCCAGCATCAGACGGTGCCGGGCAGTTTTTTTTACAATCCCAGCACGCAGAAGCAGCCTTGGGATCGCATGAGCGCGGAGGGGTATGATTGGAATCTGGCGGGGGAAAACATCGCCGCCGGTTATGAGTCGGCGGCGGGCGTCTATGTGGCTTGGTGGAAGAGCGGCAAACACCGGGAGAACATGGGCGACGCGGATTTTTGCGAGATCGGCAACGGCTACTATTATCGCGCGGCGTCCACTTACATCGAGTATTACACGATGACGCTGGGTCGCTCCTGGGGAGCGCGTTTTTTCACGGACACGCTGTTTCATGACGCGAACGGCAACGGAACCTACACGCAGGGGGAGGGCCGGGCGGGGGTGCGCGTGCTGCTGACGGCGCAGGGGGCGGTGCATCCGGTGTGCGATGTGTCGGCGGCGGCGGGGAGTTTTGCGATCCCGATCCACAGTCTAGCCGATGGCGTGACGGTGCAGGTGGTGCTGGAAAACACCACTGGCGCGGCTTTGACGCTGAGCGTGCCGAAGAACTACGACGAACTGGAAACCCTGGTACTGGGGCCGGGCGAGAGCCGCTCGTGGGGGACGTTCACGAAGACGGCGCGCAATTTCGGGTTTCGCGATCTGGAGCGGATCAGTTCCTACCTGACGCTGACGCCCGGCTCGCGCGTTCATGCGGCGGGTGGGGTGGAGTCGGCGCTGACCGGCATCGATGCCAATGTGGCCTGGACGGCGCAATCCAATGCGTCGTGGCTGCGGGTGCTCTCCGGCGCGGCGGGCGAGGGTGAGGGCGTGCTGACTTATGCGGTGGACCCGCATACTTTTGGCGATCCCCGCTCCGCTGCGATCATTTTCACGGGCGAGGACCAAGCGACGGGCACGTTCACGGTGACGCAGCAGGGGGTGCCGGCGGAGTTGGCGGTGACCCCTTCCGGAGCGGCAGCGGTTCCGGCTTCCGGCTTGGCGGCGCTGGCGGTGCAGGTGGGGGCAAACGTGACTTGGCAGGCGGCGGAGCAGGCGCATTGGCTGGAGATCACGGGCGGACAGGGCGTCGGTGCCGGTGATTTTGCGGTGAAGGTGGCGCCGAACACGGGATCGGCGCCGCGGGAGGCGGTGGTGACGGTGAGCGGCGGCGGGCTGGCGCGGGAGATCGTCATCGCGCAGGAGGCGGGTGCGTCGCCGTTCGTGGCGGAGTTGATCGAGCAGGACATGGTGGAGGGAGACGGCGAGGTGCAGCGGGTGACGGGGCTGCCGCCAGGGTTGCGCTGGGACAAGGCCAGCGGGCAGGTGCGGGGGCAGGCGACGCGCGCCGGTTCCTACACGCTGAAGGTGGATGTGCGCGGCCTGGATGGGAAGGTCACTCGGCGGCTGGTGACGCTGCTGGTCCAAGCGCTGCCGGAGAGCGCGGTGGGGGCTTTCGAGGCGCGGCTGGCGCGGCAGGACGGAGAAGAAACGGGACTCAGTCTCGGCGGGGAGTTGCGGCTGACGACGACCCGCGGCGGCGCGGCCAGCGGGACGTTGCGGGTGCAGGGGCGGACGCACCGGCTGCGCGGCAAGCTGGCGGTGGAGGCGGGTCATGCGCCGGCCTTTTATGTGACGATCCCGCGTAGCAAGGAAGAGGCGCTGGAACTGGCGTTGGAACTGGGGCCGGATCATCTTTGCCAGGGCATGGTGTGTGCCGGGGAGGATGACGTGGAGGTCACCGGCTGGCGGCGGGTGTGGGGTCTGCCGGGAATGGGGATGCCGGCGGGACAGACCGGGCGGTTCCATGTGCTGGCGGAGGCGGGCGAGGCTTGGCGGGGTGACGAGGAAGTGCCTCAGGGCATCGGCTATGGTGTGCTGAAGGTGACGGCTGCCGGGCGTGTGAACTGGAGCGGGAAGCTGGGGGATGGGTCGCGTTTTTTACGCTCCGGTTTCCTGGGGCCGTGCGGTGAGGCGGGTTTTTGGAGCCTGCTGTACCGGTCGAAGGGATCGGTGATCTGGGAGGGGCGGCTCGATGAGGACGGCGGATTTGCCGGTGCGGGAGACTGGGTGAAAACCGGTCCGGCAAGCGCCGGTGAGCGCGCTTACCGGCGGGGTTTCGGGGTGGACGAGCGGGGTCCGGTGGGGTTGGGGCTGACCGGGGAACGCTGGCTGCCGCCGGGGCCGGGGCAAAACCTGCTGGACATCCTGGCTTTGCCCA
>CAZNKC010000280.1:0-6176 GCA_964573315.1 uncultured Verrucomicrobiaceae bacterium | reverse complement strand
ACCTGCGGCAACAAGGCGATCGAACTCGCCGAATGCAACGGCGGCCTCATCGCGGACAACCACATCGTCGATGTCGTGGACGGGCCGCAGGTCATCTTCGGCAGCCGCAACGTGCAGATTCGTGACAATACCGTCTATTTCACTAGAACCGGCATCAACATCACCGAAGGCTCGCATCACATCCGCGTGAGCGGCAACCATGTGGAGCCCATGCCGGGAGTCCCCAAAGGCCCGGTGGTGCCATGTCTGATCTTCCGCACCGAGCCGCTGCCGTTGCACTCGAAAATTCATGACGTGGTGGTCACGGGAAACATTTTCCGCAACCAGCACACCACACCCAAATGCGCGCTGCGTTTCGTGACCCGCCCCGAGGCGCTCTCCTGCGTCTATGAAGGCATCACCTTCACCGGCAACGTCTTCGATGGCGACGCGCAGTTTTTCGAAAAACGCACCCCCGGCCGCACGACGATCCGGGACATCGTGTTTGCGGACAATGTCTGCGAGGGCGGCGTGCTCTCCGATCCGCGCGACGCCATGGCGTCGAGCCACGTGATCGTGCGCGGCAATCTGCTGCGCCAAGCCGGAACGATCACGCTGAACGCGAGCCAGTGGGTCTGGTCCGGCAACACCCATGTGAACGGCACGCTCGAAATCGCCGCTGGCGCCGAGGCTAACATCATCCGCGACAACGTGACCGCCGAACCCATCACCGACCACGGCACCAAAACCGTTCTGACCGGCAACGTCGTGATGAAGAAAATCGATGCCCCATGAACTTCCTTCCCTGTCGTTTCCTCCTGCTGCAGGCCTGCCTTAACGCGCTGGCCGGAACGTCGCACGCAGACGCGGCAGTTCCGCCACCCCTTGAATCCATCGCATCATGAAATCCCTGATCTTCCTCCTCGCTTCCATTCTCGGCGCCCTGGCCGCCACTCCATCACGCGCCGCCGCGCCATCGCGTGACTTCGACCTCGTCGTCATCGGCGGCACGCCCGGCGGCATCGCGTGCGCGGTGCGGGCGGCGCGCGAGGGGTTGTCGGTGCTGCTGGTCAATCGCCACGAGCATCTCGGCGGCATCATGTCGAGCGGGCTGGGTGTGTGGGACACGCAATGGGAGGGGAAACGCTCGCCTCTTTATGATGAAGTGCGCGCCGCGTTCTTTGAGCATTACCGCGAGACCTACGGGGAGGATTCCCCGCAATACCGCGACGCGCAGCCCGGCAAAAGCGGTCACACCAACGGCCGCTACGAGCCGCACATCGCGGAGAAGATTCTCACCGGCCTCGTCGAGCGGGAAAAGAACATCACCGTGTTGAAGGGATTCATCCCCGTGGCGGCTGAGCGTGAGGGCGCCTTGTTGAAGTCGGTGACTCTGCGCGCGACGCAGGGCGCTGACGAACGCACCGTGCAGGCGCCGGCCTTCGCCGACTGCACCTACGAAGGCGATCTCGCGGCGCTGGCGAAAGTGCCTTATCGTGTCGCTCGCGAAGCGCGCTCGGAATTCAACGAGCCGCATGCCGGCCTCATCTTCATGCGGCCCGTCACGGAAGCTCCGGATGAAGAAACCGCGCGACTCGCCAAGCTGCGCGACGCCCTGAAACTGCGCAAATTCTCCGGCTTCCAGGAAATCCTGCTGCCGCAGAGCACGGGCGCGGCGGATGACGCGGTGCAGGCCTGCAACTACCGCACCATCCTGACCATGGACCCCGCCAACCGCGTGCCTATCGAGAAGCCCGCGAATTACGATCCGTATTTCCTCAAGTCGCTGGAGATATTCTCCGGTGTCGAATCCATCCCGAACGGCAAGTTCGGCTGGAACCGCCCTCAAATTGTGGGCAGGCAGACGGCTTATGTCGAGGCGGATTGGGACGAGCGGCAGCGCATCATGGACGAGCATTGGGAGGCGACGCTGGGGCTGCTCTACTTTTTGCAGAACGACCCCACGGTGCCGGAAATCGTGCGCCGCGCGTGGCTGGAATACGGACTGGCCAAGGATGAGTTCGCCGGCAATGGCCACCGCCCCTACGAGATGTATGTGCGCGAAGCCCGCCGCATCAAGGGCCGCGCCATTTACACCCAGCACGACGCCACCCTCGCGCCCGGCCTGCTGCGCGCGCCCGTCCACGCCGACAGCATCGCGATGACCGAGTGGTACATGGACAGCCATTCCTGCACCCCCGCCCGCATCGCCGGAATGTTGGAGGAAGGCAAGGCCATGCTGCATCAGGAGACCTTCCCCGGCCAGATCCCCTACCGCTGCCTGCTGCCGCAGGGCGTGGACAATCTGCTCGTGCCCATGTGCCTGTCCGCGACGCACGTCGCCTGGGGCACGGTGCGGCTGGAGCCGGTCTTCATGCAAACAGGAGAGTCCGCCGGACACGCCGCCGCGCTCGCGAAAGCAAACAACACCACTGCCGCCGGTCTGAATCCGGAAATCCTGATTCGAAAACTCGCGACCAGTCATTCGACGATCAGTTTTTTTAACGACGTCGATATCACCTCCGATGACCCCAGCGTCGCCGCCGCGCAGTATTTTGGCACGAAAGGCTTCTTCGCCAACTACGACGCCAAACTCGACTCGCCGCTCACCGAGAGCGTCAAGACGGCTTGGCAGGAGGGTTTTACGAAGCTCCAAAAAGGCGAACTGGAGCCGGTGCAACTCGCGAAGGCTGTTCACGCCGCCGAAGCGCAGGAGTCGCCGGACACGAAGGAAACACGCGGCGAAGCTCTTGCCGCCTTGTGGAAAGCTCTCCCGCCATGACGCCACCGAAACGGCTTTTGACGCAACTCCCTGACAGCCTTATTGATTCCTGCCAGCAATGAATGCCAAAGGATCATCCCTTCCTCCCTCCACTTACGCCCCTCTGCTCGCTGACTTGAAAGCCCGTGTGCGGGCAGCGCAGGTGAAGGCGGCGGTGTCGGTGAACCAGGAGTTGATCCTGCTTTACTGGCACATTGGCCGGGAGATTCTGCGGGCGCAAAAGGAGGAAGGGTGGGGCGCAAAAGTGGTCGAGCGGCTGGCGAAGGATTTGGCGGCGGAGTTTCCGGAGATGAAAGGCTTCTCCCGCTCCAACATCCTCTACATGCGAGCATTTTACGCCGCATGGCAGGCATTGGAAGCCGTCCAACAGCCTGTTGGACCATTGGCCGGCAAGTCGCCCGACGGTTCAATTGTCCAACAGGCTGTTGGACAATTAGACGGCCCGATTTTCCCACAGCCTGTGGGAAAATTGGCTCAGAAGGCATCGAGAGACGAAATTGTGCAACAGCCTGTTGCACAATTGTCGGAGCCAAAAGTGTCACAGGGCGTGACACTTTTGAGAAAGGGGCCTCAAAGCCGCCAGGAACCTCAAATTTTATCACAGCCTGTGACACAATTTGAAAGTGGGCCTCCCGAACCTCTCACAGGACTCTCCTGGAGTGCCAATCTCATCCTTATCGAGAAGCTCAAAGCCCCTGCCACGCGCCTCTGGTATGCGCGCAAAGCGCTGGAGCATGGCTGGAGCCGGGCCGTGCTGACGGTGCAGATCGAATCGCGGCTGCACGAGCGCAGCGGGAAGGCCATCACGAACTTCGAGCACACGCTGCCGCCCGCGCAGTCGGACATGGCGCGGGAGGTGTTGAAGGATCCCTACACCTTCGATTTCCTCACGCTGGGCGAGGCGGCGCATGAGCGTGATCTGGAGCGCGGACTGGTCGAGCATGTGCAGAAACTGCTCCTGGAAATGGGCGCCGGCTTCGCCTTTGTGGGACGGCAAGTGCATCTGGAGGTGGGCGAGGATGATTTTTATCTCGATCTGCTGTTCTATCATCTGCGGCTGCGCTGCTTTGTGGTGGTGGATTTGAAAATGAAGCCTTTCGAGCCGGAGTTCGCGGGAAAGATGAACTTCTACCTCTCCGCGGTGGACGACCAGATGCGCCATGAGCACGACGCGCCCTCCATCGGCCTGCTGCTGTGCAAGGACGCAAAGAACAAGCTGAAGGTGGAATACGCGCTGCGCGACCTGAAAAAACCCATCGGGGTGGCCGAGTGGCAGACGCGGCTGGTGGAATCGCTGCCCAAGAGTCTGCGCGGAGCGTTGCCGAGCATCGCGGACATCGAGCGCGAACTGAATGAACCCCGCCGCAAACGCGCGACCAAAAAATCGAAGCCATGAAGCACCGCACTTCCTTTCCCATCCCATGACGTTCTCAATCCCCTCTCGCCGCGCCTTTCTGCAAACCGCGCTGGCTGCCGCGCCGGGCATGGCGCTGCCATCCTTTCTGGGCGCGCAACAGGCGGCGGCGCAAGCTTCAGCCAAAACCGTTGGCCGTGAGATGAAGACCGATGTGCTCATCATCGGCGGCAGTCTCGGCGGTGTCGCCGCCGCGCTCGCTGCGGCGCGCATGGGATGCAACGTCATCCTCACCGAGGAGACATCATGGATCGGCGGACAGGCCACCACGCAGGGCATCCCGCTCGACGAGCATCCCTGGAGCGAGCGCTACGGACGCACGCAAAGCTACGCCGATTTCCGCGACGGCGTGCGCGACTACTATCGCCGCCATTACCCGCTCACCGCCGCGGCGCGCGCGGATCGCAACCTCAATCCCGGCGCGGGCTGGGTCAGCAAGCTCTGCTTCGAGCCGCGCGTCGGTCTGGCCGTGCTTTACGAAATGCTCGCGCCGCATTTGTCCGCAGGGCGCATCGTCATCCTGACGCGGCATCACCCCGTCGCCGTGAGCATGGAAGGCGATCACGCCCGCGCCGTCACCGTGTTGGATGAAACGAGCGGCGCGCAGCGCACCTTGACCGCGCCCTACATCCTCGACGCCACCGAGTTGGGCGACCTGCTCGAACTCGGTCGGATCGAATCAGTCATCGGCGCCGAGTCACGGGACGAAACCGGCGAGCCGCTGGCCGTGGACGGCCCCGCCGAGCCGCATGAGCAGATGGTCTTCACCCATGTGTTCGCGCTGGATCATTTTCCCGGCGAGGATCACATCATCGACAAACCGCGCGACTACGATTTTTGGAAACAGGCGCGGAGCCATCGCGGCGATTTCCCCAAGCTCACACTGCCCGATCTCTTCGGCGCGCAACACGATCACCTGGGCCGTCCGCCCAAACCCGGCGCTTACGTCGCCAGCACTTGGAATTTCCGCCGCATGCTATGCCGGGACAACTTCGTGCCCGGCGCTTTCCCCAGCGACGTGACCGTGGCCATCTGGCCCATCAATGAATACCACCTCGGAGTGCTCTGCGGCGTCACCCCCGAGGAGCGCCGCAAGCACCTGGAAGCCGCGCGCCAGTTGAGCCTCAGTACCATTCACTGGCTCCAAACCGAAGCGCCGAACCCCGCCACCGGCGGCCAGGGTTATCCCGGCCTGCGCCCGCGCGGCGATTTCTTCGGCACTGGCGACGGCCTCGCCCAGGCGCCTTACATCCGCGAGTCGCGGCGGATCAAAGCGGAGTTCACTGTTTTGGAGCAACACTTTCGCACCGACCAGCCGGAGACAAAAAACGGGCCGGTCAAGTATCCCGACAGCGTCGGCCTCAGCGGCTACCGCGTGGACATCCATAAACCCACCGCGCCCGGCAAACCCAGCATCACCGAGGTTTCGCACGGCAAGCACTGGCTGCAGCAGATTCCGCTCGGCGCGCTCATCCCCGTGCGCGTCGAGAACCTCCTGCCCGCGTGCAAAAACCTCGGCGTCACGCATGTTACCAACGGCGCCTTCCGAGTCCACCCCACCGAGTGGAACATCGGCGAATCCGCCGGCGCGCTCGCCGCCTTCTGTCTCGCCCGCAAACTCACGCCGCGCCAAGTGCGGAACACGCCGCGGCATCTCACCGGCTTCCAGCGCGAACTCGAGCGCCAAGGCGTCGAACTCGACTGGCCGCGCATGGAAACGGCGCGCTCTTACTACAGCCATCACAACCTCGAACTCAAAGACGCGGACACCTTCTACTTCGGCGAAGCCTCGCGGCTGAAATGAACACCAGCCTCCTCATGCCTTCCAATTCTCTGCAAACCATCCGCATATCAATGACTGTGATTGAACTGACGGCGGCGATGTTTGGCATCGTCGAAAAAGCACGCGCGGAACCGTTGCGCCATTTATTTCTCGATCCGTCCTTCATCCAACAAGCGGAGCAGGTGGAACACCGCTTGTTGGAGTCAAGCCTTTAGGCG
>CAZNKC010000279.1:0-6293 GCA_964573315.1 uncultured Verrucomicrobiaceae bacterium | reverse complement strand
TCTGAAAGATCGCAGCGGGGTGGACCTCATCAAAAAGCTGAAGTCGGTCAGTTCGGCTTCGCACATCCTGGTGTACTCCATGCACGAGGAGAACGTGTACGCTGAGCGCTGCCTGCGGGCGGGCGCGATGGGCTACCTGATGAAGGGAGAGTCGGCGGCGCGCATCCTGCACGGCATCCGCCAGATCTTGAGCGGCAGCTTCTGCTTCAGCGCGAATCTGCTGGCGAACATCGTCTCCGGCGGCGGGCCGCGCACGGGTTCACGCGGGGAGCCGGGCCGGATGCTCAGCGACCGCCAGCTCGAGGTTTTCGAGATGGTGGGCCGGGGTTTCGACAGCCACGAGATCGGCGAGAAACTGGGCCTCAGCTCGAAGACGGTGGACGCGCACAAGGCGAACATCCGCCAGAAGCTGGGCTTGGCCTCGGCGCGCGAGTTGCTGATGGAAGCGGTGCGTTGGGTGGAGAAATAGGATCCGGCGGCCAAAACCGCTGCTTCTCTTGAAAAGCCGGACCGCGAGCGCGGCCCGGCTTTTTTTATGGTTCGTTCCGGAAGCTGGTGGGGGCAGGTGATCCTCAAAACGGAAATGAAACCACTGAGGGCACGGAGGAACACAGAGAAAGTGAGAACCGCGGATTGCACGGATGTTTGGCGGCAGGCATCAAGGGGTGCGCTCATCCGATCTCTGGGGGAGGCGGTTACAAACCGCCGCTCCTTGGGTGGGCGGTTGCAAACCGTCTCTCCTTGGGTGGGTGGGCGGTGACTTTGGCTCCGCCTTTATTTTCAAGCTGAGCCATGCCGTTTTGCCAAGAAAGCCGCTTGGCTTTTACACCGAACCCTGCCAGCATCCGCCATTCATGAAATGGCTGAAACTTCTCTATGTGCAGGTTTTGATCGGGATCGTGCTGGGCATCCTGCTGGGGCTGTTTTACCCGCAGGCGGGCTCGGCGGTGCAGCCGCTGGCGGAGATTTTTATCAAGGCGATCAAGATGCTGATCGCGCCGATCATTTTCTGCACGGTGGTTTCGGGCATCGCGAGCATGGGGGATTTGAAGCGGGTGGGGCGCGTGGGCTGGAAGGCGTTGTTGTATTTCGAGGTGCTGACGACGCTGGCGCTGATCATCGGCTTGGTGGTGGCGAACGTGGCCCAACCGGGCGCGGGGATGGATATCTCCGCTTCGGAGCAGGAGACTTCCAAAATCGGAGAGTATGAGGCGAAGGCCCACGATTCCAGTTCGAGTACGAAGACTTTCCTCATGAACATCGTGCCGAAGACGTTCGTGGGAGCTTTCACGGATGAGTCGGTGCTGCCGGTGCTGTTCCTGGCCATCCTGGTGTCGGTGGCGCTCTGCCAGATACGCGACCGTGGCGAGATCGTGCTGGAGCTGCTGCACGCGGTGTCGGAGTTGTTTTTCAAGCTTGTGGTCATCATCACGCGCGTGGCGCCGCTGGCGGCTTTCGGGGCGATGGCCTACACGGTGGGGGTGGAGGGGCCCGGCACGCTGGTGAAGCTGGCGAAGGTGCTCGGCTGTGTCTATCTGACCTGCGCGCTGTTCGTGTTCGTGGTGCTGGGCAGCATCTCGCGGTGGTGCGGGTTCAGCCTGTGGAAGGTGCTCGTTCATATCAAGGACGAGCTGCTGCTGGTGCTGGGCACGTCCTCCTCCGAGACAGCGCTGCCGCAACTCATGAAGAAGCTCGAAAACGCCGGCTGCGACAAGTCGGTGGTCGGCGTGGTAATTCCTTCCGGCTATTCCTTCAATCTGGACGGCACCTGCATTTACCTGACGCTGGCGGCGTTGTTTGTGGCACAGGCCACCAACACGCCGCTGACGCTCTGGCAGCAGTTGGGGTTGTTGGCGGTGCTGCTGCTGACCTCGAAAGGCGCGGCGGGGGTGACCGGGGCGGGCTTCATCACGCTGGTGGCGACTTTATCGACGATCGACACCGGCATTCCCGTCACCGGGCTGGCGGTCCTCATCGGCATCGACCGCTTCATGTCAGAGGCCCGCGCCATCACGAATCTCATCGGCAACACCATCGCCACGCTGGTGGTGGCGAAGTGGGAGGGGGAGTTCGATCCGGAGAAAGGGGCGATGCTTTTGAAATGACGCTTGCTCTGGAAGGCATGGGCAAGTTTTCGCTGCCAAAACAAGTTTTCGGTTGCGCGGGAGCGGGGGGCCGCTAGTTTGCCCGCTCGCCAAACGAGTCTGGAGCGGTAGTTCAGTTGGTTAGAACGCCAGCCTGTCACGTTGGAGGTCGCGGGTTCGAGTCCCGTCCGCTCCGCCACTCGTTCGGTGAAAAGTGGGGCAAGTTTCCCACTTGCCCGGAGGAAGGCAAAGCTTGTGATGGCGAGCTATTTTCGCCGCTTTTTACCCAGCTCTCCCGGCTCCGCGCCGCCTCCGCCCGCGGAAAAATGGGCGGGAATAGAATCCCGCCCTCCGGTAAAGTGGGGCAAGCTTCCAGCTTGCAAACGGCATGGGTACTCTGCCCGTGACCAGTCATGCAAGGCTTGCAGCCTGCATCGGTATGAGACGGGCGTCTTGCCATGCGCCTTCCAACAGGGACAACGAGCCTGCGGCGGCGCGCGCCCTTGGGATGGGTTTGCCAATCTGCGTCCGGCGGGGGCGGTTGCAAACCCCCCTTTGCGACAGGCGGTTGCAAACCGCCTTTCCTTGGCATTGACAGGGCGGCTTGGCGCGGGATACTCCGCCGCCGTCGCTGGCCGGCGGTTGTTTGTTTTTCCTTCACCCCCCTTCCCTGCTCTCGAATATGTCCGTTGTCATCGCTGGAACCGTCGCCCTGGATCATGTCAAAACGCCGCAGGCCAGCCAGGAGAACCTGCTGGGAGGCTCGGCGTCCTATGCCTCGCTGGCGGCGGCGGTGTATGCGCGGCCGGTGCATCTGGTGGGGATCGTCGGCAGGGATTTCCCGGAGGCGCATCTGGACAT
Organism: uncultured Verrucomicrobiaceae bacterium; assembly: GCA_964573315.1. Taxonomy (GTDB): domain Bacteria; phylum Verrucomicrobiota; class Verrucomicrobiia; order Verrucomicrobiales; family Verrucomicrobiaceae; genus JAGRPD01. The sequence continues at coordinate 3,348 of CAZNKC010000279.1, read as the reverse complement.
GCTGGCGGGGCGCGGGGTGCTGCTGGAGGGACTGGAGCGCAGCGAGGGGGAGTCTTTCACCTGGAGCGGCGAGTACCACGTCGATATGAACCAGCGCACGACGCATCGCGTGGCGGTGAACGTGCTGGAGCACTGGCAGCCGAAGGTGCCGGACGCGGCGGCGGAAGCGGGGATCGTGGTGCTGGCGAACATGAGCCCGGACAACCAACTGCAAACGCTGGAGCAGTGCGGCAAGGCGGACTTCGTGGCGGCGGATACGATGGATTTGTGGATCGAGATCGCGCATGAGCGTCTGCACGACGTGCTCAAAAAAGTGGATCTGCTGGTCATCAACGACGGCGAGGCCAAGGAGTTCGCGGGCACGACGAACCTGATCGAGGCGGGCCGCCGGTTGCAGAAAAAAGGGCCGCGTTTCGTGGTGGTGAAGCGCGGGGAGCACGGCAGCTTTTTGTTCGGGGAAAAAGCGGAGGATTTCTTCGCCTGCTCGGCCTATCCACTGAGTTCGGTGTTCGACCCGACGGGCGCGGGGGATTCTTTCCTTGGTGGCATGGCGGGCTGGCTGGCGGCCAACGGACGCACGCGGCCTTCGTTCGATGATTTGAAAACGGCGGTGGTGCGCGGCAGCGTGGTGGCGAGCTTCACCTGCGAGGCATTCAGCACGCACCGGCTGGGGCAGGTGTCGCGTGAGGACGTGGAGGCGCGGCTGGCGGAGTTGCAACGCTACACGGCGTTTTGATTGACCCGGCGGCATTCCTCGGTTTCGCTCATCACTGTGGAAGACGATAACACGCTGCTGGACCGGACCGCGTTGCGCGAGGCGCAGTGGGGGAAGCTGTCGGCGCTGCTGGCGCGGGTGAACGCGGGCGGCGGCTTTTACGCGCGGCGGTTCGTGCAGGATGGCGTGGACGCGGCGGCGATCCGCGGGCTGGAGGATTTTTCCCAAAAGCTGCGGGCGACGACGAAGGCGGAGTTGCTGGCGGATCGCTTGGAGCATCCGCCGTTCGGCACCCAACTGCTGGAGCCTCTGGGCCGTTACACGCGTTTTTGCCAAACCAGCGGCACCAGCACGGGACAGCCGATGGCTTGGCTGGATACGCCGGAAAGCTGGGAGGCGCTGCTGCGCTGCTGGCGGCGGGTGTATGAGGCGGCGGAGCTGACGCCGGGTGAGGACCGTATTTTTTTCGCCTTTTCCTTCGGGCCGTTCCTGGGTTTCTGGACGGCGTTCGAGGCGGCGGCGCGGGATTACCTGATCCTGCCGGGCGGCGGGCTTTCGAGCCAGGCGCGGTTGGAATGCTTGGCGCGTTACCAAGCGACGGTGCTGTGCTGCACGCCGACGTACGCGCTGCGCCTGGGCGAGCAGATCGGCGCGGACACAGGCGTGCGGCTGGAGGATTTGGCGGTGAAAAAAGTCATCGTGGCCGGCGAGCCGGGCGGCAGCGTGCCGGCGGTGCGAGAGCGGATCGGGCAGCTTTGGGGCGCGCGGGTGTTCGATCACCACGGCATGACGGAGGTGGGGCCGGTGAGCTACGAGGCAGCGCGGCATCCGGGCGGGTTGATGATCGTCGAGGAAGCTTACTTCGCGGAGGTGATTGATCCTGAAAGCGGCGGGGAAGTGGCGGAGGGCGATTGCGGCGAGCTGGTGCTGACGACTTTGGATCGCGCGGCTTGTCCGCTGTTGCGTTACCGGACGGGGGACTGGGTGCGCAAGCGGATCGTGGACGGACGGTTGTTTCTCGACGGCGGGGTGTTGTGCCGGGTGGATGACATGGTGGTGGTGCGCGGGGTGAACCTGTATCCGAGCGCGGTGGAGGCGGTGGTGCGGGCTTTCCCGGAGGTGGTGGAGTTTCTGGTGGAGCAGCACCAAGTGGAGGCGATGGAGGAGCCCACCGTGCTGGTGGAGCTGGCGGCGGACGCGGACGATGCTGCCGTGCTGGAGCGGCTGCGCGCGCGGTTGCGGGATACTTTTTCCCTGCGCATCCCGGTGCGGCGGGCGGAGCCGGGCGCGCTGCCGCGGCATGAGTTCAAGGCGAGCCGCTGGCGGAAGGTGGCGGCGGGTTGAGACGTTATACAAAGAAGGAGGATGACATCATGGCCCTGATCGAACTGCGTCACGTTTCAAAAAGCTATCGCGAGCCCGGCGGCGGACCGGCGGCGGCGGTGTTGAAGGATGTCTCCTGGGCGTTGGAAGCGGGCGCGTCGGCGGCCATCGTGGGGCCGTCCGGCTGCGGCAAGAGCACTCTTTTAAATATCCTGGGCACGCTGGACGAACCGGACACGGGCGAGGTGATCTTCGAGGGCGAACAAGTCGCCGGTTGCCCGCCGGCGCGGCTCAGCGCGCTGCGCAGCCGCAAGATCGGATTCATTTTTCAGCTTCATCACCTGATGCCGCAATGCACCGTGCTGGAAAATGTGCTGCTGCCGACGCTGGCGCTGCCCAAGGCGGCGCGTGACGCGGAGCAAGCCGCGGCGCGCGCGGAAGAGCTGCTGACGCGGGTGGGGCTGCAAGAGCATCGCGACCGGCTGCCGGCGCAGCTTTCCGGCGGCGAACGCCAGCGGGTAGCGGTGGTGCGCGCGCTCATCAACCAGCCGCGTTTGGTGCTGGCGGACGAACCCACCGGCGCCCTGGATGAAAAAAACGCGGCGGCTCTGACCGAGCTGCTGCTTGAACTCCAGCGCTCCCTGGAAGTGAGCCTGGTGATGGTGACGCATCACCCGGCGCAAGCGGCGCGCATGGACGAGGTGTGGCGGATGCACGAGGGCGGGATCGAACGGGAGGCTTGAGTGAACTGAAACCAACACGGGGCATGACGGCAAAAGAAATCGTGAAACTGCTGAATGCCGATGGCTGGCGATGCAAAGAACAGAGAGGCAGCCATTGCCATTTTGTCAGCATGGGAAGGTGACTGTGCCCATGCACAAAGGGGCTATTCCGAAGGGAACCCTCCACGCCATCCAAAAACAAGCGGGCTGGAAATAGTCTGCAAACCTGTATTCTGCGGCCATGAAAAAATACGTGATTGTCATCGAACCTTCTGACGGCGGGCTGTGGGGTTATTTCCCGGACGTGCCCGGCTGCGTGACGGCGGGCGACTCGCTGGAGGAAGTCCTGAGCAACGCGCGCGAGGCGCTGGACCTGCATTTGGGGGAAGACGAATCACCGCCCGCGCGCAACTTGAGCGAGGTGCTCGCCGATCCCGAAGTGGAGTTGAGCGGCAACGAAGTCATCGCCTTTGTGGACTACGAGCCGCAAGCCCTTGCGTCTGTTTGACGCCTTCCAGTAACCCCCTGGAAAATGGTCGGGCCGGCGAGATTCGAACTCACGACCTCTTGCACCCCATGCAAGCGTTC
>CAZNKC010000278.1:0-6385 GCA_964573315.1 uncultured Verrucomicrobiaceae bacterium | reverse complement strand
CTCCAGTTCGAGCCGGACGCCAACCTCCCGCCCGCGCCCCCGGCACCGTGACCGACCGCGCGCGGCATGGCTGGCAACCCTCCGGGTTGCCTTTAACATGGCTATGGATCTATGGCGAAAGAGGTCCAATGAATCCCGCGTCCTCCGCCTCTTTGCCCCTCTGCGGCAAAGCATCGCGCCACCTCCCCTCATTTTCCTGCCATAGATTTTCCTACCCCAAAAAAACCAAACCATGAAATCCCACGATTGAATTCAGCGGCGCGCGCAACACCCGCTTGCGGCGGTTCCCGGACGCGTGTTTCATCCCCCGTCCATGCGTCCCGCCCGCCCCAATCGTCACAGCCAGCATCCAGGCTCCGGCCCGCCGCCGGTGCATATCCATGACGAAGGCGACCTGGAAGCGCTCATCCAAGCGCGCCCCAACCCGCTCGTCCTCGTGCTCGACTGCGTCCAAGACCCGCACAACCTCGGCGCCTGCCTGCGCACCGCCGATGCCGCCGGAGCCGCCGCCGTGATCCTGCCCAAGGACAAATCCTCGCCCGTCACCGAAACCGTCGTGCGCGTCTCCTGCGGCGGCGCGCAGAGCGTGCCCATCGTGCGCGTCACCAACCTCGTGCGCGCCATGGAGAAGCTCAAGGAACTCGGCCTCTGGCTCGTCGGCACCGCGGACGAAGCCACGCAATCGCTCTACGAAGTGGATTTGAAAGGCCCCCTCGGCATCGTCATGGGCGCGGAAGGCGCCGGCATGAGGCGCCTCACCGCCGAGCACTGCGACTTCCTCGTCCGTATCCCCATGGCCGGCAAAGTCGAGTGCCTCAACGTCTCCGTCGCCACCGGCGTCTGCCTGTTCGAAGCCGTACGGCAGCGCGGCTGAGCCACGGAGGGCGGGGCTCTGTTCCCGCCCATTTCTCCGCGGGCGGAGGCGGCGCGGAGCCGGGGGGGAGGACGGAGAGACGGAGAGAATGAGGGACGGGGAGAAGAGCTCGCGCCACCCTCAAACCCCCAGCTCCCCTTTCACCTCCGCGAACGTCCGCACCGCGAACTCCAAATCCTCCCGCGTGTGCGCCGCGCTGATCTGCGTGCGGATGCGCGCCTTGCCCTCGGGAACCACGGGAAAGCTGAAGCCGATGACATAAACGCCGCGCTCCAGCATCACCTCGGCAAACTTCGCGGCCAGCGCGGCCTCGCCGAGCATGATGGGCACGATGGGATGGCTGCCGGGCACAATGTCGAAACCGGCGCCGGTCATTGCCGCGCGGAAGAAACGGGTGTTAGCCTCCAATTGATCGCGCAACTCGGTGGAGTACTTTAATATCTCCAGCGTGGCGATGGAAGCGCCCGCGATGCTCGGACAAAGCGTGTTCGAGAACAAATAAGGCCGCGAGCGCTGCCGCAGCAGTTCGATGATTTCCTTCCGCCCGCTCGTGTAACCACCGCTCGCGCCGCCCAAGGCCTTGCCGAGCGTGCCGGTCAAAATATCGACACGACCCATCACTCCGCCATGCTCGTGCGTGCCGCGCCCCTGCGCGCCCATGAAACCAACGGCGTGCGAATCATCGACCATCACCAGCGCATCGTGCTTGTCCGCCAGATCGCAGATGGCCCGTAACGGCGCGATGTGGCCGTCCATCGAGAACACACCATCGGTGGCGATGAGCTTGAAGCGCGCGCCACCGGCGTCCGCCTCAATCAGCTTCGCCTCCAGATCGGCCATGTCGCAGTTTTTGTACCGGAAGCGACGCGCCTTGCAGAGACGAATGCCATCGATGATCGAAGCGTGGTTCAATTCATCGCTAATGACCGCGTCTTCGGGGCCGAGGATCGTTTCAAACAAACCGCCGTTCGCATCGAAGCAGGAGGAATAAAGAATGGTGTCCTCCGTACCGAGGAAATCCGTCAACGAAGCCTCCAATTCCTTGTGAACGCCCTGCGTGCCGCAAATGAAGCGCACGCTCGCCAGCCCGTAACCCCAGCGATCCAGCGCCTCATGCGCCGCCTGCCGCACCCGCGGATGCTGAGCGAGGCCGAGGTAATTGTTTGCGCACAGATTGAGCACCGCCGCACCGTCCGCCACACGCACCAGCGTGCCCTGCGGCGTGGAAAGCACACGCTCCTGTTTGCAAGTGCCCGCGGCGCGGATGGCGTCGAGCTGCGTGGCGAGATGGTGTTGGAAGACGGGGTTCATGGTTGAAAAAGATTGGGATTGAAAATCGCGTCTGAGCAATGAAAATATCCTATGCAGATCACCCTGACCATCCCGGACGAATTGGCTGCGGGTCTCACCGGAGCCTCTGGCGATCTCTCGCGCGCCGCCCTGGAAGCCCTCGCTGTGGAAGCATACCGGCAGAGGCGCCTGTCCGCCTTTGAGGTGCGCCGGCTTCTCGGCCATGAGTCCCGCTGGGAAACAGAGGACTTTCTCGCCGCCCACGGCGCATGGCCGGGACTGACAGAGGAAGACTTCGCTGAGGAATTGAAAGCCATCCAGCGATTCCAACCTGCATGATCGTCGTCACGGACGCTTCGCCTTTGCGTTATCTCATCGTGCTGGGCATCGAGTCTCTTCTGCCACGGCTCAATGATCGTGTTTTTTGTCCCGATACCGTCCTTGCCGAATGCAGCCATCCCCGCGCTCCCGCTTCCGTGCGCCAATGGGCCGCCCGGCCACCCGAATGGCTCACCGTGATGGCGGATACTGCCGCCGACTCTCAGCGGTTCGCTTTCCTCGATCCGGGAGAGCGTGCCGCGCTCGAACTGGCTTTGCGGGAAGACGCGGATGCCGTGTTGATCGACGAGGCTAAAGGCCGTCGCGCGGCTCTGGGCGCGGGTCTGATGGTTGTAGGCACCATCGGCATCTTGAGCGAAGCCGCCCACAGAGGATGGTTGGACTACGACGCCGCCGTTTCCCGTCTGATCCGCGAGACGAATTTCAGAACCACCCCCGGCGTGATCGGGCTTGGCCGCGACCACGCCTGCGGAAAACCGGATCGGGAATAAAATCACGCAGCGTGACGAGTTGTTCGCGCACAGATTGAGCACCTCCGCGCCCGCGGAGCGGATGGCGTCGAGCTGCGTGGCGAGATGGTGTTGGAAGGCTGGGTTCATATTCGAAAAAGGATTGAAAATCGCTTCTGAGCAATCAGAATACTCTCATGCAAATCACCCTGGAACTGCCTGAGTCCCTGGCAAAGCGGCTGCCGAGAGAGCCGGAGCAGATCGTGTCCATCTTGGAACACGGATTGCGCGGCATGTGGTCCGCCACCGCAGGCGCGGGGCGTGAGGTGGTCGAGTTTCTCGCCAGCGGCCCTTCGCCGGAGGCGATTGTGCAATTCAAGCCGTCGAAGAAGCTTTCCAAGCGCGGCAGTTCGCTGCTGGAGAAAAATCTGGCCGGCAATCTGGAACCCGATGAGGTCGCCGAATTGGACGAACTGGCGCAACTGGACTCCCTCGTCTCCATCTTGAAGGCCGAGGCACGCAAGCGGCTTCGCTTTGGATGAGTGTCTAGCCGTGCTCCACCCGCTCCGCCCGGCTTGACTTCGCCGCGACTGCCAGACTTCATCGCAGCACGGGACTTGAGTTCGGCCTTGGTCCCGCTCATGATACCTGTGATGCAAGACATCCGCCCCAAACCTCAACGTGAACACGCCGCCGCCTTGCGCCGATGGTATCGGGAGGTATTTTGTCCCGCCGGACTGCCATGAATCTCGATCACAGCGTCTATCCCGATCTCGCCGAGCCTCCGTTGGAACTGACCACGCCGGAGGACATGGCGGACTATGTGCATCGCATCTGTTCCGCGTTTGATTTCGGCATCTTCCCGGAACGCGACGACTGGACTCTGTTCGCGGACTGGAAGGATGTCTTCGACCGCTTCCCGCTGCCGGACTCGCCGGGCTATCACACGTTTCGTTCCCGTTATCGCTGGGAGCCGGCACCACACGGTTCACATGGGTTGATTCCGGACTGGAAAGCCCAAGACATGCGCGAAGGCCGCCACGATCCGTGCGAGGACATGGTATGAGGCGGCGGGAGGATGACGCGGGCGCGTTCATGAGGCCCAGTCCAGCACGACTTTGCCGCAATCGCCGCTTTCCATGGCGGCGAAGCCTTGCTCGAAGTCGGTGTAGTGGAAGCGGTGGGTGATGACCGGCTTGATGTTGAGACCGCTTTCCAGCATCACGCTCATCTGGTACCAAGTCTCGTACATCTCGCGGCCATAGATGCCTTTGATGGTGAGCATGTTGAAGATGACTTTGTTCCAGTCGATGGCGATCTGTTCGCTCGGAATGCCGAGCATGGCGATCTTGCCGCCGTGGCACATGTTGTCAATCATGTCGCGAAAGGCGGCGGCGTTGCCGCTCATTTCCAGGCCCACGTCGAAACCTTCCTTCATGCCGAGCTGTTTTTGCGCGTCCGAGATGGAGCCGGTCTTGACGTTCAAAGCGAGCGTCGCGCCCATTTTCCGCGCGAGATCGAGACGGCGCTCGTTCACATCGGTAATGACGACATGCCGCGCGCCGGCGTGCCTGACCACCGGGATGGCCATGAGGCCGATGGGGCCGGCGCCGGTGATGAGCACGTCTTCTCCCAGGCATTCAAAAGCCAGCGCGGTGTGGACGGCGTTGCCGAAGGGATCGAAAATCGCCGCCACCTCCTCGTCCACGCCCTCGCGGTGATGCCACACGTTCGTCATCGGCACGCTGATGTATTCGGCGAAGGCGCCCGCGCGGTTGACGCCGATGCCGACGGTGTCCTTGCACAGGTGGCGGCGTCCGGCCAGGCAGTTGCGGCAGCGCCCGCAAACGACATGCCCCTCCGCGCTGACGATCTCGCCGGGATGGAAGTCGCTCACGTTGCTGCCGACCGCGACGACTTCGCCCACGAACTCATGCCCGACGACCATCGGCACGGGGATGGTCTTTTGCGCCCAATCGTCCCATTTGTAGATATGCAGGTCCGTGCCGCAAATGCCGGTCTTGCGGACCTTGATGAGGACATCGTTGATGCCGGTCTCCGGCTCCGGGACATCCTGGAGCCAGAGGCCGCGTTCCGCGCGCGCTTTGACGAGTGCTTTCATGGTGTGACGACATATTGGATACAAATCCGATAAATTGGCAAGAGAAAAATTTCTTTTTTGAAGGATTTTTATCCTTTATAATGGCGAAAGGCAATGAAACGGAATGAACTTGCGCCATCATAAAGCCGCCAGCATTCTGCGATATGACTCCCGTTTTTGCCTCTCCTTTGCTTTCGGCCCTGGCGTTGATCGCGCTGCTGGCCCAGCCTGCCGCCGCCGGGTTGCCGGTGGCCAGCCCCGCCGAGGCCGGGCTTGATCCGGCCAAGCTTGACGAGGCGGTGGCGATCTATCGCGAGGCGGTGGCCGGGGATGTGGTGATGCGCGGGGCGTTGATCGTGGTGGTGAAGGATGGCCGGGTCGTCCTGGAGGAAGGCATCGGCTGGCATGACGTGGAGGCGCGTGTTCCTTTCACGCCGGACACGTTGTTCCATCTAGCGTCGAACACCAAAGCCTACATCGGCGCCGCCGTCCAGATGCTGGCGGAGGAGGGCCGCCTGCGCTTGGACGATCCGGTGAGCCGCTGGGTGCCGGCCTTCGCGCATGAAAAATTCGCCGGCATGACGGTGGAGCATCTCGTCATCCACACCAGCGGCCTGCCGCGCGGTCCGATCTTCCTCCCCGGTGTGAAAAAGGAATCAACGCTGAGCGACGAGGCGGCGCGCTTTGCCGCGAATCTCGATTTGGAAAGCAAACCCGGCGAAACCTATCGTTACAGCAACGTCGGCTACAACGTGCTGGGAGCAGTGGTCGAAGCGGCAAGCGGGCAACGGCTGGCCGACTTCCTGCGCGCGCGCCTCTTCGAGCCGCTGGGCATGACCGAAACCTATTGCCACGAGCCGGAAGTCGCGCCGGGACGGCTCGGCCCGATCTACCGGAGGAAAGACGGCGGCTGGAAGCGCGAGGAAAGCGACCAGCCGCGCTACCCCATCGTGCGCGCTTCCGGCGGCTTGATTTCCTCCGCTCGTGATCAGATCACCTGGGTGCAGATGTTTCTCGATCGCGGGTGTTGCGGGGAGACGCGCGTGCTTTCGGAAGCGGGCATCGAAGCGAACCTCACGCCGCGGGTCGCAGTCGAAGACGACGACCAAACTACCGGCCAAGGTTACGGCTACGGCTGGCGCATCCACGCCGACGGCAGTTTTTCCCACGGCGGCTCCGATGGCACCTATGTCTGGGCCGATCCCGAAACCCGGATGTTCGCGCTGATGTTCACCCAAAGCCCCACCGGCGACCAACCCCGCGCGGCGTTCTGCAAGGCTTTGAAAGCAGCCGTCGCGCGCTGAAAATGCCGGAGGGCGGGGCTCTGTTCCC
>CAZNKC010000277.1:0-6431 GCA_964573315.1 uncultured Verrucomicrobiaceae bacterium | reverse complement strand
TGGACAACCTCGGCGAGGCCGACCACATCTGGAGTCTCGCCACCGCGCAGTTCGTCTTGCAGGCGCTGGAGCCTTATCCCATCGGCTTTTTCGAGGAAGCGCTGCCCTACACCGACATGCGCGCCTACGCCGCGTTGCGAGCCTCGACGACCATCTCCGTGGCCGGCGGTGAATGCCTCACCAGCCTCGAAGAATGGCGCGATTGGCTGGAGCATAAACCCTTTGCGCTCGCGCAACTCGACGCCTCCTACATGGGCGGCATGATGAACTTCATCAAGATCGCCCGCCTGTGCGAACTGCAAGGCGTCTCCATCGCCACCCATGCCTGGTCCGCCACACCCGGCGTCGCCGCCAATCTGCACGCCGCCTTCGCCAGTCGCAACACCGCCGTGTGCGAGATGGCCGCCTACAACCCCACCCGGCCCGAACTCAACACCCACATCGAAGCCCCATTGCTGACCGATCTCTGGGTCGAGCCGCCCACGCTCGAAAACGGCCGCCTACGCCTCCCCGACACCCCCGGCCTCGGCGTCCGCCTGCCAGACGGCTTCATCAAGCGCCATCCCTTTGAGCCCGGCAGCGGCGAGTTCAATTCCGTGAAAGGGAAAGTGCTGCAACCGTGAACAAGGAGGGGCGGTTTGCAACCGCCCCATCTGGCGCTTCCAAAGCGCCTCTCCTTGGATGGGAAACCGACGAATCGTCGGCACTCCGCGGCTATGCCCTGCCGCGCAGCGCGTCAACTTCCCGGAAGAACTGCGCTTGGGGAAAGCGCCGCAATTTCCCGGCAGACGGCCCGTTTCAAGCACGGATGAAACACCTCGCCCTTCTCAGACTGCACACCTTCTGCCTCCTGGCCGCATGTTGCCCCGTCATGGCGGCGGAAAAGCCGGACGTGCTTGTCATTCTCGCGGATCAGTGGAATCCGCGTTATGTGAGTTGGGACGATCCCCAGGTGCGTACGCCGCATCTCGATCGCATCGCCCGCGAGGGCATGATTTTCGATGCCTGCTACACCACCTCGCCGGTGTGCATGCCCGCGCGGGTGTCGCTGCTGACCGGCCTGTATCCGCACAACCACGGCCATGCGCTCTGGGGCAATGCGACGAGTTATTTCCCGGATACGGAGACCGCGCCGATGTTCCGCGACATCCAGCGCGCCGGCTTCACCACGGCGCAGATCGGCAAGACGCATTGGACTTCCGGGCCGGGCTGGCGGCAGCATTTCAAGAACAGCGGTGCGTTTCACCAAGCGCTCGGCCTCGATCATGTGGTGGACATCTCCGGGCCGCCGGATTCGGCGAAAGGACGCGATGCCTACTCGCTGCACCTGAAAGAGCGCGGCCTGCTCCAAGCGCTGGCCGACGACATGCACGGGCGCTATGTGGACGGCGGTTTCGAGCCGCGTCCCAGCGTGGTGGGGCCGGAGGATTACCACGATGTCGTCACCACCGGACTCGCCGTTGATTTCATCCACGCCCAGCCAAAGGACAAACCGCTGTGCCTCGTCGTCAGCCTGCACTCGCCGCATCCGCCGCTCGATGCGCCGGGCGACTACGCCACGATGTACGATCCGGAAAAACTCACGCTGCCCGCCAACGTGCCGGAAAAATACCTGCGCGAGGGCCGCGCGCTCGATCATGCCGCCACGCGCCGCATGCTGGCGAACTACCTCGGCAAAATGGCGCTGGTGGATGATTGCGTCGGACGTTTGGCAGGGGCGCTGAAGGCCCGCGGCACTTGGGATCACGCGCTGGTGTTTTTCACCGCCGATCATGGTGAGATGATGGGCGGGCATGGCAACTTGTCGAAAGGCCGCTTCTATGAGGAGTCCGTGCGTGTGCCGCTGGTCGTGCGTTGGCCCGGCCATGTCAAAACCGGGCGCAGCAAGGCGCCGGTGCAGATGATGGACGTGTATCCCACGATCGTGGAGGCTGTCGGCGGCGAGGTCACGCCGGGGCGTTTCGCGAAATCGCTGCTCCCCATCGCCACGGGCCAGGCGGATCAGGTGCGCCCCATCGCCCTCAGCGAGATCGGCGACAGCCCGCCGCTGCGCATCATGGCCCGCGACGAGCGATTCAAGTACTGGGCCGATGAGAAGCGCGAATACCTCTTCGATCTCGAAAACGATCCGCTGGAGCAGCACGACCTCGCCGTCCAGCCGGAGCATCGCGACACGCTCCACCTCATGCGCGAGAAACTCCTCACGCATCTGCGCTCCACTCAGGTGAATTTCGCCGAAGGCTACAAATCGAAAGTCCAGCGCCTGCGCGAGGCCGAGAAGGCGAAGTAACCCTCTCCAACAGCCAACCGGATTCGCTCCCATGAAGCACATTCTGCTCTTCCTTTTTTCGTCATTCGTCATTCCGCATTCGTCGTTTTCGGCGCAGCCGAACGTCCTCTTCATCGCCGTGGACGATCTGCGACCCGAACTCGGCTGTTACGGCGTGGCGCATATGAAAACCCCGCACATCGACAAACTCGCCGCAGGCGGGATGCTGTTCGAGCGCGCCTATTGTCAAGTCGCCGTGTGCAATCCCTCGCGCAACAGCGTGCTGAGCGGCTGCCGGCCCGATACCACGGGTATTTTCAACAACCAGACGTTCTTGCGGCCGATGCTGCCCGATGTCATCACGCTGCCGCAGCATTTCAAAAATCACGGCTACACCACGCTCTCGCTCGGCAAGATTTTCCATCACAGCGAACGCGAACCGGGCGATGATCCGCAGTCATGGAGCGAGCCGGCGTGGTATCATGGCGAGCGGTATCGGCATTGGTTCACGCAGGAATCGCTCGATTATGTCAAGCGGCTCAAGGCCCTGCCCAAGGACCAGCAGCCCAAACAACTGCGCGCAGCTCCCTTCGAGGCAGCGGATGAACCGGACGACGTCTATCCCGACGCGCAAACCGCCGCAAAAGCCATCGAAACCCTGCGGCGGCTCAAAGGCGAAGGGAACCCCTTTTTCCTCGGCGTCGGCTTCGTGAAACCGCATCTGCCTTTCACCTGCCCGCAAAAGTATTGGGATTTGTATCCCGAGGAAACGATCCGTCCCGCCGCGAACTCCCATCGACCGCAAAACGCGCCGGAGCCCGCCTTTCATAACAATTACGAACTGCGCAGCTACGGCACCGTGCCGCCGGATGGTGACATTCCCGATGACATGGCATTGAACCTTATCCGCGGCTATCGCGCCTGCGTCAGCTTCATGGACGCGCAGCTCGGCCGTGTGCTGGATGAGCTGGACCGGCTCGGCCTGCGTGAAAACACCATCATCGTGCTCTGGGGAGATCACGGCTATCACCTCGGCGAAAACGGCGTGTGGACAAAGATGACGAACTTCGAGCAAGGCGCGCGCGTGCCGCTCATTGTCAGTGTTCCAGGTCAAACGACCGCCGGACAGAGCACCCGGGCGCTGGTGGAGCTTGTGGACATGTATCCCACGCTGGCCGAGTTATGCGGCTTGTCATTGCCCACCCATCTGGAAGGCTCCAGCTTCGTGCCGCTGCTGAAAATTCCCGGCCAGCCGTGGAAAACCGCCACCTTCAGCCAATACCTGCGCCCCGGCAAACCGCCCATCATGGGCCGCTCCATCCGTACCGACCGCTGGCGCTACACCGAGTGGCGCGATCCCAAGCAGGCGGTCATCGGCGTCGAGCTTTACGATGAAAAGGATGATCCGCAGGAGAGTGCTAACCTCGCCACTGACCCCGCATACGCTGAAACAATTCAAACACTCGCCGCGCAATTAAAAGCCGGCCCGTAGCTTCGATTGGCAATCGAAGCCTAATCCCTCAAACTGATCCGATTGCCAATCGAATCTGCTTATGAACCGCCGCCATTTTCTCCAAACGTCAGCCGCCGCCGTTGCATCGCCGCTCTTTGCCGCACAACAGCGCCCGAGGGCTCCCTTCCGCGTGCTCTACAGCAATGACACGACCAACATCACCTCCTGCGTCAGCCCGTTTCACCAAGCGCGCGAGCCGTTCCGCGCTGAGATGCTTGAGGCCACCGTGGACGAAGTCTCGGGATTGGTGGACGCCCACTTTCTCCAACCCGGCCTCGGCATGGCGCCCATGTGGCCGAGCAAGGTGCTGCCGCTGGAGGCGCACTACGCTTGGATCGAGAAACGCTACGGCGTGAAGCCGGATTCGTTTGGGAAATTCGTGCTCGGCGGCGGCGACGTGGTGAAAGTGTTCATCGAACGCTGCCGCCAGCGTGGACAGGCCGCGTTCATCTCGTTTCGTCTCAATGACGCGCATCACAAGGAATACGCCGATCCCAAGCCCGGTGACAAACCCGGCGGCAGCATCGGCATGAGCGTGACTCCGTTTTATGTCAACAATCCAGCATATCGCATCGACCCCGATTCTCCGCGCGGCGCGGATCGCGTGCTGAATTGGGCCGTGCCCGAAGTGCGCGAACAAAAACTCATGTTGATCCGTGAGTTGTGCGAGAACTACGACCTCGACGGCCTGGAACTCGACTTCTTGCGCTTCTACAGCTACTTCCGCCCCGATGAGACGCCGCTGGAGCAGCGCCGCGCCATCATGACCGGCTTCGTGCGCGAGGTGCGTGAATTGCTCGATCAAACCGCCCGCACCGGACGCCGCCGCTGGCTCTGCGCCCGCGTGCCGTGTTATCTGCCCGCGCTGGACGTGCTCGGCCTCGATCTGCAAGCCCTCGTCGCCGCCGGTCTCGACATGGTGAACGCCTCCGCGCATTATTTCACCACGCAGCAGCACGATTTGGCCGTGATCCGCAGACAAACCCAAGGCGCGGCGCTTTACTTCGAGCTTTGCCACACGATTTGGAAGGGCGAGAAAGTCACCGCCGGCTACGACGTGTTTCCCTTCCGCCGCGCCACGCGCGAGCATCTGCACACCTCCGCGCATCTGGCCTATGTGCACGGAGCCGATGGCATCAGCCTGTTCAATTTCGCCTACTACCGCCAGCACGGCCAGGGCGAAGGCCGCGGTGTCTTCGGCGAGCCGCCGTTCGAGGCGCTTGAAGCCCTGCGCGATCCGCAAGCCCTCGCGCAAGAACCGCAGCACTGGTTCATCGCCCAAGGCTGGCGCGCTCCCGGCATGAAGCCATTGCCGGTGCCGCGCCAAGTCGAAGCGGGCAAGCTCGCGAAGTTCAACTTCGATCTCTCTGCGCCCCAGGACGGCTGGAAACAAGACGCCCGTGTCCGCATTCAAGCCGCCAAAAGCCTCGGCGCCGATGAATGGACCGCCACCTTCAACGGCGAGCCACTCGCGGCGACGGACGACGTCTCGGAACCCTTCGCGGTGCCCTATCCATCCCTGATCGCAAAACCGGACGAACTCCGCGCCTGGACGATCCCAGCGGAACGGCTGCGCGAAGGCAAAAACAGCCTCGAAGTCACGCTGCGGGAGGGAGCGCCGGTTTCCATCGTGTTTGTCGATTTGGCGGCGCCGCATTCGTGAATGGCTGCCGGTGGCAATGCCGATCTTGATGCTCCGCTCCCTGGTCTGTCCGGCGAACCAGGATAATGTTGCATGGCTCCTCCCGCCAAGGCCGTTTTTTCTCTGGTTGCATCGCATCCGCTCACTCCACCAGTCATGAAAACACACCTCCAACGCGCCGGACTCCTTTCATGCAGTCTGCTCTGGATGACCGGAGCCGTTTTCAGCGCCGACAACCCGCGTTTGGAAGCCCGCAAACGCGAGCGTGAAAAAGCGGTGCAGTCAGCGGGAATTGACCGCGCCTTGTCGCGGGAAATGCCCGATGCCATCCAGGCGTTGCCCGTCTTTGGCGGGATCGAATGGACCGTGAAGGAGATGCCTTTCATCGCCAAAGGACCTCATGGCGGCATCAGCGGCGCGGGCATGGCGGTCGTGGGCGGGCAGATTTATTTGGCCGGCGGCTTCATCCCCGAAGGCGACGAGACGCAGGATGTCAGCCGCCGCACCTCGCGCTGGGCGCATCGTTACGATCCGCGGACGGACGAATGGACGCGCCTGCCCGATCTCCCCGCCCGGCGCGAATACACGCGGGCCGCCGCGGTGGGCGCATCGTTTTACGTACTCGGCGGCGCGGTGCAGGCTCGGCCCACGGTGCCCTCGGCGGATGTTTTCAAACTGGACACAACCCAGACTCCTCCGCTTGCCTGGCAAACCATGCCGCCCCTGCAAGTGCCGCGCACCCACATGTCGGTGGGCGAGATCGGCGACAAACTCATCGTCGCGGGCGGCAACAAGTATGACTTCGCCGAAAAAGGCTACAGCCTGCGCACGGTTCAAAACGTCACCGAGATTCTCGATCTGAACGCGCCGGAGAAAGGCTGGCGTCATGGCGCGCCACTTCCCGGCAGCCCGCGCGGCTGGAGCGCCACGGCGGTCGTGGACGGCAAATTTTACATGCTCGGCGGCATCACTTGGACCGCGGAGGCGCGGGTGCGTTTGCCGGAGGC
>CAZNKC010000276.1:0-6499 GCA_964573315.1 uncultured Verrucomicrobiaceae bacterium | reverse complement strand
TCGGATTTCGGATTTCGGATTTCGGATTTCGGATTTTCGAGGACGAGCAAGAGGACGAGGACGATTCGCCGCCTACTGCCCACCGTCCATCGCCCCCCTCACCACCTCCACCATGCGGCGCTGCACGCGGCGCACACCGGCCATGATGTCCCGCGCCTGCCGGCGGGCGGCGGCGGGATCGGTGTGGATGGTTTGGAGCCGCTGCCAGAGTTGCCCGCCATCGGTCTCCTCCACTTCGAAAGTCCAGCCGCCCGCGCCGATGTCGTGATACATTTGGCCCTTGATGGTATCCGTCGGCTGGCGCACGTAAAAAGCCGGCGTGCCCGCGCTGAGGGCGATGATGGGCGAGTGGCATTCGAAACTCACCACCGCCGCCGCGCGCGCATAGACGGAGGCTGCCTCGTCCGGCAGCCAATAGTGATCGCGCCAAACGACGTTGGGTTTTACATCATCCGGCAGCGGGTCCACAAGCCTTTTCTTGGACAGCTCCACTTGATAGGTCATCTCCGGACAAGCCAGCACCTTGAGGCCGGTCGCGCGCACCCATTGGACGATCATCTCACGCAGTTTGGCATGATCCGCCTCCGCCGTGCGCGCGTTGATGGCGTCCTTGGCGCGGGCCGAAGCGGAAGGTCGCGTCCCTTCCTCCAACGTGGCCGGCGTGTAGCGCAGCCGGGGGATCACGCAGATGAAGCGCCCCTCCTCCAGTCCGTGCTTTTTCAAATAAGCCGCGGCGCGCGCTTCGTCGCGCAGATGCAGGGCAAAGGTGGCGTCCGGCCCGAACTCAAGGATCGGACAGCGCACACCCTGCCGCCGGTAATGTCGCTGGGTCAGCGTCTCCCGGCAAAATAGAAAAGCAGCGCCGTTGAGCACGTCCAGCGTCGCCGGTTTCAGCGTCCCCACCGGCAGCCGGTCAAGCGCTTCGCCCAATTCCTTCAGTGTGCCACCCTCCGCCAACCGTCCAGGGCTGACGCCGGACAGCGGATCATCCGTCATGCCGAAGACGCCATAGGGCTTGTCCGAAGCCGCCCGCCAAGCCGGCAGGTACGTCATGCCCTTGAAACCCGGCGCGGATCCGTGCAGCAGCAGATCCGCCTCCCGCCAAGCGGCGGCAAGCGCCGGCGTGGAGGGCTTGCCACTGGCATCGAGTTCTCCCTCCACGATGCACAGCTTGGGAAAGGAGTTTTCCAGATTGGCCCGCGCCTCATCACTGACTGCGCGCGGCCAGAGAGTGATCTCCGCCTCGGGAAAATACAGTTCAAAGAGCCGCAGCGCGCCCAGCGAGTGCGAGATGTCGCCGATGTTGCCGCGTTGATAACTACCCGGCCGCAGCAGAATGCGCTTGGCGGAGGCGGCGCGGGCAAACGCGGCGGGCGACAACGCGGAGGCAACAGCGGCGGCGGCGCAAGAGAAAAAAGGACGGCGTTTCATGGTGAAGAGAAGCAAAGAAACGCGGGTGGCAGCCGTTTTTGAGC
Organism: uncultured Verrucomicrobiaceae bacterium; assembly: GCA_964573315.1. Taxonomy (GTDB): domain Bacteria; phylum Verrucomicrobiota; class Verrucomicrobiia; order Verrucomicrobiales; family Verrucomicrobiaceae; genus JAGRPD01. The sequence goes on along the minus strand of CAZNKC010000276.1, from coordinate 5,024 downwards.
AGGCGGGGTCAAGAAGCCTCACGTCAACAGGGCATACGCATGGAGCGCACGCAGCCTGCCTGCCTTTGGCATGGTCCCGCGTGCTCTTTTCGGCGTCCTCGCCGAAAAGATTGAGCGCAGCGAACACGCAGGGTCAGCGCAGCTCGCCAAAACGAACCATCCTAAAAACGGAAATGAAAACCACTGATTGCACGGATGTTTAGCGGCTGGCAAAGTGAAAGGGATAGATCCCGCCATTCATTGATTATCTGTGTCATCCGTGTAATCCGTGGTTTTCCTTTTCAGGATCATGATTTTACCCTCCATGATTTTGTCGTCTCAAATCAGTCCCAGGCAATCCCTTGTTTCATCCGCCTTTCGCCCCACCGCCATGCCCCAACCGCTCTCCCGAAATCAAAAACAATGGACCGTTCTGGCCATCGCCTTGGCCCTCCTTTGCAGCCTGCCCCAAATCAGAGGACAAACGGCTGGAAGTACGCAAGCCGCCGAACGCCGCCCGGCTTCCGTGGTGGTCCGCGAGCCGGTGCCCGTCATCGCTTCCAAACGCTTTCACTTCCGCGCGGCGGACGCCACCCTCGCCATCCCCTGCGAATCCACCGCCAGCATGACCGACACCACCCCCGGCATCCGCCACTTGATCGTCATGGTGCATGGGCTGTTCCGCACCAACCATTATCACGACAACATGGTCGAGGCGCTGAAGCTGGCGGGATCGCCGAAAGAAGTGGCGGTGATCTCGCCGCAATTCCTGGCGGGCGTGGACATCGCCGAACACAAGCTGGGCGATTACTTTCCCTATTGGTCGGTGAACGGCTGGTTGATCGGCCACCTATCGCGCAACGACCCCGAGCTGCCGCGAACGACGCGGGTGAGTTCCTTTGAAGTGCTCGACTCGCTCCTGCGCTGGTCGCTCCAGGCCTTTCCCGATCTGGAATCCGTAGCCGTGTGCGGTTTCTCCGCCGGAGGCCAGGTCATGAGCCGTTATGCCGCCGGGAACCAAGTCCACCCGTTTCTGGCCGAGCGCGGCATCGATGTGGCCTACGTCATCTCCGCCCCCTCCACCTACCTCTACCTCTGCGCCAACCGCCCCCTCGCCAACGATCCGTTTTCGTTCGGTCCCGTGGCGGCGGAGGCCAGAGCCGATTGCCCCGGATTCAACCTCTATCCGCACGGCTTGGAGCAGCCCAACGAGTACATGAAACGCGCGGGCGATGCCGGCCAAATCATCGAGCAGTTAAAGCAACGCCGGCTGGTTCTTCTGGTGGGAGAAAAAGATGATGCGTCCGCCAGCTATGGCCTGTCCGACGGCTGCCGCTCCAATCTTCTGGGAGCGCACCGCTTGGAACGAGCGATGGCATACTACGAATACCTGAAATTCCTCCACGGCCCCGAGGCCCACGAGCGCAACCGCCTCTTGGTCGTCCCCGGCGCGGCGCACAACTCCCGCGAGGTCTTCGCCTCCGCCCAAGGAGTCGAAGCGATCCTCGGCAACTTCCGGAGATAGGTAATAAAAGGGCGAATCGCCCTCAATACGACGCCAGCCGCTCTCACTGCGAAGGCGGCAGCAGCGCGATGGCGTCCATCTCAATCTGAAACCCGAAGTGCAGCGTCTTGACGGGAATCACCGAGCGCGCCGGGCGATGCGGGCCAAAGTAAGCTGAGTAGGCGGCGTTGACGCCATCCCACAAGCTGATGTCGGAGATATAGACACTGACCTTGGCGACGAGATCGCGCGAGCTGCCGGCGGCGGTCAGCACGGCGTCGAGATTGCGCAGTACTTGAGCGGTCTCGGCGGCGATGTCGCCTTTGACATGCTCGCCGGTGACGGGATCGATGGGCAACTGGCCGGAAACGAAGACCAAACCACCGGCGGCGATCCCTTGGGAATAATGCCCGGCGGGACGTGGGGCTTGTTCGGAAAAAATGACGGACAGCGGGTTCATGCCCGACCATGCCTCGATATCTCCGCCGTGCAAAGCTTCCCACCCCCAAATTTCCGCCAGCGGCCCGGGCGTTGGTGTTGTTTCGGGCAAAGCGCAGGGCGCAGGGAGCAGAGCGTGCCTGCGCCGGACCGCTGCCCACTGACTACCGATCACCGCTTCCCCGGCTCCGCGCCGCCTCCGCCCGCGAAAAAGTGGACGGGAACAGAGTCCCGCCCTCCGGCCAAAAACGCCCTGCGCCCTGCGCTCTGCCTCAATCTCACTCCAGCGATTCTTCTCCTCGCGCGAGCAAAGCCCGGAAGATCGGCACGGCAGCCAGGAGATCGGCCAGCGCGACTTGTTCATCCGGGGTGTGCGCGGTGGCGATCGAGCCGGGGCCGAGCACCACGCAGGGGGCGATGGCTTGCAACTCGCTGGCATCCGTCCCCCAAGGCGCTGTTTGAGTCGTCTGGCCGGTCACCTTTTCCGCAAGCCGCACCAAGGGATGATCCGCCGCCAGCTCCACGGGCGGGCCGTCGTGCCGTTCCGCAAGCTCCAGCCCGGCATCCCGCGCAGCTTGGCGGATTTCCTCGACGATGGCCGAGACATCCACGCGGCGGCTGCGGCGGAGTTTGAGCCGCGCGGTGGCTTTCGGCGGCGTCACGTTCAGCGCCACGCCATGATTGTCCAGCACGAGGTTGAAATCGCTGAACGGAGGATCATAGGCGGGATCCTGCAACGCTGTATCGTTGCGCAGCCGCTCATGCAATTGGCGCAGCCGTTCGAGAAACGGAATCAGCCGCCAGTTGGCGTTGATGCCCAGGCCGCTGGCGGAATGCGCCTGGATGCCGGTGGAGACGGCGGTGAACTCGATGAAACTGCGGTGGCCGCGGACGGGTTTCAAACCGGTCGGCTCGGCGACCACGATGCCCCGCAGTCCGAGGCGGGGCAAAAGCTCCGAGCGCCGCGCCATGACCCGCGCGCCTTCCTTGGTGGTCTCCTCATCCGTGGTCAGCAGCAAGGTGGCCGGCACGTTTTCCGGCAATCCAAGCAAAGCAGTCAGGCAGCTCGCCAGCGGCCCTTTCATGTCCACGCTGCCCAGGCCATGCAACACGCCGTCCTCGACGCGCGGCTCCCAGGGGTCGGTGGTCCACCCCAGCGCCGGAACCGTGTCCGTATGAGCGGCGAGCGCGCAACCTCCCGGCGGTCCGCGATGCGCCACCAGAACCCGCTTCGGAACACTAGCGGAGTCGAGGTAGTCCAGCCGCTCAATCTCGAAACCGGCCAGCCATGACTCCACCCGTTCCGCGATGGGCAGGTTCGATTCGCTCGAACGGCTGTCCATAGCGATCAATTCCCGCGCGAAGCGCAGCAGGCGGGTATCGTCTTCGCTCATCGTTTGCTCGTTTGATCTTTCCTTGCGCCATCGCGGGCGTCAACGCAAGATCAAGCTCTCATGGCTGCCTCTTATCTGGACCCGCGCACGGGTGACACCTTTCCTCTGTCCGAACCCCGCTGGTGCGGGAATGCTACCGCGCCGCTGCTGCTGACGCCTCTGCCGGGCCTGACGCCGGAGGCGGTGCGTACGCGCGTGCGCTCGCTGTGGCGCTATGCCGCCGCGCTGCCGTTCGAGCCGGATGAACCGATCACACTGGGCGAGGGCTGCACGCCTCTGGTGCGCGCCGTGGTGGCGGGCGCGCCGGTCTATTGCAAATGCGAGTGGTTCGCGCCAATGGGTTCCTTCAAAGACCGCGGCGCCTCCGTGATGCTCTCGCTGCTGCGCGCCCAGGGCGTCACCAGCGTGCTGGAGGATTCCTCGGGCAACGGCGGCGCGGCCATCGCCGGCTACGCGGCAGCCGGCGGCATGAAAGCCAAGATTCTCGCGCCGGCCTCGACCTCTCCGGCCAAACTGGTGCAATGCCGCGCTTACGGCGCGGAAGTCGAACTGGTGCCGGGCACGCGCCAGGACTGCGCCGACGAGGCGCTGCGCCAAGCCGGGACACGATTCTACGCCAGCCACAACTGGCATCCTTTCTTCCTGCAAGGCACCAAGACCCTGGCTTACGAACTCTGGGAGGATTTGGGCTTCCAGCCGCCGGACAACGTGATCGTGCCGTGCGGCGCGGGGTCGAACGTGCTGGGCTGCGACATCGGCTTCGACGAACTGCTGCGCGCGGGTTCCATCGCGCGGCGTCCGCGGCTGTTCGCCGCGCAACCCGCGCACTGCGGCCCGATTGCGCGGGCGTTCCTGGGAGAGCCGCCCGCCGCCGTCCAGCCCACCGTGGCGGAGGGCGCGGCCATCGCTCAACCCAATCGTCTGCCCGAAGTGGTGGCTGCCCTGCACCGCTCATCGGGCGGCGCTGTCCTCGTGCCGGAGCACGCGATCCGCGAGGCCACGTTGAACTTGGCGCGCCAGGGTCTCTGCGTGGAGCCGACCTCCGCCCTGGCCGCGGTCGCCGCCGCGGAGTTGTTGTCCAAAGGCGTCATCCAGCCGGAGGAAACCACCGTCATCGTACTGACCGGCACCGGCCTGAAAGCCACCGCCCGCCTCACGGAGTTTTTGGAGAGAGGGGAGTTTTAAGGTTCAAGTTCACAGGCATCCGATAGAGCATGAAGTGAGCGCGATGCTTTGTGACGCAGGACGATTCTGAGTTTCTTGCTGGCAGCGGCGTCAGTAAACTGGACCTCTTGACACTCCATCAATGCATCTGCAGCAGCCGCTTCTTGAGAAGCTCCTTGCCGGATGCTCCGCCGATCTGAGCCTGGGTGGAGTCGATCCACTTCTGCTCCAGCGCGTTTTTGGTCGGACGATTGACCTCGTAGAACACGCCGAACTTGCCCGGTGACGGCAGGTCGGCCAGTTTGAAGGCGGCGACGTCGTCGGCCACGTCGTGCTGGGTTTCGTCGATGACCTCATAGACCCCGCCCTTGCGCGGCGTGCTGTCGTCGAAGGAGCCGGCAAAGAACATCACGCACTCGCTCAGGCACTCCACCACGGAGAAGCCGTCGTGCAGGATGGCGCGCTCGAAGGTGTCCATCATGTGCTTCACCTGCGCCGCGTGGGTGCGGGCGATGAAGGTGGCGCCGCTGGCGAGGAGCTGCTTC
>CAZNKC010000275.1:0-6522 GCA_964573315.1 uncultured Verrucomicrobiaceae bacterium | reverse complement strand
GCAAGTAAGGCGGACGTGTCGTCCGCCCTGTCCGGCGGGCTTCCCAGCCCGCCGCCATCTCAACGGAGCAGCGGGCTGCAAGCCCGCTTGACGAGGCGGACGACACGTCCGCCTTACTGCCCGGCTGACACCGCCTCGCCGCCCTGTGGGATGGGCTCCCGCTCTCGCGCCAGCGCCGGGAAGAAGAACCTTGAAAAGCCCGCCACCGCGCTCACTGGTGAGGAATTTTCCCCGTGAGCGACCGCCCGGCCCCTGATCCATCCCGCACCCGGCTTCTCGCCGACGGTCTGCGCTTCCGCTACGACGCGCGCGGCTTCGGTTTGCATCTGCCGCGGCTCGCACTGTGCGCCAGTGAAACGCTGCTGCTCGCCGGCCCCAGCGGCTCCGGCAAGACCACCCTGCTGCGACTGCTCTCCGGCCTGCTTCAGCCCCAAGCGGGAGAACTCCGCTATGATGACGCCTCCTCCCTGCCAAGCCAACCCGCCGCGCAACGCGCTTGGCGGCTGCGCCACGCCGGTCTTGTTTTTCAAGACTTCGCCCTGCTCGACTACCTGACCGCCGAGGAAAACACGCTCGTCCCCGCCCGTTTCCTCGGCCTGAAAAACGATGCCTTCGAGCAAGTCCGCCAACGCGCGCGCGACCTCGCCGACCGCCTCGACCTCGCTCCTCATTGGAACCGCCGCGTCACCGGTCTTTCCCAAGGCGAGCGCCAGCGCGTCGCCATCATCCGCGCGCTGGCGTTGGCTCCCGCCTTCCTTTTTGCCGACGAACCCACCGCCGCCCTCGACCCGCATCGCCGTGATCTTGTCCTCACACTGCTTGAGGAACACCTCCGGGAAACCGGCGCCGTGCTCGTCCTCGTTACCCACGACCCCGACCTCGCCGCCCGCTTCCCCCGGCGGCTCGACTTGGAGGACCTCCGAGCATGACCGCCGCCCTCCATCTCGCGCGCCGTTATCTCCGGCAGCATCCAGTGCAGACCCTGCTGCTGGTGCTCGCGCTCGGTCTGCTGGCCGCCCTTCCCCTCGTGCTGCGCGTCGTCTTGCGCGAGGCCGAGACCCGGCTCCACGAACGCGCCGCCGCCACGCCCCTCGTCCTCGGCGCGCGCGCCTCCGCTCTCGACCTCGTGCTGTCCGCCCTGCACTTCCGCCTGCCCGGTCCGCCCGCCATCACCCGCGCCGATGTCGCCCGCATCGCCGCCGGTGGACACGCCCAGGCCATCCCACTTTACGTCCGTTACCACGCCCAAGGCGCGTCCGTTGCCGGCACGGAATTGGAATACTTCGCCGCCCGCCGCCTCCGCCTCGCCCAAGGAACCGCCTTCCAACGCCTCGGCGACTGCGTGCTCGGCTCCCGAGTCGCCGCCCGCCGTGACCTCGCCCCGGGCGGCAGCTTGGTTACCTCCCCGGAGCAAGCCTTCGACCTCGCCGGTTCCTACCCGCTGAAAATGCGCGTCACCGGAGTGCTCGCCCCCACCGGCACCCCGGATGACGACGCCATCTTTGTGGATCTCAAAACCGCCTGGCTCATCGACGGACTCGCCCACGGTCACGACGACCTCACCCCGGAACAACCCGGCGCGTTGCTCGCCACCGACGCCGCGGACGGCAACCTCGTCGCCAACGCCTCCGTCCGGCTTTACAACGAAGTCACCAGCGAAAACATCCACGGCTTCCACTTCCACGGCGACCCCGGCTCCTACCCCGTCACCGCCGCCCTCGTCTTCCCCCGCGACGCCAAAGCCGACGCCCTGCTCAGCGGCCAGTATCAAAAACACGCCAGCCTGCAACTCGTTGCCCCGGCGGACCTCATCCGCTCCCTGATGGACGCCTTGTTCCGGCTGGAGGGCCTGCTGCACATCCTGCTCGCCGTCACCGGCGCCGGCGTCATCCTCGTCACCGCCCTCGTTTTCGCCCTCACCTACCGCCTCCGCCGCCGCGAATTCCAAACCCTCGCCGACCTCGGCATCGCCCCCCGCGCCATCCTCACCGTCAAGCTCCTCGAAGCCGTCCTCATCCTCCTCCTCGCCGCCGCCCTCGCCACCGCCCTCATCACCACCGCCCGCCTCGCCGCCCCTCATATGGTGCGCCTCGCGCTGGGATAAGGAGCTGTGGCGACGCCTTCGCCACCCGGTTTTTGCGCTTCCCCTTCCCTCTTGCATTGCGCCGCCGATGCGCTAAGTGCTGACCGTTTGCACCGACCACCCCCTTGACATCCTTTTCACCCCATTGATGAAGGCCCTTTTAGTTCTCGAAGACGGACGCTATTTTGAAGGCGAATCCTTTGGCGCGCCCGGCGGCGCCACCGGTGAGGTGTGCTTCAACACCTCCATGACCGGCTACCAGGAAGTGCTCACCGACCCCTCCTATCGCGGCCAGATCGTCACCATGACCTACCCGATGATCGGCAACTACGGCGTCAACGACCTCGACCCCGAAAGCCACGCGCCGCATGTGCGCGGCTTCGTCATCGAGGAACTCTGCGCCGCGCCCAGCAACTGGCGCTCCACCGGCTCACTCGACGATTACCTCAAACACTGGAACATCCCCGGCATCCAGGGCATCGACACCCGCGCCCTCACCAAGCACCTGCGCAGCGCCGGCGCCATGCGCGGCATCATCACCACCGGGATGGACGCGGACCAAGCCCGCGCCGCCGCCCAGGCCAGCGCTCCGATGGAAGGCTCCGATTTCGTCAAGGAAGTCACCACCCAGGCCCCCTACACCTGGGATCCCGAGAACCAAGACAGCCGCGAGTGGGACATCCCCAATCCCTCGCAAAAATCCCTCGGCGGCGATGAAGGCGTCTTCCGTCCCCTGCCGGAGGTCAAATACCGCATCGTCGCCTACGACTTCGGCATCAAGCGCAACATCCTGCGCCGCCTGCGCCAGCACGGCTTCCGCGTGGAGGTGGTGCCCGCCCATGCCAAGGCCGCCGACGTTCTCGCCCGCAAGCCGGACGGCGTCTTCCTCTCCAACGGCCCCGGCGATCCTGCCGCGCTCGGTTACATCCACCGGGAGATCAACCAACTCATGGGCAAAGCCCCCGTTTTCGCCATCTGCCTCGGCCACCAGATTCTCGGCCACGCCTTCGGCGGCAAGACCTTCAAGCTCAAGTTCGGCCACCGCGGCGGCAACCAGCCGGTCAAAGACCTGCGCACCGGCCAAGTCGCCATCACCAGCCAGAACCACGGTTTCGCCATTGATCCCGCCAGCCTGCCCTCCAATGTCGAGGTCACCCACATCAACCTCAACGACGGCACCGTCGAGGGCATGAGGCACCGCGAGCACCCCGTGCTCAGCGTGCAATACCACCCGGAAGCCGCCCCCGGCCCCCACGACGCCAAGTATTTTTTCGCCGAGTTCGCCAAACTCATTGAACAATCCCGCTGAAATCGCTAAAACTACCTTTTCCCGCTCTTTTTTATGGCCAGGATCCACTACACCACCCCAGACGGCGCCACCGGCGAAGTCGAACTCACCGCCGAATCCATGACCGTCGGTCGCGCCGATGACAACGCCATCGTCATCCCCGACAGCTCCGTCTCCAGCCACCACGGCGAGCTGGTCTTTGACGGCTCCGGCTGGACCTTCAACGACCTCGGCTCCACCAACGGCACCAAAATCCAGGGCGAGCGCGTCGAGCAGGTCGCCCTCAACCAGACCCCCTCCTTCACCCTCGGCTCGGTCGATTGCGTCTTCATCGGCGACACCAGCGAGGAGGAAACCGCCGCCGCCTACTCCGCCGGCGCCGCCGCCCCGCGCAACCTGGAAGGCTACGGCGCGCTGCCTTACGACGGCAGCCTGCGCACCGGTTTCGGCCCGAAAGTGAAGGAAAAAAACGGCGGCGGCAGCGGCTTGGTCCTGTTCGGCGTGCTCGGCCTCGTCGCCTGCGGCGTGGCCGTGTTCCTGTTCTCCAGCATGAGCGCCTGACACGACCGGGCGGCGAGGGTGGCGCAAGCATCCCGCTTGCGCCCTTTTCTCTTCCGCCCGCCCTGTTCGTCGTGCCGCGTCTCCCCATTCGTCATTCCTCATTCGTCATTTTTTCTCCATGTCCAATACCATCGTCGTCGGCGCCCAATGGGGTGATGAAGGCAAAGGCAAAATCGTCGATTACCTCACCGAAGGGTCCGACGTCGTCGTGCGCGCCGCGGGCGGCAACAACGCCGGCCACACCGTCATCAACGGCGGGGAGAAATACATCCTCCACCTCATCCCCTCCGGCATCCTCTGGCAGGACAAACTCTGCGTCATCGGCAACGGCGTCGTCATGGACCCGCTCGGTCTCATCGAGGAGATCACCAAACTGCGCGGCCAGGGCGTCGTCATCGAACCGCAAAACCTGCTCATCTCCGAGACCTGCCACCTCGTCATGCCTTATCACAAGGCTCTCGACCAGTTGCGCGAGGTGAGGCGAGGCGACAAAAAAATCGGCACCACCGGCCGCGGCATCGGCCCCGCCTACGCCGACAAAGTGGAGCGCTGCGGCCTGCGCGCCATCCTGCTGACCCGCCCCGCCGAACTGGAGGAGGAACTGCGCCACCGCCTCGACGAGCACAACATCACCTTCCGCGAAGCCGGCGTGTCCGGAGTTCCCGTGGAGGAGACCGTGGAAAAAGTGCTCGCCGCCGCCGCCGTGCTCGCCCCCCACGTCACCAACACCACCGTCCGCCTGCACGAAGCCATCCGCGGCGGCAAGAAACTGCTGTTTGAAGGCGCCCAAGGCACCTATCTGGACATCGACCACGGCACCTACCCCTTCGTCACCTCCTCCAACACCACCTCCGGCGGCGCCTGCACCGGCTCCGGCGTGCCGCCCCGGCTCATCGACAAAGTCGTCGCCGTCGCCAAAGCCTACACCACCCGTGTCGGTGCCGGCCCCTTCACCACCGAGGAAGACTCCATCAGCGACATGCTGCACAACATGGGCCGCGAATTCGGCGCCACCACCGGCCGCGCCCGCCGCTGCGGCTGGCTGGACATGGTGCTGGTGCGCTACGCCGTCATGATCAACGGCGCCGACGAACTCGCCATCACCAACCTCGACGGCCTCGACGGCCTCGACACCATCCAAATCTGCACCGGCTACCGCCTGCGCGGCGAGGTCATCCACCACCCGCCCGCCACCATCACCGACATCGAGCAGTGCGAGCCCATCTACGAGCAGCATCAAGGCTGGCGGCAGGACCTCAGCGGCATCACCCGCTACGCCGACCTCCCCCCGCTCGCCAAAGCCTACCTCGACCGCCTCGCCGAACTCGCCGGCGCCCGCGTCTCCCTCGTCGGCATCGGCCCCGCCCGGGAGCAGACGCTGGTGGCTTGACACGCGCCCCCCTCAATCGTCCTCGTCCTCCTACTCGTCCTCCTACTCGTCCTCGACACGGAGCGGGCCAAGACACGCAGAGGGGCAAAGGACTCAAAGGACATAGAGAGAAGGAACCCCTCTGGGGTTGTTCCCATGCCACATCTGCCGCCGGATGGACTCCAAGGGTGGAGACATGCCTTGGAAGTCCAGTCCGGGGGTGAATGACGGCGGAACACCGTCACCACGGGTTCACCTGCGCCTGCGCAGGACGGCGAGCAGACCGGTGAGGCCGAGCAGCAATGCGCTGGAGGGTTCGGGAACTACTGTGGTTACATGGGTTCCTGCAATATCATTCACAACGTAATTGCCGGTCGGAATGGCACTGCCGATTACTGAAGCTGTTCCCATCAATGGATCAACAAGCGACAAAATGACCCCATTTTCGGCGCCATCACCAGCTCCGATCGAATACCAATTGTTACCCGAGTATGCGATTTGGCCGGGATATGTGTTGGAAAGAAAGCTGGCGTTCAAATCATTATCTATGAAGAACACGCCCGGGGGTGTCGTCGAAGTTTCCCCACCGGCGACCACAATGCCATTAGTCGCGAACTCAAAATCACCCCAGCCGATGGCGCCTCCAGTGGGCGAAGTGATCGATGTCGTAGCTGTGATCCCGGGAAGACCTCCGTCTAAATAATAGAGTTCAGCACCCCCTGGCGTTCTGGCGGAAACGTAATAGCCTATACCGTTAAACAAGCTTGGATTGCTATTCCAAGCGCCTGCCGCGAGTTCGCCACCCGGATAAGTTACATTGGATAGACCGAGGGCAAGCGTCCCTGTTGAAAGCTCATATCGGTAAACATCAAACGTTGTTGTGCTGGTTTTGTCCGTAAACAACAGCCAATCCAATGCAGGAACGTAGGCCAAGGAGTTTCTTGCATACTGATTAAATCCCGTTCCAGGAATATCAACCAGTGTCTGTGTTGTGATCGAGACGCCATCGGTGTCAACTTGAATCAAGGACGAGGTGTTGGTGTCCGTGTTCTGGAGAATCCCGAAAATGCGATCCGTAGTCTGAGCGTTTGCAACGGGAGTGAAAGCCAGCAGCGCGGCTGCCAGCACGATGAATGTGATGATGTGTTTCATTCTTGCAAGGGTCTAGGTGTTGGCCCTGCAAGGTGTTGGCCCTGCAAGGTGTTGGCCCTGCAAGGTGTT
>CAZNKC010000274.1:0-6552 GCA_964573315.1 uncultured Verrucomicrobiaceae bacterium | reverse complement strand
CATAATTTCCAAAAGTACAGAAATTATAACTTAATGGCATTGCGGCTAAAGCCTCAACTCCAACCGCGACCCCAACTCTTAACTCCAGCCTTTCCGGGTTGCAGGGGCGGCGGCGCGGGGTTATGGACGGGCGCTTTCTTTTTATGGCGGCCCCTCCACCGGTCAAAATCAAACGGCCAGCCTCGGTGCTGGTGCGGGAGTTCTTCGAGCAGAACGAGGAATCGCTGCGGCTGCGGCTGGCCGGTTCCGAGGCGGGGCTGGAGCGGCGCATCCTGGAGCCTTCGGTGAACCGGCCGGGCTTGGCGCTGAGCGGTTTTTTCACCTACTTCGCCTACAAGCGGATCCAGGTGATCGGAAACTCGGAGTTGTCTTTCCTGGCCGGGTTGAAGCCGGAGCTGGCGCGGGCGCGGTTCAGCCAGCTTTGCTCCCAGGACATCCCGTGCATCGTGGTGGCGCGCGGGCGGTCCATCCCGATGGAGCTGGTGGAGATCGCCAACGAGGCGAGCATCTCCATCCTGCACACCAGCATGGTGACGATGAAGTTTCTCAACGCGGCGACGATCCGGCTGGAGTGGATGTTCGCGCCGACGACGCTGGTTCACGGCTGTTTGGTCGATGTGCAGGGCATCGGGGTGCTGGTGCAGGGGGACAGCGGCAGCGGCAAGAGCGAGGCGGTGATCGGGTTGTTGCAGCGCGGCGCCAGCCTGGTGGCGGACGACGTGGTGCGGCTGCGTTTGATCGAGGAGCGGGAGGTGGTGGGCACGGCGCCGGACATGACGCGCAGCATGATCGAGATCCGCGGGCTGGGCATTTTGAACGTGGCGGCGTTGTTCGGGGTGGGGTCGGTGCGGATGAGCAAGCGGGTGGACTTGGTGGTGAAGCTGGTGCCCGGCCAGGATACGAACGACCTGGAACGGGTGGGCGCCGGGGAGCGCAAGGAGCCGCTGGTGGGCCTGCCGGTGGCCACGGTGGACCTGCCGGTGGCGCCGGGACGGGACGTGGCCGGGCTGATCGAGCTGGCGGCGCTCAACTACAAGCTGCGCGCCTACGGGTACAACAGCGCGGTGGACTTCGATCAAAGGGTGTTGAAAAAAATCGCGGATGGGCAATTAGGTTGATCCCGCCAGCGGGTTGTCATTTTTCCTCTCGTCATGACCGTGCAAAAAGAGTTTGTCATCCAAAACAAAATGGGCATCCACGCCCGGCCTGCGGCGCAATTTGTGAAGCGCGCCAGCCAGTACAAGTGCGACGTGTGGGTGGAAAAGGACGATGAGCCGGTCAACGGCAAAAGCATCATGGGCCTGATGATGCTGGCGGCGGGACGCGGAGAGACCATCAAGGTGACCACCGAAGGCACGGACGCCGAGGCGGCGATGGCGGACCTGGAGGCGCTGGTCAGCGGCGGGTTCGGGGATGCGGAATGAGTGTCAAGGGGTCAAGGGAGGCGCCGCGGCGGGTGTTGGAGTCGCCTTTAGGCGATCATTATTGCGGGTGGAGTTCAAGGAACGTTCGAAATGGCCGGCTAAAGGCTTGACTCCAACAAGGGCGGAGTTGACGCGGGGGCGGTCCTTGGGAAAGTGGGGGCGGTTTGTCTGACACCCTCCCGCAAATGATTTCCCGGCGCTGGACCGGGCTGCCGGTCTCCGGCGGTCTGGCCCACGGGGTGGTTCATGTGCTCAAGGACCACTTCGATGAGCCGGAGCCGGAGACGATCCCGCCGGAGCGCGCGGACGCGGAGATGGTGCGGCTGCGGCGCGCGCTGGACGCGACACGGGAGGAAATCCAGGTGCTGCAGCAGCAAATGATCGACGCCGGCGGCATCGAGGAGGCGGACATCTTCGAGGCCCATCTGCTGATCCTCGACGACGTGTCCCTGCTCAAGCAGGTGGAAAAACGGGTGCGCACGGAGTGGCTGAACGTCGATTACGCCTACTACCAGTTGATGCTCAAAAACATCAACACGCTGCGGCGGATGTCGGACCCCTATCTGCGGGAGCGGTTTCTGGACATCAAGGACGTGACGCAGCGGGTGATGCGACACCTGCGCGGGGAGCTGCTGGAGACGCCGATGTTCGACCACCCGGTGATCGTGGTGGCGCGGGATTTGACGCCCTCGGACACGGTGCAGCTCGACCGCGGCCGGGTGCTGGGCTTTGCCGTGGAGACGGGCAGCGCGGTGTCGCACGCGGCGATCATCGCGCGCTCGATGGATGTGCCGGCGGTGGTGCGGCTGGCCGGCATTTCCGAGGAGTTGCATTCCGGAGACGTGGCGCTGCTGGACGGCGACAACGGCGTGCTTATTTTGAATCCGTCCGAGAGCGTGCTGGCGGAGTTCCGCCAGCGCGAGGCCGAGGCCGAGGAACGCGAGGACGCGCTGCTGCTGCGCCGCCACGATCCGGCGCTGACGCGGGACGGGCAGGCGGTGCTGCTGGGCGTGAACGCGGAGTTTTTGGACGAAATCCCGATGATCCGGGACAGCGGGGCGGAGGAAGTGGGGCTGTTCCGCACCGAGTTTCTGCATCTGGCGGACCCAAACGCGTCCGAAGACCGGCTGGCGGACGCCTACCGGCAGATCATCCAGGCGATGGCGCCGCATTTGGTGATCTTTCGCACCCTGGATCTGGGCGGCGACAAGGTGGAGGAAACTTATCTGCAAAATCCGGAGCCGAACCCCTTTCTGGGCTGGCGCGGCATCCGCTTGAGCCTGGGCCGGATCGACATGTTCAAGCGGCAGTTGCGGGCGCTGCTGCGCGCGGCGGAAGGGCAGCGCACGGGCATCATGTTCCCCATGGTGACGACGGTGCAGGAGGTGGTGGAGGCGCGCAAGCTGTTGCAGGCCTGCCAGGCGGAACTGATCGCCGAGGGCATGGCGCCGCCGTCCCAGGTGCTGATCGGCGCCATGATCGAGGTGCCCGGCGCGGCGCTCTCGGCGGAGGCGATCGGGCGGCAGGTGGATTTCCTGAGCCTGGGCACGAACGATTTGGTGCAGTACACTCTGGCCGTGGACCGGCTCAACGACCGGGTGGCGGACCTTTACCAGCCGACGAATCCGGCCGTGCTGCGCTTGATCGAGATGACGGTGGATGCGGGCCGCTGCTGCGGCATCCGCGTCGGCATGTGCGGGGAGATGGCGGCCAAGATCGAACTCACGCCGCTGCTGCTGGGCCTCGGCCTGCGGGAGCTGAGCGTGTCCGCGGCCCAAGTGGCGCGGGTAAAAGACGCCATCCGCCGGCTGGACGCCGGGGAATGCCGCGAGCTGTGGCGGGTGGCCAAGTCGGAGCCGGACGCGCACGCCATCTTCCGCCTGAGCCGGGAGCTGGCGCAACGCTGCTACCCGGACCTTTTTGAGGTTTGAGGTTTGAGGGCAGGGCGCAGGGCGTAGGGCGCAGAGCGCAGAGCGCAGAGCGCAGAGCTCTGCGCTTTGCTCTTTGCCCCCGTCGGCGGGTTTTGATTGATGCGGGGCGCGGCAGGAGGCAGAATGCGGGGCAGATGACGCGGCGTATGGCAGTTTCCACAATGACTTTGGCGGCGGCGGGCACGGTGGCGGTCGGCGCGGAAGACGGCGTGGCCGGGCGGCGGCTGGGGCTGGTGATTCATTCGTTGTGGAACCGCTGGCAGGGGAAGTACTCCAGCGTGAAGCTGCCGCCGCTGACTTCCGTGTTGGAGGTGCTGGATCACTGCCTGGAGCTGGGTTGCGGCGGTCTGCAAACGACGGTGGCGGGTTGGACGGCGGAGACGGCGCGCGAGGTGCGGCGGATGCTGGAGGCGCATGATCTTTATTTGGAAGGCAGCATCGAGTTGCCGCGAGACCGGGCGGACGTGGCGCGTTTCGAGCGCGAGCTGCGGCGCGCGAAGGAGGCGGGGGCGGAGGTGTTTCGCGGTTACTTGGGCGGCAGGCGTTACGAGGAGCATCGCACGGCGGAATCGTTCCGGCTTTATCAGGAGCGGGCGTGGGAACGGCTGACGCTGGCGGAACCGGTGCTGCGGCGTCACGGGGCGCGGCTGGGAGTGGAAAATCACAAGGACTTCCGCGCGGAGGAGCTGGCGGACTTGCTGCGCCGGCTGGGCAGCGCGCAGGTGGGATGCAGTCTGGATTTCGGCAACAATCTGGCGCTGCTGGAGGAGACGGAGGCGGTGCTCGACGCGCTCGGCCCTTATCTGGTGACGGCGCATCTGAAGGACGTGGCGGTGCGGCCGGACGCGGTGGGTTTTCTGCTGGCGGAGGTTCCACTGGGGAAGGGCATCCTGGATTTGCCGGGTCTGATGGCGCGTTGCGCGCGGGCGAACCCGAAGGCGGCGTTCAATCTGGAAATGATCACGCGCGATCCGCTCACCATTCCGTGCCTGGAAGAGGTCTATTGGGCATCCATGCGCGAGGTGGGCGGCGCGGCGCTGGCGCGGACGTTGCGTCTGGTGCGGGATCGCGCGGCGGAGAAGCTGCCGGACACGGCGGGGCGGAGTTTGGAGTCGGTGTGTTTGTGGGAAGCGGAACAGAACGCGGCGTGCGCGCGGTTCGCCTTCGAGGAATTGGGGCTGGCGCGGCATGGCAGCGCGGCCAAGTAGCCGTCACGCTCCGGCGTCGTTGTCTGTCCGGAGGCGAGGGAATGGGTAGGAAGGTTGGGGGTAGAAAAATGGGGTTTGGGTTGCCTGCCGGGTTTGCCCGCGGTTCATCGGGCTCCGCGCCGCCTTCGCCCGCGAAAAAGTAGGCTGGAACAGAGTCCAGCCCTCCGGGGGGGCGCTTACAAAGCGCCGCTCCTTGGGGCGCGCGAGTCTTCCGCTCATTTTGCGGGGCAATCAACGCCGCGTTTTCCCGCCGTGCCCGCAGCCGCAGCTTCCGCAGCCGGACGCTCCGCCGCTTTTCCTGCGGCGGTATTTGGCGACGGCGCGCCAGACGAAGGCCAATACGGTGATGGCGACGACGAGGAGCGCGGCGGGGGTTTGCCAGTCGGTGGCGGGCATGGCGAGGGGTGGGGCGGAAGGCGGTGTTGCGTTGGTATTGTGAAATACGCGCTAAAACCCGAACGCGCCGCCGATTTGATAGACGGCGAGGCTGAACAGGTAGGCGGCGCCGGTCATGTAGGCGAGCTGGAAGGCGGGCCATTTCCAGGAGTTGGTCTCGCGCCGGACGATGGCCAGGGTGCTGACACATTGCATGGCGAAGACATAAAAGACGAGCAGGCTGAGGCAGACGCGCGGGGTGAAGACGGGGGAGCCGTCGGCGCGGCGGTCGTCGCGGAGACGCTGGCGCAGGGGGGAGATGTCTTCCTCGTCCTCGGCTTCGACGGCATAGACGACGGACATGGTGCTGACAAAAAGCTCGCGCGCGGCAAAGGAGCCGATGAGGCCGATGCCGATCTTCCAGTTGTAGCCGAGAGGTTCGATGGCGGGCTCGATGAATTTGCCGGCGCGCCCGGCGAGGCTTTGGGCGAGGTGCGCGGATTTGGCCTCGCCGAGTTCTTCGCGGGCGGCTTCGAGCGCGGGGCTGTTCACTTGATTTTCCTTCAGGGTGTCGATCAAATCAGTGAGGGATTGCTCGCGTTCCTTGAGGGCTTCATCCCGCGGATGCGTGGTGGCGAACCAGATGATGATGGAAAGGCCGAGGATGACGCTGCCGGCGCGGACGAGGAAGAGCTTGGCGCGCTGCCAGACCTGGACGAGGATGGAGCCGAACGCGGGCCGCTTGTAGGTGGGCATCTCCAGGATCATGGGCGTGGAGGCGTGCCGCATGAGGGTGTGGTTGAACAGCCAGGCGAAGAAGAAAGCGCCGCCGACGCCGAGGGCGTAGAGGGCGAGCAGGGCGGCGGCTTTTTGCCAGGCGGAGACGGCGTCGTTCGGCACCAGGGCGGCGATGAGCAGCAGATACACGGGCAGGCGGGCGGAGCAACTGGCCAGCGGGGCGACGAGGATGGTGATGAGGCGGTCCTTGGGCGCGTCGATGGTGCGAGTGGCCATGATGCCTGGGATGGCGCAGGCGTGGGAGCCGAGGATGGGGAGGAAGGCTTTGCCGTTCAGCCCGGCCCAGCTCATGACGCGGTCCCAGATGAAGGCGAGGCGGGCCATGTAACCGGTGTCCTCCATCAGCCCGATGAATAAAAACAGGATGACGATCTGCGGCAGAAAGACGACGACGCCGGCGACGCCGGCGATGATGCCGTCCACCACCAAGTCGTGGAGGTCGCCGGGCGGGATGATGCCGCCGACTTGGCCGCCGAGCCATTCGAAGGCGGTTTCGATCCAGTTCATGGGGCCTTCGGCGACGCTGAAGATGACCCAGAACATGAGGCCCATGATGAGCAGCATGATAAGGCCGCCGAAAACGGGGTGCAGCAGGACGCGGTCGAGCTTTTGCGTGAGGGTGACGGGCTCCTGGCCGGGGCGCTGCCAGGTTTCCGCGCAGAGTTTGTCGATGGCGGCGTAGCGGGCGTTGACGAGGGCGTCCTCCCAGCCGGGGAAGGCGTGCTCCAGGAGATCGCGATGGCGGATGATCTCGTGCATGGCGCGGACGGACTGGCCGGTGTGCGCGGGGTCGTGGTCGGAGAGGAGGTAAAGCGG
>CAZNKC010000273.1:0-6576 GCA_964573315.1 uncultured Verrucomicrobiaceae bacterium | reverse complement strand
AGCGCGTCCAGCAGGCGGCCCACTTGATCGTCGAGAAAGGAGATGGTGGCCAGATAGCCTTGCACGGCCTGTTTCCATTGACCGGCCTTGACGACGGCGGCGTGGTCGCCTTCCGGTTTGGCCATCCGAACGCCGGCGGGCGGAATGTCGTCGAGATCGTCGTCCTTGACCTCGGGAAGCTGGATGGACTCCAGCGGGAAGCGGTCGAAGTACTGTTGCGGCACGTACCAGGGCAGGTGTGGTTTGACGTAACCGACAGCGAGGAAAAGAGGCTTGCCGGCGGGCGGATTTTGCAGTTGCTCGATAGCCCAGTCGGTGAGCTTGTAGTCGCCCATATCCTTGGGTTCGTTGGCCAGCGGACCCCAGTCGAAGTGGCCGCGGTCGAGGCCGTTGAGGTTGTGGACGTCGGCGTTGTCCGTTTGGAAACGATCGACCCATTGCGTCCAGGTGTCGTCGCGGCCTTCGCTGCCGTAGCCGTGATAAATCTTGCCACCACCGAGGGTGTGATAGCCGTTGGCGAGGAAATGGCGGTTGATGGTGACGGTGTCTTTCATCACGCTCTGGGCGGGATCGCCGTTGGTGAAGATGCCGGTGGTCCAGGGGCGCAGGCCGCTCATGAGGGCGGCGCGGGAGGGGTTGCAAGCCGGCGCAGCGCAGTGGGCGTTGGTGAAGGCGACACCGCGGGCGACGAGGCGGTCGATGTTCGGCGTGCGCGCCTGCGGATGGCCGGCGAGGTGGCCGGTCCAGTCGTTGAGGTCATCGACGGCGATGAAGAGCACATCTTTGGCCCGGACGGCGGGCGCGCAGAGAGCGGTGAGCAGGAGGCAGAGCAGGAGGCGTTTCATGGTTGGTGCGGTAGCGTGACGCCTGCGAAACGCGGGCGGACCGCCGTTCTATCGCGATAGATTCGATTGCCAATCGAATCTACTTCAACAGCCGCGGAGCCAGTTCGGAGACGAAGGCCCGGACCTCTTCCAGCACGGTGAACTCCTCGAAGGAATCCGCCGCGCCCACCGGCTGCTCCGAGACTGGCACAAACACCGACACCATGGACCAGCGGTGGTTGATATCCTTGAAGATGGCGTCCTGGTAGCCTTTGCCGATGTGCCCGTAGTAATCGGGCCGCGTCGTGCCGTCCGAGCCGATATACCAATACAGATTCAGCGCGCGCATCCGGACGCGCCGGCCGCCCTCGCCCTCCGGCGCGGCATCCCGGAACAGGCGCAGCAGCGTCGCCTCCGCGCCGTCGCCATTCGTGAACTGCAACGGAACGACCTCCGATGAAGCGATGCTCCAACCCTGCCCCGGCAGGCATACCTCCGGACGGTGCAGGGTGCGTTTGCCGGGGCCGCCCACGATCACCGTCACCAAAATACGCCGGCCCTCGGCTGAGGCGTAAAAGGTGCGCGCCAGCTCCACGCCTTCGTCCAGCACGTTGCGCTCCGCCGCGGTCATGTCGAGCGCCTGCCCGTGGAATGGGCCGATGTTTGACGGCAGGCGCAAATTCACGCCCGGCTCCGCCAAGTGCAGGCTGGTGTCCGCCGCCGCGCACAAAGCGACGCAGACACCGGGCAGAGCGACAGCCATCAAGCCGCGCGAGCGGGAGAACCCCGATCCTCCCGCCATGATCGGACCGTCCGCATCCTCAGAGGTTTTCTTTTTCCCTTTGCGGAACCGCCCTTCGAGCAGGCTGCAAAACGCGAACATGCCCGCCAGCGCCACCGCGAACACGGCGAAGCCCGCCAGCGTGTGGAAGAAACTCATCTCCTGGTGGCCGTCGATGTTGCGCCCGACCGCGAAGTCCGAGCCGAACCAGCGCGCCGCCACCGCCAGCAGTACCATGCGCACGAAGTTGCCCAGCATCGCCAGCGGGATGGCGCTCAAAAAGAGCAGCAGCCGCGCCCCGGCCGAGCGCAGCGTCAGATAGCCATACAGCGCGGCGATCATCAGCAGCGAGAACAGCGAGCGGATGCCGCTGCACGGCTCCTCCACGTCCAGCCGGAACAGATCACCCTGCGCCAGCCCCAGAAGTGGCTCCGCCGCCGAGTGCAGTGCCGTGCCCTCCCGCGCCACCGCGATGCCGATGAAATTCAGAAACCACCCGGACGCGCCCGCCGTCATCAGGCGCAGCGGAAACGCCAGCCGCTCCTCCAGCGGAAACAGCGGCCACATGAAAGCCAGAAACAGCCAGGGAAAAAACAGCGCCCGCGCCCAATGCACCCCGCCGATCAGGAGCACCAGCGCGGCCAGCGTCAGTTGCGCCGAGATGAAGCCCGGGTAGCCGGTGTCCACCTTGTAGCCCGCCCAGTAAAAAAACAGCGCCCCCACCAGGATGGGCAGCCCCCACCAGGAGCCGGCCAGCGGCAGCCGCTGCAATTCCTCCCGCTGACGCCAAACCAGCCACGCTACCAGCGCCGGCACCAGCAGGCAGAACCACCACTCCTCGTCATTCCACACCACGCGCCACCAGCCGCCCAGCACGCTCGATTTCTCCTTGTGATACCAGTGCTGGTAAGGCATGACCGCGAACAGCAGGATCACGGGAGCCGCCAGCGCCACCAATGCCGCCACACGTCCGTCCGTCCGCGGCGGCGGCGATGCTGTTTCCTTGTCAACCGGGATAGAATTCTGCATGGTGATGCCCGCGGACGCCTCCGTCCGCGCGCCATCACCATGCCGCGTCTCTTTCCTCTGGCAACCGGCAACCTTTCCCCTTATTAATCCACATCATGCAAGCCGATCCCAACGCCGAACCGCCTCCAGATGCCCACCCAGCTCTGGAGAAGCGGGAGACGTCCCCCTCCGGCGCGGGTTCCCAGCCGGAATCCGCGCCGGGCGACCTCCCAACGCGCCGCCGCGCCGCGCCCGGCTCCATCTCCCCCGGTCCTCGCAACATTCGGTTTTCCTCCCACGTTCAAAAGCTCTTCGGCCTGCTGCTGCTGCTGATCCTGCTCCTGGCTTTTTATTACCACCGGATTTATCAAACCGAAATCAAGCCTGCCCTCGCGCTCGTCGGATCTGGCGCCAGCCAGACTGCGGACTCCGCGGAACCCCAGCCCGATAAAGTCGCCCGCGCCATCGGAATCCAGCTCCCCGCCGACGCGCGCCGCCAGATCGAAGAAACCGCTGCCAAAAACACCGAGTTGCAGCGCCAGCTCGACAGTGTGCGCAGCCTCCAGCAGCGCCAGGAGCAGCAGATGCAAAAACTCATCGAGCAAATCGCCACCGCCGCCGGCAGCGCTCCGCCGCCGGCAGCGCCTGCTTCCGCGTCCCCTTCCGCTCCCCATCTTTCCACGTCGGACGCCGCAGGCGTCACCACCGACGCTCCCGCCACCTCCCCCTTCGACGAACCGCAGTCCCCCGCGCTCGCCGAACTCCGCCTCATGAAGGAGCGCAACCGCCTCACCGCCTATGCCGATGAAGCCATCTCCACCGGCGCCCGCCGCCCTCTCGGCCTCATCGTCGAAGCCATGCAGGATCCGGAGCGCGCCACCCTCTATCACGCCGCCAAGGCCGAGTACTACCGCATCATGGGCCACTACCAGCTCATCAACCGCATCGACCCCGCCTACAAACTGCCTTTGGCCGAACTCTTCCCCGGCGGCAAAGTCCGCGACGAAGCAGACCTTTCCACCACGCAGATCATCGACCTGCTCAAAAACAAGGACATCGACTGGCAGCCCCGCCTGCGCGCCGCCTTCCTCCTCGGCGGACGCCGCACCCCCGAAGTCGGAGACGCTTTGATCAAGACATTGAAAGAGGATCCCCATCTCGACGTGGCCAAGGAAGCCCAGCTCAGCTTCGAGCAAAACGTCGGACGCAATTTCCTGCTTTTCGACATTCCCGGCATCGATGCTTGGTGGCGGGCCCAGGCCGCCGAAGACACCCCCCAGCAGCCCGCCAACGCGACGCCTGAAAATTGAACCAAAAAAGGAAGTTGAGAGTCGAGAGTTGAGTGTTGAGTGTTGATAGATCAAAATCAGCGGCTGACGCCGAAATCTGCATCCCCCCCGAAGGGTGAGTCCCCCTGGCGGCACAAGTCGCTCCTTTCCAGCCTCTCAACTCTCAACCATCCACTCTCAACTCTGTTTTTAGGTTGAATCCGTCCGCCGCCAGTCCCGCATTGCCGAGGCAGACGCTCCCCTGGCGGGAGTGGCTGAGCCGCCTCGGCATTTACGGCGACTTCTGGCCGCGCTTTCTCACCCTCGGCGCGCGCGGCTGCCCCTGGTTCATCGAGCCGCTGCTCGTCGCCGTTTACACCGGATTCTTTTACCTCGTCTGCGTGCCCGCGCGCCGCGCCCTGCACGCCAACCTCGCCGTGCTGTTCCCGCGCGACACCCTCCCGCGCCGGCAAGGCCGCGCCCTGCGCGTGATATGGAACTTCGCCTGGAGCCTCGTCGATGCCACCCATGTGCGCGCCGGTCATGACGTCATCGACTGGGAAGTCGCCGGTCTCGACCACCTCCGGACGCTCGCCGCCACCTCCACGGGCGGTCTCATTCTCACCGCCCACATGGGCAACTACGACCTCGCCGCCCCCCTCTTCGGCGCCAGCCTCAAACGCCGCCTCCATCTCGTCCGCGCCCCCGAGCGCCACCCGCGCAGCCAGGACTACGCCAGCCGCCAGCGCCATCCCCACGACGACGACGCCTGCGTCATCCACTACAACGAGCCCGGCAACATGCTCGCCATCAAGCTCGCCTCCCTGCTGCGCGAAAACGAGATCGTCGCCATCCAGGGCGACCGCATCCTCTTCGAAGTCGCCGGCCACACACTGCCCTTTTCCGGGCGGCATGACTGGGATCTGCCCAAAGGCCCCTTCCTGCTCGGCCTCGTCTCGCGCTGCCCCGTGCTGCCCCTGTTCATCACCCGCTCCGGCTGGCGGCGCTACCGCATCACCGCCCTGCCCTTGTTTCACTGGCCGCAGGGCCGGCTCGACAAAGACGACACCCTGCTCCAAGCCGCCTCCTGGTGGAGCGGCCACCTCGCCCAAGCCGTTCACGAACATTGGGATCAATGGTTCGTTTTTGAATCCGCCTTCACCCCGCGCGCCGATCCGTCATGAAAAAAAACGCCGCCGCCAACCCGCCGCCCCAGCCTGCCGCGCCCTGCGCCACCGGCATCGGCTGGGGATTGAGCAGGCTGTTTCCCGCCCGCTCAGCCAGTGCGGAAGAAGCCGCGACCACAAACGCCTTTTACCCCGCCGCCGCGCGCCAGTCCCGGACGGAAGTGGCCGCCGCCACCGCGCTCGCCGGCGCATGGTCCTTCCTCGCCATCGGCGCGTGGCTGCTCGACCGGGACGGGCTTTCCACGGCAACGGTCGCGGCCCGCATGCTCGTCTGGCCCCTGGCCTGGCTGCTCCTTTTGCACGCCCTCGCGCTCCTGCCATCCGCCGTGCTGCTGCCGCTCGCCCGCCTCGCGCGCGTGGAGTCCTCCCGCGTGGAAAAATGGCTCCAACCCGCCGCGCACGCCATCCTTTTGCTCCTCGCCCTGCGCTTGACCGCCGCGTCCGCCTTGCCCGGCCGTGTGCTCGGCTGGCTCTGGATTGCCCTGATCTTGGTGGATGCCGCGCTTCGGCTGCTGCGCCGCGTCTTGCGCCTTGCAAAGCGGCCCGGTTGAGGCAATTTGCCTTCCCGCCCTCTGCGGCAAAAAAGATTGGCATGTTACTTGCCACCGATGCGGAACCCCAAACAGCCCCCGCCGCCATGAACAAGCTCAAAGTCTTCATCACCCTCTTCATCCTCGCCCTCCTCGGCTGCGCCGGCCTCGGCGTCACGCTTTGGCAAAAAACCGAAGCCCATCGCGCCGAACTCGTCCGGCTCGACGTCGAGCACACCCGCGCCCTGGAAGCCAAAGACGAACTCCTGCAACAAGAACTGGCCGGCCAGACCGAGCGCCACGAGCAACGCCTCCAAGCCATGACCCAGGACTTCGAAACGCGGCTCGACGCCCTCCGCGCCGACCAGCGCAAGCAGATCACCGCCGCTTGGCAGGAGTTTGAAAACATCTTCGAAGGCAACCGCCAGACCATCGAGTACATCAACCTCCTAGAAGGCAAAGTCCGCGGCGGCCAGCAACTCTCCCGCGCCGAAGTCGAAAAACTCACCGTCATCGCCACCGGCCTCGGTTACCTGCAAAAGCAATATCAAAAACCCCTCCAGGAATTCGCCGAACTGGAAGCCTACTTCGAGCGCCAAGCCGTCCGCCCAGCCGCCACCGCCGCCCAGCAACCCAAGAAAAGCTTCGGTTTCTTCCGCCGCGCCTTCAGCAAAAACTATCGCGAGAACGAAAAGCAATTTTACCGTGAGGAAGGCGAGCGCCAAGCCTTCGAGAAAGCCCAGCAGGAATTCACCCGCGTCTATGCCTCCGCCCAGCAGTCCATGCGCGCCGTCAACCTCAACGCCGACGAGCAAGTGCAAAAACTGTACACCCTCATCGAGGAAAAAGACGCCGCCAACCAGCAAGACCTCACTGACTTCTTCAACAAAGCCCGCCAAGCCCTCCGCACCCACCAGAACGTCCTCCAGTTCGAGCCGGACGCCAACCTCCCGCCCGCGCCCCCGGCACCGTGACCGA
>CAZNKC010000272.1:0-6621 GCA_964573315.1 uncultured Verrucomicrobiaceae bacterium | reverse complement strand
CCCTCAGCATGGGTTCGCACGGAGGACGCGGAGATCACGGAGGGGGATTGTTGTGGAGAGCGGAGAGGAAGGGCCGCCCAGGATGAGGGGGAAACCGTCGCGCATTTCAACGCGAACGGCACCGGGCGGTTCTGGATGCAGGCGAGGTAGCTTCGATTGGCAATCGAAGCCTTTTTGAGTGAGTGCGGGTGAAGGCACCCGCGCTCACTCTCGTGACCGTGTCCGTTTACATTGCTCCCCCGGCTCCGCGCCGCCAGAAATGGGCGGGAATACAATCCCGCCCTCCGGGGGCAGGCGCTTGCAAAGCGCCTCTCCTTGTTGAGTGCGGTCGAGGGCGCCCGCCCTCCAAATCATCACTTCCAAGCTTGACCGGAGTGCGGAAACCCGTTGTTATGGAACCGCAGTCGCGTCCAACCCCACAAACCGCTTCCTTACCATGAAACGCCACCCGCTGATTTTGGCAGCCTTGTTCAGCCTTGGAATGCTGGCCGCCACGCCGTTGCCCGGCCAGGAATTCCGGGTTTGGAAAGACAAATCCGGCCGCCCGCTCGAAGCGGAGATGACCGGTGTGGACACCGCTGCCGCCGCCGTCAAGATGCGGCGCAAGGATGGCAGCGAGATCAGTGTGCCCATCGCCATGCTCAGCGATGAGGACGTGGCCTACGCCAAGGCCAAATGGCAGGAGATGCAGGCCAATCCCGGCGGCGCACCGCCATCCACACCACCGCCGACCCCCGCTCCGGCTGAGCCCGGAGCCGCCACACCGCCGCCCGCTCCTGCCGCCGCGCCAACGGGCCAGCCGGCCCCGCCGCGACCGGAGCTGGCGGTGACGCCGGTGGCCAAGTTCAAGCTCCCCGCCGCCGCGGATTACATCCGCGCCGTGCCGCGCGCGCGTCCGCGCCTCATCCATGCCAAGCCGGGTTGGGATTATCTGGCCGGGCAGGTGAAGACGGACCCGACTGCCGGCGCGCTCCTCGCCCGCATCAAAGAGTCCGCCGAAAAACTGCTGGAAGCGCCGGAGCTGACCCGCATTTTCGGCGAACAACGCAGCCGTGTGACGCCCGGCTCCAAGGCGGTGTTCCGCCTCTCCCATCTCGGCCTGCTGCATCTGCTGGACCAGGATCCGCGCTGGCTGGACCGCGGCGCGCGCGAGCTGGCCGCGCTTTGTGATCCCACCAGCTTCCAGGATTGGTACTCCGAGCAGCCCCACGCCGCCGCGGACTTCATCATCGGCGTCTGCATCGGTTACGACTGGCTGCACGCCGGCCTCAACAAACAGCAGATCGACACCACGCGCGACAGCATCGTCAACCGCGGCATCCTGCCGATGGTGGCCTTTTTGGACAAGAAGTTCGGGACCAAAGAAACCGCCGACCTGCCGCCGGACGCGGAGACCTTCGGTGTCGCCGCCGCGCTCATCATCGCCGCGCTTTGCATCGCCGATGAAGACCCCGCCGCCGCGAAAAAAGCCGTGGGCGCGGCGGCCAAACCCTTCGGCAGAGTCATGACCCGTTTCGCCCCCGGCGGGTTGTGGCCGGAAGGGCCGGACGAGGCCGATGGCATCCTCGACCACGCCATCATGGCATTGCAAAGCTTGAAAGCATGCAGCGGCGGCGACCTCGGTCTCGGCCTGCTGGAAGGTTTTGTGCGCACCGGCGACGCCCGTCTGCACCTCAGCGGTCCCACCAGTCAACTCTTCAATTACGGTGACGCCGAAAGCGCCGTGTTGACTTCCCCCTGGGTGGCAACCTGGCTCTCCGGCGCGTATGGCAATCCCGGCCTGCCCGCCCTCGTCCCCGGCCCGGCGCAGGGGGCGGACTCCGCCTTCCTCGGTCTCGCCGGGCATTTGCTTTATTTCAATCCGCACGCCGCCGGTTACGGCACGGCGTCCAGCCTCGATGCGGTTTTTCCCGGCGCGGAAGTGGCCACGCTGCGCAGCGCCTGGAATGACAGGAATGCCTTTTATCTGGCCATCAAGGGCGGCGACACTTCCCTGCTGCGCAGCCAGCTCGACCTCGGCACCTTCATCCTGGATGCCGGCGGGCAGCGCTGGGGCGTCGAGTTGGGCGCCGAGGAAGAGCGCGCGCCCGGCATGAGAAACCCCGCCGACCGCGCCCGCCGCTACGGCAACTACCGCCAGGGTTCCACCGGCCAAAACGTGCTCGTCACCGCCGCCGGCAATCAGCCGCTCGACGTGAAAGCGGCCATCTCCGGCTTTGTCAGCACGCCGGAGCGCGGCGCGGCGGTCATCGATCTCAAGCCCGCTTACACCCGGGAAGTCCGCGACTACCAGCGCGGCGCCATGCTCGTGCGCGGTGACAAACCCTACGCGGTCATTCAGGACGACATCGCCGTGAAAGGCACGCAGACCTTCACTTGGTCCATGCACACCCGCGCCACCATCGTGGTGGATGGCAACAAAGCCACGCTCACCCAGGGCAAGGACACCCTCACCGCCGCCATCCTCTCGCCCGCCGGCGCCACCTTCACCAGCGAGGAAGCGCCGGAGCAGCTCACGCCGCTGCGCTCGCTCAAAGGCGTCAATGTGCTCAAAGTCAAACTGGACGGCGTGCAGGGCGACCAACGCCTGGCCGTGGCCTTCGCGCTCGGCGCCGAGCCCGTGCAGGCTCCCGTGCTGCCGCTCGCCGAGTGGCTGCCGAAGAAGTGAAAGCAACCGCCTTCAAGGAGGGGCGCTTTGCAAGCGCCCAGCCTTCCTGCCTTGCCAGTGAGTCTATTGCTCCGTCTCTTTCTCCAGCACAATCATGGCGGCGTAGGTCTGCGGTCTGAACACGGTGTCCGCCGTGGGCCGCACCGCGAAGTCCGAGATATCGCCGTCCAAAAACAAGGCGTCCTCGCAGCCAAGCTCCAGGAAAAAGGAGGCGAAATCGTGGAA
Organism: uncultured Verrucomicrobiaceae bacterium; assembly: GCA_964573315.1. GTDB lineage: Bacteria > Verrucomicrobiota > Verrucomicrobiia > Verrucomicrobiales > Verrucomicrobiaceae > JAGRPD01. The sequence goes on along the minus strand of CAZNKC010000272.1, from coordinate 3,728 downwards.
CGACACGATGCGTTTGTCGGGGTCGCGCCGGTCAGTGACGACGAAAATGATCTGGCCGTCCGCGCGTCGTACGCCGACGCCACTGCGCTGCCGCAGGTTTTGGGATTGCGGATTGAACACCGGATGAATGACGCCGCCGCGCAGCAGCAGCGGACCCGACTGGGTGGCGAGCCGGGGTTTGATCCCGGATTTGGCGAACTCGCCCGCCTCCAGCACGCCCGCGCCTTTTTCATCGTCCAAATAAAACACGCCGTTGGGTTTGAGGTAGAAATTGCCTTCGCCATCCGCGAGGTTGAGCGGCACGAGTTGCCGGCCCTGATCGACGGAGAGGCCGAGAGGCTTCGGGCCGCGCTCGTAGATGCCGGCATTGGTGGCGAACTCGATCTCGCGGCCTTGTTTCGCGAGGTGCGTCCGCAGCCCGTTGAAGTCGCCCAGCGGTTTGCCCGCCGCGTCCAGCCAATGCAGCCGCAGGCGGCGCTGGTCCGCCTTGTCCACGCGGAAGACCAGGAAACGCACGCTGCCTTTCTCAACGATCTCGACCCCGCCCGCAGCCCATTCCTCCGGCGCGGCGCACAGCCCGCCGCTGAGCGCCAGCCAGAGGTATTTCCAGAGGTTCATGAGTGTGGAGCGAGCCGCTGGCTCGTCGGGTGAGTGAGATCGCGGTGTGCGACCGAGCCGGTCGCGCCACGCTTCACTTGCTGCTCTCCGCGAATTGCGCGTCAAAGATGATCTTGCTAGGCGGGAAGTCGATGCGTTTCACAAACGCGGCGGACTCCGCGGCGCCGAACTCACGGTCCATCGCGCCGTCCTCCCACTCCACGGAGAGCGGGCCGCCGTATTCGATGTCGTTGAGCGCGCGGATGATCTTCTCGAAGTTGATGTTGCCGCGGCCCACGGACTTGAAATCCCAGTAGCGGTTCGGCTTGTGGAAATCGACGTGGCCGCCGAAGACGCCGGCGTCCGTCGGGTGGTCGCTCCAACTCACGTCCTTCATGTGGACGTGGAAGATGCGGTCGCTGAATTTGTAGAGAAACTTGACGTAATCGACGCCCTGATAACCGAAGTGGCTGGGGTCGTAGTTGAAGCCGAAGGCGGGATGGTAATCCACCGCCTGCAAGGCGCGCTCGGCGGAGGCGATGTCGAAGGCGATCTCCGTCGGATGCACCTCCAGCGCGTAGCGCACGCCGTTGGCCTGGAACTCGTCAAAGATGGGGCCGAAGCGGTCGGCGAAGTCCTGGTACCCGGCGTCGATCTGTCCCGGCAGGTTCGGCGGGAAGGAATACACGAGATGCCAGATGCTGCTGCCGGTGAAGCCGTTCACCACGCTGACGCCGAAGCGTTTGGCGGCCCGCGCGGTTTCTTTCAACGCGGCGGCGGCGCGCTGCCGCACGCCTTCGGGCTCGCCGTCGCCATAGATGGCGGGCGGCAGGATTTGCGCGTGACGGGCGTCGATGTTGTCGCACACCGCCTGGCCGACAAGATGGGTGGAGATGGCATGGCATTGCAGGCCGGCGGCTTTCAGTTTGGCGCGCTTGGCGTCGCAGTAGGCTTGATCGGCCTTTTCCACTTCAAAGTGGTCGCCCCAGCAGGCGAGTTCCACGCCGTCGTAGCCGAAGCTCTTGGCTTTTTCCAGCATGGTATCAAAAGAGAAATCGGCCCACTGGCCGGTGAACAGAGTGACGGGGCGTGGCATGGTGTGAGGAGAGGTTGGGTTGGGGTTCGAATGTGCGCCAAGATTGTCTTGCTCCCGCCGTGCTTGGCAAACAAAATCAGTTAAAAATCAATGACGCATGTTGTTCCAGAGTACGCCGGAGAATTGGTCCGACGGAAGAAGCTCTTTTTCGGTTTGATCTGCCTGCGCCAACCTGTGGGGGTCTTTCTCAAGTTGCGGCTTCCCATCCCCATGCCGGAAGCTGGCGTGATTCCATTTGAAGGAGCCCTCGAGATTCATCCAGGGCCGCATCCCTTCTACACGAGATTGCGCGCCTTGCGCTTGCGGGAAAAACCGGCGCTTGAGATGCATCCAGCGCCACCTCCCATCTCGGTGACCTGCATCGCCGTCGCAGGAGAAATCGTCGTGGAACGCAATGAGGTGTTGTTCGAATCCCAGCTCAAAGAAGTGGCGTTTCTCGGTACTTTGTCTCGCGACTGGTCTGTGATTGAGGGTGGGATGACCCAGAGGGGTTATTTTTTCAAGCAGAGCGCAAGGTTTATGATCGCGCACTATGGACGCCGATAGTTCGGGGTGCGGATCAAGAAGCCACAGGCAACCGGTGTTCCGCCGGCGCTTGGATTCTGATGATAAGAAGGACAGCGCTGAACGGCAGCAGCAGCCAAGGGAAGACATAACCAACGCGGGTGAAAAAAGTACGATCCGCGCGTCGTTGCACGCGCCCCGAGAGACTCCCTTCTTCCATCAGCGGGAGCCGGGAAGCCACCCGGCCATGCGGGTCGATGAACTGGGTCACGCCGGAGGTGGCGGCGACCACGATCCAGCGCCGGTTTTCGGCGGCACGAATCTGAAAAAGCCGCGCGTGCTGCTCGTGCTGGCGCGCCGTCCAGATCATCGCGTCCATCGTCGGCGCGACGATCAGTTCTGCGGCGGCGGCGGTCATGCGGCGGATGACATCCTGAAAATCGCAGTCGAAACAAACGGGCGTGCCCACCGGACCGTGTGGCGTGAGGACCGGCACGGCCTCGGTGCCGGGGATGCCGTCATCGAAGAGATGCACTGTGTGATTTTTGAAATGCCTTCCCAAGACGCCTTGCGCGCTCAGCGTGAGCGCGGTGTTGTGCCAGCCCTCCTCGCCGGTCCAGGTGTGCGCGCCGAGCACGAGCACGGCCTCCGGTCGTGCCGCGAGAAAACCGAGGACTTCATCATAATCGCGCTTGTTGCGGGTGAGATCGCTGGCGTAGGCGAGTTCGGGCCAGACCAGGAGGTGGCAGTCCTCCGGCATGGCTTCAGAAAGGCGGAGATACGTTTTGAGCGGCCGCATTTCCGCCTGGACCGCGCTGACGGTGAGTGTGTTGGGTTCATCCGCAGCGGGTTCCGGGACGGGCTTCATGCCGGCAACTGCCCAGCCGGTGAGCGCGGCGAACCCAGCCAGCCTGGCGCGTCCGCACGACATCGCCAGCACGACCCCGGCGACGGTTAGAAAAGTCACACCATAAACTCCCAGCCAAGGCAGCAGCCAATGCGGTCCGCGCGAGACACCGACACCGAACCACGGGAAATTCAGCCAGAAAAGCTCGCCGCGGGTGAATTCCACAAAAGTCCAAACAGCAGCAATCAAAAGCGCGAAGCGCCAGGGCTGCAGAGACACGCTCACACGCCGCGCAACGACGGCGGCCAGCAAGGCGAAAAGCGCATGAAAGCCGGCCAGGATGCCAAACAGCGCCAGTGACATGACCTGAAAAATCTGCCAGAACCATGAAGCGCACAGACCATAAGCGATGAACCCGTGACCGAACCCCGCGATCAAGGCCACGCTTGGAGAAAGGCCGCGCAACGCTCCAAAAAACAGGACCAAAGAAACCGGCATAAGCCAGAAAAACCCGAACGGCGGAAAAGAGGCCGTGTAAGCGAGCGCCGAACAAACGGCCGCGCCTGCCGCCTGCAACGCCGTTTGGCCGCTCCCAATCCAAAGCGGTGCAAAGCCCCGCACTCCAAAAACGCTGCTACCCTTCATCCCAGCGCGCCAAGCACACCGGGCTGGCGTAGCGTTCTT
>CAZNKC010000271.1:0-6642 GCA_964573315.1 uncultured Verrucomicrobiaceae bacterium | reverse complement strand
TCCGAAGCCCGAAGCCCGAAGCCCGAAGCCCGAAGCCCGAAGCCCGAAGCCCGAAACCTGAAACCTGAAATTCGGATTTCGGGCTTCGGATTTTTGACGCCCCTACTATGCCGCGAAATACTCAACGCGCCAGCAATTGCGTCAGCGCGGGGGCGAGATCGGAATATTGAAAACGATAACCGGCGTTTTCGGCGGCGGCGGGCAGGGCGCGCTGGCCGCTGAGCAGCATCTCGCGGGCCATGCCGCCGAGCACGGCTTTCAGGATGAAGGCAGGGGCGTGGCAAAAGGCGGGACGACGCAAAGCGGCGGCGAGGGCGCGGGTGAAGGCGGCGTTGGTGACAGGGTTCGGTGCGGTGAGGTTGAGCGGGCCGGTGATGGCGGTGTTCTCCGCGGCCCAGAGGATGAGCCCGGCTTCGTCGGCGATGTGAATCCACGGCATCCACTGTGCGCCGCTGCCGAGCCTGCCGCCCGCGCCAAGGCGGAAAGCGCGGCGCATCAAGGACAGTGCGCCGCCGTCCGCGCCGAGGACGAGTCCGGTGCGGAGGCTGACAACACGGGCATCGAAGGCGCTCTCCGCACGGCGGGCGGCGGCTTCCCAGCCGAGACAGACTTCAGCGAGGAAACCGCTGCCGGGGGCGCTGGTTTCGGTGAGGGGTTCATCACCGCGATCGCCGTAATAACCGGTGCCGGAGGCGACGAGCAAAGCACGCGGCGGACTTTTCCAAGTGGCGAGATGGGCGACGAGGTTTTCGGTGAAGGCCACGCGGCTGTCGCGGATGCGAGCGCGTTTGGCGGCGGTCCAGAGGCCGAACACGGATTCGCCGGCAAGGTGGATCAGGGCATCCAGCGGAGCGTCCGGCTCCGGCAGCGCCCAAGGCGCGTCCACCGGCTGAATGAGAGTGTCCGCTCCGGGCCGGGCACGGCGTGAATAGCAAACGACCTCATGCCCGCGCTGGCGGGCGAGACTGCTAACATGAGTGCCGATAAAGCCGGCGGCTCCGGTGATACCGATGCGCATGGTCTTGAAGTTTCAAGTTTTCAATCAACGTACCCCGCCTCTCCGAGGCGGGAGCGGCTCCACCCACCTCGGAGAGACAGGGTGCTTTATGGTTTTTCCTCCGGCGGCGGCGATTCCGGCTCCTGGGGGGCGGGGTCGGTGGTTTTGCTCTTGGACATTTTCTTTTTCAAGCGGCTCCAAAAGTCGTCCTCGCTGGTGACGGACTCCGCCTTGTCGTCCGCCGGTTTGTCGCCGGTTTTGGCGTCCTTCGGGGTGAAGATGGGAATGGTGGCGCCGCGGCCGGAGCCGGCGGGCGGGTCTTCGGCGAGGCTCTTGCCGTAGGCGGCGAAAGTTCTTACCGGGATGTCCACTTTTTGGAAGCTGGCTTGAAGCTGGCGGTGAGCATTGATGAAGGTGGTAGGACTGTGGTAGTTCGAGTAGTCGCGCGCGAACTGGGAGCGGTTCATGCCGATCTGCAAATTCTTGCGAATCTCAAAATGCAAATGGACGGGGTACATGCCGTTGTTGCCGCCCATGGTGCCGACGAGCTGGCCGCGCTCGACGACTTCGTGAACCCGCACCTTGCGCTCGAGCAGATGGGCGTAGAGGCTGTCGATCATGTCGATCTTGCCGGTGGTGTCGCGGTAGGCATGGCGGACGATGATGCAGTTGCCCCAGCCGACTTTGACATCCTCCGAGAAAACGACGACGCCGCGGCCAATGGCGTAGATGGGGTCGCCGAGGTCGGAGTTGCCGCCGCCTTTGCCGTTCCAATCCTCGCCGAGGTGGCCGTTGGGCCAGAAGCCGCGGTATTTGTAATAGCCATCGGCGTTCGGTTTGCCGACGGGAAAATCGAAGCCGTCGGCGAGCAGGCAGCGGATGGTGTCGGCGGCGGAAACGGGCAGGACGGCCAGGAGCCAGGAGCAAGCCAGCACGCCGTAAACCCGCAATGCGGGACGGCTGGGCAAGGATTTGGCGGGCATGGCTGCGGTGAATTTCCGTTGGCTGGGGAGGCGAAAATACCGCCCCGGGCGGTTTTTGCCACCGTTAAATGCCATTGCCTGCGACTGCCCTTACAGTTCCAACTCCAACTGCGCCACCGGCGCAAAGCTCCGCCGGTGCTCCGGGCAGGGGCCGAGCCGGCGCAGGGCCGCCAAGTGCATCGCGGTGCCGTAGCCTTTGTGCGCCTCGAAGCCGTAGCCCGGATGCTGCGCCGCCAGCCGGATCATGAGGCGGTCGCGCGTGACTTTGGCGATGACGCTGGCCGCCGCGATGGACCAGCTCAAGCTATCGCCCTTCACCAGCGCCACCTGCGGCAGCGGGAAATCCCGCACCGGCCGCCCGTCGATCAAAGCCGCGTCCGCCGCCACCGTCAGGCCGAGCACCGCGCGCCGCATCCCCTCGTGCGTGGCGCGCAGGATGTTCAGCCGGTCGATCTCTTGCGCGCTCACCAGCACGCAATGCCAGACGACCCGCGCGTCCGCGGTCAGTTCCTCGTAAAGCGCCTCACGCCGCGCTTCGCTGAGTTGCTTGGAGTCGTTGAGCAGCGGATGGCTGTAATCCTCCGGCAGCACCACCGCGGCCACGCTCACCGGACCGGCCAGCGGGCCGCGCCCGGCTTCGTCGATGCCGGCCACCACCCGGCAACCCTGCGCCCGCAACGTGTTTTCGTGATCGAGTGTCGGCATGATTTTATCTCAAAACGGGAATGAGGAAGGCAGGAAATCAAGAAAAGGAGTGGGAATACAAGCGCTGGCGAACTTTCGAGCCTTCACGCAAAGGACGAGCCGGCCGCTCTGCCTGAGAAGCCCCTTCCATATCCCTTTTCCTGCCTTCCTGTTTTCCTTATTCACGAATCTAGGTTTTATTATTGCGGCAGTTCCTCCGCGCGGATCACCGGCGGCTTGCGTCGCACCGCGATGAACACCGGCGACTGCTGCCGCGCCAGCCTCGGATGCTGTACATCCAGCCGCGTGTTGAACGCGGTGAAATGCCACGGCCCATCCTCCGTACGCACGCTGTATTGCAGGGCGCGGCCACCGTCCAGCAGCGTGGCGTGCTGCACCGCCAGCTTGTGCGCGATGTCCGTCACCTCCTTCACGTTCATGACGCCGCCGTCCCCGGACAAAACAAACACCACCTCCCCGCTCTGCCGCATCCCGGCCAGCGAGCGGTACGTGATTTTGGGCCCGTCGAAAAAACGGTCCGGCGCGCTGAAGACGTAATCGAAGACCGTGTGATTTTTCATCACCGAAGGGTACACCTGCGCGCCCTCCGTGATCGCGCCCGGCACCTCCTCCAGCAGCGACTTCGGCCCGAACCAGGGCTTGCCTTCCTTCACGAAAAACACCCCGCTCCATTCCGGGAAAGGCCGGTTCACCTGCCGGCCCTCGTGCCACACCCAGCCCATCGGCGCGCCGGATGGCTCCCGGAAGTTCGCGGTCACAGCGAACATCAGCGCCTCCGTCTTCAACCGCTCCCGCGCCGTGGTGACCGCAAAATCCGGCTGGAAACTGGTGCTGAACTCGAACCGCTCCGGCGAGATCGCCAGCACATGCACCTCCGCGCCGAACACCTTTTGCAAAAGCCAGCCCGTCTTGCCCGCCGGACGCCGGACGCGCAGTTTTTTCCAGGACAGACCGCCCTCGTGGTAACGCTCCATCAGCGCCCCTTGCAACTCCGCCGCGCTCGTCTCCGCCAGCGGCTTCCACGCCCCGTCTTTCAACCGCACCTCCAGGCCCACCTTGCTATCCGCCACCGCCCACAGGACGGCGTTGCTGTTCAGATTGAACGCCCACTCCGCCGCCACGTACAACACGAACGCGCCAGCCAAGGCGGTCAAAACAAGCGGCTTGAGAAAGCGTGGCAAGCGGCGGCTCATTGGAAATCGGGAGAAACCCAGCATGGACGAGAATGCCGCGCCTGCAACCCAGAGGGACGCGAAGCCCGAAATCCGAAGCCCAAAGCCCGAAATCCGGCCTGTCCGCCCCTCCTTGACCTTTTGATATCTTAACCTTTGACAATAATAAATCACTAAATCAATAATTTTCACAAATTTGATTGATCGAGTGCGCCTCCATGATATTATTATAATTATGGTAATTCCATTCCAGTTCCCAGTGGCTTCCTCCCGCATCCTCTTCTGCCTCGGCACCCGGCCGGAAATGATCAAACTGGCCCCGCTCATCCATGCCGCGCGCTCCCAGGGCGCTCATGCCATCCTCGTCAATACCGGCCAGCACGCCGACCTGCTCACCCCGCTCTTCGATCTTTTCGGCATCCAGCCCGACCACGATCTGGAGGTCATGGCCCCCGGCCAGCCGGTAAACACCCTGGTGGCGAAAATCATCGAACGCCTCGACCCCATCCTGATGCGGGAGCAGCCCGATCACGTCATCGTGCAGGGCGACACCGCCACCGCGCTCGCCGGCGCGCTCGCCGCCTTCAACCGCAAAATTCCCGTCGCCCACGTCGAAGCCGGCTTGCGCTCCGGCAATCCCTTGAGCCCTTTCCCCGAAGAAATGAACCGCCGCCTCGTGGGCCGGATCGCCAGCCTGCACTTCGCCGCCACCAGCTCCAACAAAGCCGCCCTGCTGGCCGAAGGCGTGCCGGAATCCCAAATCCACGTCACCGGCAACACCGTGGTCGATGCCCTTTTCCAAACCCTCGCCTCCACCCGTCCCGGCCCGGAGGTCATGGATCTCCGCGAACGGCTTCGCGGCCGCAAACTCATCCTCCTCACCACCCACCGCCGCGAGAACTTCGGCGACACCATGCGCGCCCACCTGCGCGCCCTGCGCCAGTTTGCCGAAGCCCACCCAGACCTTTGCCTCGTCTTCCCCGTGCATCCCAACCCCGCTGTGCGCGAGGCCACCGTACAGGAGCTGATGGGTTGCAGCCAAGTCATCCTCACCCCCCCGCTGGACTACGCCGACTTCATCCATCTGCTCTCCGAAGCCTGGCTCATCGTCTCCGACTCCGGCGGCATCCAGGAGGAAGCCGCCTCCCTCGGCAAACCCATCCTCGTCCTGCGCGAAAACACCGAGCGCCCCGAAGGCGTGCAAGCCGGAGCCGCCCGCCTCGCCGGCGACCGCATCCACGATCTCCCCAGCCTCCTGGAGGAAGCCATCGCCGACACCGTCTGGTTCGAGCGCGCCCGCCAAGCCACCCAAGTCTTCGGCGACGGCAAAGCCGCCCCCCGCATCGCCCAAATCCTCATCCCCCACCCCGAACCACAACGCCTCAGCGCCTAATCCTCCTCCCCCTCCATCCTGTCAATCCTGCAAAAATCCCGTCAATCCTGTCCAAAAAAACCGCCGATGCCAACCCACCCAGCCAGCGTCTCCCTCGACCTCGATAACCAATGGGCCTACCTCAAGACCCAGGGGCTGGACGGCTGGCAGGATTTTCCCAGTTACCTCGACCTCGTCACCCCGCGCATCCTAGATCTCCTGCGCGATTTGAATCTCTCCATCACCTTCTTCGTCGTCGGCAAAGACGCTTCTCTGGAGGAAAACCACACCGCCCTCCGCGCCATCGCCGATGCCGGACACGAGATCGCTAATCACTCCCATCTCCACGAACCCTGGCTGCATCTTTATAGCGACGCCGAACTCCGCGCCGACTTCGACCAAGCCGAGACCGCCATCGAGCAGGCCACCGCCCGCCGCCCGCGCGGTTTTCGCGGCCCCGGCTTCAGCACCTCCCCCGCCGTCCGCGCCCTGCTCGTGGAGCGCGGCTACGCTTATGACGCCTCGCTTTTTCCCACCGTCATCGGCCCGCTCGCCCGCGCCTGGTTTTTCCTCACCTCCAAACTGCCGAAAGAGGAAAAAGCCAAACGCTCCCAGCTCTACGGCAGCCTCAAGGACAGCCTCTCCCCGCTGCGGCCTTACGAGATCGAACCCGGCCTCGTCGAGATACCCGTCACCACTGCGCCCCTCTTCCGCACGCCCATCCACCTCAGTTATCTGCTTTTTCTCTCCACTGTCTCCGAACCGCTCGCCCGTCTCTACTGGCGCATCGCCCTCACCCTCTGCCGCCTCACCGGCACCGCCCCTTCCCTGCTGCTGCATCCCACCGATTTCCTCGATGCCACCGACGTCCCTGAGATGGCCTTTTTCCCCGCCATGCGCCTGCCCGCCGAGCGCAAGATCGCCCTCGTCCGCCACACCTTGACCACCCTCCAGCGGCACTGGCAAACCGGAACCATGCTTGATGCCTGGAGCGCACGCGTCCCGCGTGCCCTTTTCGGCGTCTCGCCGAAAAGATTGAGCGCCAGCGAACAAGCAGGGAGCGCTCCATCAGCCAAACAGCACTCACCCCCGTGTGCGGCTCCCGCCGCAATGCGTTCGGCAGGATGCCAAACGCAGCACGCGGGACGCGTGCGCTCCACTCCCCCGCTCTCACCTCTCCACTCCCCCACCCCGCCTTCCCCATGAGCACCATCCAAGACATCGCCATCGTCCTCCCAGCCTACAACGAGGAACAAGACCTCCCCGCCCTGCTCTCCCGCATCGAGGAAACCCTTTCCAACCAGCCCTTCCGTTATCAGGTCATCGTCGTCGATGACGGCTCCACCGACGGCACCGCCACCATCGCCCGCGAAGCCGCCGCGCGCATGCCGCTGCGCCTCATCCGGCACGAGG
>CAZNKC010000270.1:0-6677 GCA_964573315.1 uncultured Verrucomicrobiaceae bacterium | reverse complement strand
GAACCGGATGCGGTAGTCCCGCACGTCCGGGTCTGTGAGGGAGCCAGCGGGCAACCGCTGGCTCTACTCGGCGGCAACAAATTGACAAAATGAGGGCGGAGTTGCAGGCGATCCAACCAGAATTTAAAATCCGCCGCCTCACTTGATCGGCGGGTAGAGGGTGCTGGCCTCGTGGTCTTCGGGGAGGTAGAGGATCCAGAGGGGCTGGCCGAAGCGGAAGGTGCTGAGGGTGCTGCTGAAGGAGGTGAGGGTGCCGGCCTGGGTGCGGTCATCGACGGGGAAGTGGTAGGTGAGCTTCCAAGGATGCTGGCCGTTGACGGTGGTGGTGTGGTCCCGGGTGATGGAATGGACGCTGCCGCGCACGGCGATGCCGTCGCGGAAGGCGTGGAGGGTCTGCTTGCCGCTTTTCCAGCCCAGATTGACCATGGAGGCGCCGCCGATGAAAAAGAACAAGGGGAATAATACGGCCCAGGTTTTGACGATGAGCATGGGGATGATGAAGATGGCGCCGACAATGCAGAAACCCAGCCCAACAAGGACGGCGATATTGCCGGTGAGGAGGGTGCGGCGGGCGAAGCGTTTGGGCAGCTCGCGCGGAGCGGGCGGGGGTGGCTCACCCAGCTCCATGCCGGGCGGGGGCGGCATGGGGCCGCCGCAGGAGTCGCAATGGCTTTTCCAGTGTTGATAATGGGTGGAGCACCAGCCGCAGGTAATCATGCGGGAAGAAAATGCGCGGGATTGGCGGGGAACTCAAGGGGGATGTGAGATGAGGGGGCGGTGGAAAGGCTCCGCGCCGCCCTGCCGCCTCCGCCCTCCGCGAAGATCAGGGACCGCGGCACAGCGCGTCCCTACCGGAGGGTGAGGGTGACGCGGCGGACGTCCATGACGGTTTTGCCGGGGATGTCGAGGGCGCGGAGGGTGAGGGGGCCTTGGCCTTTTGGCAGGCTGATTGTGCCGAGATTGAGGGTATGGAAGTCCTTCATCTGGCTCTCGCCGTGGGGGCGCGGCAGGGTGTCCTGGTTGGTGTAAAGCGGGGGATCCCAAAACGGCGTGACTAGGCCGGTGAGGCGGGCGTCTTGGAAGCTCAACTCGATGGTGGAGCCGGCGTCGGCTTCGGGGCAGGTGTAGTCGATGGTGACGTCGTAGTCGCCGGCGGTGTTGACGTCGAGCAGCCAGACCATGCGGCCTTCCTTGGAGGTCCAGTTGACAAAGTAGGAGCAGTTCGGCGCGCCGCTGCTGCGCTCGACGCCGCCGAGGGGCTCGCCGTCGCGGGCGGGGAGCATGGTGATGGGAAACTCGCGGTAACCAACGGGAATGGGACGGGGATCGACGGCGTTGCGATTTTTTTGAGCCTGCCCGGCGGCGGCTTTGGCCTTGCCTTTGCCGGGTTTTTTGGCGGCGACGGGCGGCGGAGCGGCCGCAGTGCCGTGCATTTCCACGCGCCATGCGGCGACGGCTTCGGCGAGGCGGGCGGCGAGGGCGGGTTCTTTGTCGTTGACGGGGATGGTCTGGCCGGGGTCGGCGATCATGTCGTAGAGGTTGCCCTGGTTGTCGAGGCGGTGCGTTTGGGTGCGGACAGTGATGTTCTGCCCCGAGGAGGAGAAGATCATGCGGCCGGGCCAATCGGGGTTCGCTTGCTGGGTGAGCAGCGGGGTGAGGTCGCGACCGTCGAGCGGTTTGTCTCCGGCGCGCGGGATGCCGGCGAGCGCGGTGAGGGTGGGCAGAAGGTCGATGGCGCCGGCGATCTGCGCGACGGTGTGGCCGGCGGGCAGCTTGGCGGGCCAGGAGAGATAACAAACGGAGCGCACGCCGCCTTCGTCGGTCTGGCCTTTTTTGCCCTTCATGCCGCCGGTCCAGCGGTAACTGTTGGGGCCGTTGTCGGAGAAATAGACGATGAGGGTGTTGTCGCTCAGGCCATGCTGCTTGAGGCGGTCGAGCACGCGGCCGACGTTCCAGTCCTGATTCTCCAACATGGCGTAGGCGCAGCGGGTTTCGTCGGGCACTTCCAGATCGGGGTTGGTGGCGCGCTGGGTGATGGGTTTGTCTTTGAAGCGCGCCCAGTCTTTCTGCGGCGCGGCCCAGGGGGAATGCGGGGTGGTGAAGGGGATGTAGCAAAAGAAGGGGGTGTCCTTGTTTCGGTCGATGAAGCGGAGGGCGCGGTCGGTGCAGACATCGACGATGTAACCCTGGGTGCGGATCATTTTGCCATCCTCGTCGAGCGGAGCGTCGAAGTACTCGCCCCAATGACCGGAGGTGTGGCCGAGGTATTCGTCAAAGCCGCGCGCCCGGGGATGGTAGGGCCATTGCGAGCCGTTGTGCCATTTGCCGAAGGCGCCGGTGGCGTAACCGGCGGTTTTGAAGGCGTCCGCCACGGTTTTTTCGTCGAGATCGAGGCGTTCCTGGCCGGTGGAGACGCCTTTGACGCCGCCGCGCGGGTGATAGCGTCCGGTGAGGAACTCGGCGCGCGTGGGCGCGCAGAGGGGGCAGACGTAAAAGCGGTCGAGCGAGACGCCGCCGCGGGCGATGGAGTCGATGTTGGGCGTGGCAAGCTGGGTGTTGCCGGAGAAGCCATAGTCCCCCCAGCCGGCGTCATCGGCGAGGAAGACGATCACGTTCGGCGGGGCGGCGGCTTGAAGGGAGGCGGCAAGGGCCAGGGTGAGGAAGGCGATGAGGGGGCGCATGAGACAGCAGGGTTGGGTGCCGGTGAGTCGATGGAAAACGGGGCAAACTTTCAGGCAAGTAAGTGAAAAGTGAAAAGGGGTAAGTGAAAAGTGGGGCGGCGGCTCATTTCCAGCCTCTCAACCCTCAACTCCGTTTTCCACTCACCGGCGCGGCGGGCTGCTTTCGCTGGTTAGCGGGCTTGACCAGCGGGAGAAAATGGCTTGAGTTCGCTCATCACAACCATGCGCGCGCGCGTCCAGCGTTTTTCCCTCATCAGCCAAGCTGTCGAAGTGCTGCGGCAGGAGTTGGCGCGCGGGGCGTGGGCGGGCTGCCTGCCGGGGGAGCGGCTGTTGGCGGAGCAGATCGGCGTGAGCCGGCCCACGCTGAGGGCGGCGCTGACGCTGCTCCAGGGCGAGGGTCTGCTGGCCATCCAGCACGGGCGGCCCACGCTGATCCTCGGCGGACCGAAGAAATCACCGCGCCGCGCGCGCCAGGTGAATCTGCTCACCCCATCACCGCTGCGTGAGATGCCGCCGCTGGTGGTATGCTGGATCGACGAGTTGCGGGAGCGGCTGGCGGCGGCGGGGTTGTTCTTGGAATTGGTGGTGCGGCGCGCGGCTTTCGCGGAGCGGCGGGCGGAGAGCGCGCTGCGCCAGATCGCCGGGCAGGGGCCGGAGGCGGCGTGGATTTTGTACCGGTCCGGCGCGCGGATGCAGCGCTGGTTCACGGAGCGGCGGCTGCCGTGTCTGGTGGCGGGATCGACCTTTCCCGGCGTGGCGCTGCCTTCCGTGGATCTGGACTACCGCGCCATCTGCCGCCACGCCGCCGGCCTGATGCTGGGCAAGGGCCGCTGCCGTCCGGCGCTGGTGCTGCCGGACTCCAGCTCGCCGGGAGACACGGAAAGCGAGCAGGGTTTTCGCGAGGCCTTCGCCAGCCGGGAGGTCGCGCCGCTGATCCTGCGGCATGACGGCAGCATGAAGGATTTGTGCGAAAAGGTGCGCGCGGCCAGCCAAGCCCGGCAACCGGCGGATGGCTTCCTGGTGGCGCGCTCCGCCCATGCGCTCACCGTGCTGACCCTGCTGCAACGCGAAGGCGTGCGCGTGCCCGAGGACGCCGCCGTGATCTCGCGCGATGACGACGCCTTTCTCCAGCACGCCGTCCCCGAGGTGGCGCGCTACGCCAGCGACTCGCGCGAGTGGGCGCGCCGCGTCACCAAGATGACGTTGGATCTGATCGAAGGCGCGGCCTCGGCCGGGCGCGTCCGCTTGATGCCGCGTTTCGAGCGCGGCGGGACGTTGTGATTTGGAGCGTCGCCGAGTCGCCGGTGCCATGCCGCCCGCATAGCAGGGCAAACTTTGATGTGAAGCTCCCGTAAAAAGCCGGAAAAAACGGCATCGTTTCTTGACATTCCGCCACCTTTTGCTGATCTAGCGAGAACTCTTATCTCTGGAGCCTCCATGCAAAACATCATGAATCGGTTTGGCCGGGCGCTTGCAAGAAGCGCGGGCGTCTCCGTTCATTTTCTTTTAACGAGAGCGCTTTGGTGCGGTTGCGCGGGGTTGTTGATTTCGACCGCGGCGGCGCGGGAAGGTTTGCCGGAAGAAATAGTAAGCCTATCTGAATTTTCGGAACCCTCGGAAAAAGCCCCCGGCGTGGTGCTGCCCGCCGCCGCCAAGATCGACTGGCCGGTCTTCGAGGATCGTCTGGTGGCGACGCTGGATGCGTTGTGGATCGAAATCACGCTGCGCGCGGGCGTGCCGGCGGTCTATGCGGCGGTATTGATGGCGGACGAGGACAGGCTGGGGGAGTTCCTGGCGCATGGCGCCTGGGCGGACGAGCCCACGGCGAGCGGCGACCGCGCGCTGGCGGCGGCGCTGCGCTTGCGCGAATACGGCGCGCTGCATCTGCTGTGCGCCGCCGACGTGGATTTGCTGTCACCCTGCGCCGTCGAAGGCCAGCCGCTGCTGGTGCTGGCGGCGCTGCGGCGGCAGACGGAAGGGATGCGGCTGTTGTTACAACGCGGAGCCGATCCCGATCCGCGTTCCCACTATCCCGTGGCGCGAACTTTGATCGAGGAGCAGTCCTTGAAGGATTTGCGCAACTCCCTGGAGAGGGATCGCGAGTTGACGCCGCTGATGATCTGCGCCGCGCATGGAGACGTGGCCGGTATCGAACTGCTGTTGAAGGCGGGCGCGCGGGTGAACGTGTTTTCCAAACTGTACAAACGCTACCCGATCAACTTCGCGTCGGCGCAAGGCTACACCTACGTCATGCAAGTGCTGCTGGGCCGGCGCCCGGGAGACGAACCGGACCAGCGCGTCGTCATCAACCTCTCCCGCCAGCGCGCCGAGTTGCTGCGCGACGGCGAGGTGGTGGACACCACGTCGGTCTCCACCGGACGCAAGGGCTACGCCACGCCGCCCGGCACCTTCGTCATCACCAACAAGCATTCATCCTGGATATCGACCATTTACAAGGTGCCGATGCCGTGGTTCATGCGGTTGAGTTGCGGCTCCATCGGCATGCACGCCGGCAACGTCCCCGGCTACCCCGCCTCCCACGGCTGCATCCGCCTGCCCCATACGAAAGCGAAGGCGTTCTTCGCCCAAATGCGTGTGGGGGACGTGGTGGAGATCAGGCGGTGACTTTTGAAAATCCGAAATCCGAAGCCCGAATTTCGGCATTCGGATTTCGGGCTTCGGATTTCCTCCAGTTGCAACCCCCCCCAGACGGGTGTTCTAAAACAGCGTGCGACTTCACTACCATCTTGTAGCCCAGATCATCGCCGCCTTGCGCGAAATTTTCGTCGAGGGGCGGTACGCGGATCGCGTCATCGAACGGACTTTCAAGGAGCGCCGCAAGTGGGGTGCGCGCGACCGTAAGCTGTTCGCGGAGTCGGTTTATGACATCGTGCGCTGGTGGCGCTGGCACTGGCATCTGGCCGGGTTCAACGACAAGGCGCTGGGCGACATCACCGACCGGCAGTTGTGGGCGGTGTGGGCGGCTTATTGGATCGCGCAGGGCAACGAGAGCCCGGGCTTCGACGAGACCAAGGGCATGAAGGTGGACGCCGTGCTGGCGCGCGCGGAGGAAAAGGTGCCGCCGGCGCTGCGGGCCTCCCTCCCGGACTGGCTGGACGAGTTGGCTGCGGAGCAACTGGGCGCGGCTTGGCCGGACACGCGCAAGGCGCTCAACGACCAAGCGCCGGTCTTTCTGCGCGTCAACAGCCTGCGCGCCACGGCGGAGCAGGTCATCGCGCTGCTGGCGGAGGAGGAGATCGAAGCCGTGCCGGTGCGCGGCATGGAGGACACGCTGAAGCTGCGGCAGCGGCAGCAGGTTTTCGGTTCCGCGCCGTTCAAGGAAGGGCTGCTCGAAGTGCAGGACGCCGGCTCGCAAAAAATCGCGCCGCTGCTCCAGGTGGAGCCGGGCATGCGCGTGGCGGACAGTTGCGCGGGCGGCGGCGGCAAGACGCTGCATCTGGCCTGCCTGATGCAAAACAAGGGACGCCTGCTGGCGCTGGACGTGCATCAGTGGAAGCTCGACGAACTGCGCAAGCGCGCGCGGCGGGCCAAGGTGGATTGCGTGGAGACGCGCCTCATCGAAGGCAGCAAGACCCTGAAGCGCTTGGCGGGCGCCTTCGACCGCGTGCTGCTCGACGTGCCCTGCTCCGGCCTCGGCGTGCTGCGGCGGAACCCGGACGCCAAATGGAAACTCAGCGCCGAGGAAATCGAGCGCCTGCAAGCGGTGCAGGCGGAAATCCTGGAGCAGCACTCCAAACTCGTCCGCCCTGGCGGCAAGCTCGTCTATGCCACCTGCAGCATCCTGTCCGCCGAAAACGAACAGCAGGTGCGACGCTTCCTGGAGGCGCTTCCGCAAGAGTGGGCGTTGGAAGAGGAACTCCGCATCCGTCCCGGCCAGCCCCCCGGCAGCGACGGCTTTTACGCCGCCCGGCTGGCACGGGCGGAATAGTTCAAGAGGGAAGCCAAGGAGAGGCGGTTTGTAACCGCCTATTGTGA
>CAZNKC010000269.1:0-6685 GCA_964573315.1 uncultured Verrucomicrobiaceae bacterium | reverse complement strand
CACTGGCGTGGCGATCCTGCCCGGAAGCCTGGAGTTCACCACCGGCCCGCGGATCAAGCTGATCCCGATGGTTCCAAAACCTCCTCCTCTTCTTGTGGGTGTGGCGTGGGTGCCTTCACGTCTTTCCAACCCTGCGGCGCAGCTGATAGAGTTTGCGAAGAATTCAGCGGGCTACCCATCCTCGAAAGACTAAATCGCCGAAGGCGCTGCACCCAACCGGCGGGCCGCGAGAAGGCCCGCGTGCTTACGCTGAACTTGCGCAACCGCATGATCTTCCGTGCGGCGGACGAGGAGGGAGCCAGTGAAAGCGCCGACTTCCTCGGCAAGAAGAAGGTCATCAAGAAGTCGTGGGGCTACTCCGGTGGCCGTCAATCCAGCAATTTTTCGGAGCTTGAGGAGCACAAGATCAAGCCGCACATCCTCCGCAGCCTGCTCAAGCATCATGCTGTGCTCGTCCACTGCGAGCGTGGATTCAAGAAGACCCTGCTGCCGCCGATTGAGCCGGACGGAAGCGTGTCACCTTGGTTTTCGAAAGGTATATTCTGAAACTTTAGTAGCTTTTGAGCATCAGCTTTCGGAGCGTTTCGTAGAGGTTTGGATCTTGTGGATCAACTGGCGGAAACAATTCTTGAACTGGAACCTCAAAGACTTTGGCCAGAAAAAACAAATTGGCATCACCTACCCTTATTCTTCTTGACTCGACTTTTGCCAATGTCCCGCGCGTTATGTCCCATCCGGCCATTTGCAATTTGACCGCCACATCATGCTGAGTCCATCCCCGCAGCATTCGCAATCTTCTGACTTGTGGGCCGATTAGGTTCAAATTCTTCATTGGTAATCTGGGGTTGAAGTAAAGTCACCGTGCCCATAGCAAAGGGTGGGATTGCGTCGGGGCGATAGTCGTTCAGAGCGGCCCGCTACGAGCGAGGATTCAAGAGGCCCCTGTCCCCTCAGATTGAGTTGGAAGGGAGGATGGCAATTTGGTTTCGAACGTGGAGAGTGCATGGACTCGCATCTAGCGTGGCGTCGTCTCTGCGAAGTCGCTTGCGTATTCGTGAAAATCATGACAAGGCAGTCATCTGAAGCGAGAAATGTCCATGCCTCCGAGTCACTTTTCAGTTTCCAGAATGTATTCGGCGATTCTGCGAAGGGCATCGTCGCCAAGATGGGCGAAGGGCGGCATTTGAGGCATGTCGGGGCGTTTTTTGCCAGGGGCTTTGGCCCAAGTGACGATGCCATCGGGGTTGCCGGCGTAGATTTTGACAATTTCCTTCAGCGAGGGACCGACGAGATTCTGCTCCGGCGCGTGGCAGGCGGCGCAGGTCATGAAGAGCTCTTGACCGGTCTGGGCTTGGGGTGCCGCAAGACCTGCATCGGGGTTGTCCTTCCGGTACTGATCGAGCGCCTGCTCGTAGGCGGCGGTGCGCTGGCGGACTTCCTCCTTATGCGTGGCGAGGGCAGCTTCACGATAGGCGTGCCGACCGGACCCCATGAATAAAACGATGACGGTGAAAAGCAGGCACAACATGGTGTAGCCAGACGCCAATCCTGCATCGCTGCCGCGGATCTTGCTCCGCAGCATCATGGCGAGCCCGATCCCGAGCACCGCGCCCGGCAGGATCAACTGATAGAGCCGGGGCGTGACGCCGACCGATGGCAGCGTAAGGAGAAGAACGGGACCGGCCACGAACTGCAGCAGGGTCGCGACGAAAGCGATGCGGTAGAAGACACGGCGCAACTCCTCGCGCGTGAAGCCGGGAACTTTGGCCGCCACGGTGCTCCGCCAGAACCAGCCCGCGCCGAAGAAGCCTGCCAAGGCGACCGAGGCGAGGATGAAATGGAAATAGCGCGGGAACACATTTCCAATCCTCAGGCTGGAGAAAAACCCCTTCACCTTTTCCCATTCGCCGGGGAAAAGCATCAGGTTGACGTTGGCGAGGAAAATGAAGGGGATCGCCAGAAAGAGGAGGCAAGTGACGATCCCGATGCAGAGATGGAAGGTCTTCCAGCCGCCGTGCTCCCAGCGGTGCCAGGTGTATTTATGAAGATAGGCCAGCAGAAAGGTCAGGGTGACCAAGGGGACGAGCAGGAGCCAGGCGTGGCCGGTCAGCGCGTTGGCTCCATACCATTGGACGGTATAGATCAGGTTGATGCACAGCAGCGGGCCGATGCCCATGACGACGGCGAGGCTCTTGTTGACGGTAACGGTCTTGGCGAACTCGAGCGCCAGGAGGTCGTAGCGCGGCCGGCGGCGTCCCAACCATTCGAACCACGACACGACTAGCGATCCGCCGACGGTGAGGTTGACGAAGAAGATGTGGACGAGGAAGAAAACGACAAGCAGGACTTGCAGCACGCTCTCCGGCAAAGGCTGGGGCAGCGGGAGATCGCGCGGGGTCGGGACGGTTGCGAGCAAAGTGAAATCCATGAGGGTGAAATGCGTTGGGTCAGTTGGATGAGGGAGACGCGGCTGCGGGGATCCGTCGCAGTTCGTCCAGCGCCTAGGGAGAAACGCGGGCCGCTTCTGCCGCCTTGGCCTGGGCTGGCAGGCGGATTCCGGCTGTCTGCGCCCCGCGCAGAGGCTCGCGCGTTTCGCGCAGCTGCTGGATGTAGGCGACCAGCGCCTCCTTCTCGGCGGTGGTGCCGGGAAAGGGCGGCATGAAGGTGCTGGTCTGGTGCATCGTGCCGAGGAAGGAGACCATGGCGGCGTCATCCCACGGCTTGTCGCCATACATGGATGTGAATTTCTCGATGACGCCGTTGAGGCCGGTGGTGCTGTGGCAGCGGGAGCAGGCCATCATGAACACATCCTGTCCGGCGCTGGCGCGGTTCTCCTCCGTGACTTCGCGATGGGCGACGAAGGTCGCATGCTTGAGCATGCCCTCGTGCTGGAGAAAGGCGAGTTCGTCTTTCCGCACGCCGTTGGAATACATGTAGTCGGCCAGCACCCAGGGCTTGCGGAGGAATTCGCGTGTCCGCTCGAAGTGCCCCAGTAGCCAGATGCCCATGATGGTGGGGATCAGCAGCGCCACGCGGGGGATGGCCCTCGGAAAGGTGATCCCTCCCATGGCGATGCAGGCGAAGGCCACGAGCGTCCAGCCGAGGATGGTTTGGAATTGCCCATACCAGCCGCTGAAGCTCTGCGAGAGCATGGCCACGGCGCTGTGCGCCTTCATGGCTTCGGGCACCTGGCTCCAATACCAGGTCCCGAACAGGAACACGAAGATCAGGGAGACCAGAGTCGTGTGGGACATGCGATCCACGATCCACTCCCGTGTCTCGGGCCTGCCTTTGGTAAAGAAGAACGCGGCGAACCAGAGGAAGACTGCGCCCGTCATGAAGGCGAAGGCGGTGCGGAAAGCGAGCTGTGGCACGTAGAGCGGCGCGGTCATCGCGTCGATGAAGGCCCGCGTCTGGCTCCAATCCCCGGGGTTCATCATGAAGCCGAGCACGGCCACGATCAACGCCATCGTCAGCCAGGACATGATGGCGAGGGCGAGGCCGATCTTGATGTGCTTTCGTTTCTTTTCCGGAGTGTCGGCCTTTTTCCAGCTCAGAAACCACCACATGATGAGGCAGACCTCCGAAATGAATACCAGCCACTCCGCGAACCAGCCGAAGAAGAACACGCGCAGCAGGCTGCCGATGGCGAACGGCGCAAAAAGCGAGGTGGACAGCCAGATGCCCACGCCGGTCATGGCTCCTGCGGTGGTCGTGACAACGAAGACGATGCCCGTGATCTTGTAGGCGAGCTGGTCGATGTCCGGACGCCGGTTCCGCCAGGCCCACCATTCCATGAAGCACAGGAGCGGGTAGGCTCCCACCGCCAGCGGATGGTTGATGAGGACATGGATCGAGGCAATGATGCCGATGACGAGCCGTCCGGAGGCGATGTGGTCCAGATAGTAGGGCGGAAAATCCATGCCTCACGGATGCCCCCGGTTCCGGCGGCGGGCGAGATGGCAAGATGTCGCAGCGGCGGAAAACGGTGCGGCAAAAAGCCGCAGTGGAACGACGGTTTGGGGAGGAGGCACCCGTGGAATGTGCTATGGTCGGCGGGGCGTCAGCCCATCGGCCATGTCATCATCCAGTCCCAGCCATGCGATCACGCTGCGCTGGCTGCTGCGCCTTCGCTGGGTGGCGGTGGCCGGGCAATTGGCGGCCATGCTGGTTTCGTGGCGGGTGCTGCGCCTGGATCTGCCGTGGATGCCGCTGCTGGGACTGATTTTGCTGGTGGCCTTCAGCAACAGCATGCTGCTCGATCAACGGCACGGGCTACGCCACCAAAGTGATCGGTATCTTTTCTTCGTTCTGTCGGGGGACATCGTGCTGCTCACCGCGATGCTCTACCTGACAGGCGGGGCGCACAATCCCTTCAGCTCGTTCTATCTGCTGTTCGTGGCGTTGGCGGCGATGGCGCTGCCGGGGGCATGGCTCGCGGCGGCGGTGGCGCTGTGCCTTGCCGGATATGCGGTGGTCCACGCATGGTTCGTTCCCTTGCGGGGACCGGACGGAGTCATCGAAACCGGCTGCTCGTTCTACAAGCTGCACCTGCACGGCATGGCGGTGGCGATGGTGCTGACCGCGGTCGGCATCGCCGTTTTCGTGCATCGCCTGCAGCGTGCCTGGCGGGACCAGCAGGAGGAACTGGAGGCCGCACGCCGACGCGAGGAGGAGACGGCCCATTTCGCCTCGCTGGCCACGCTGGCGACCGGCGTCGCGCACGAGCTGGGCTCGCCACTGGGCACCATCGCGGTGGCCAGCAGCGAATTGGAATCGGAGCTGGGCATGGACGAGCCGCCGGATGCGGCGCGGAAAGAATGGCTGGCCGATGCGCACCTCATCCGCACGGAAGTGGACCGTTGCCGGGCCATCCTGGATCGCCTGCATCAGCAAACCACCTCCGGCCTGGGCGAAGCCGCGCGGCATTGCACCGGCGAAGAAGTGGCCCGACAGGTGCGGGGCCGGTTGTCCGCGGAAGAAAATGCCCGTTTGGAAATTCCCGCGCCGTCGTCCGCCGCCCGCTGGCTGCTGCCGGTGGAGCCGGTCTTGCAGGGGCTGGTGGTGCTGGTGCGCAATGCGTTGGAGGCTTCGCCGTCCGGAAGCCCTGTGCTGCTGGAAATCGCGTCGGATGAAGGAGCAGCGGTCTTCCGCGTGAGCGACTGCGGAACGGGCATGACCGAGGAAGTGCGCCGCCGGGTCGGCGAGCCGTTCTTCTCCACCAAAGCGCCGCGCCAGGGCATGGGGCTGGGCCTCTATCTCGTCCGTACGCTGGCGCAGCGGCTGCACGGCTCCCTCGTCCACGAAGACAACCCCGGAGGCGGCACGCGCGCGATCCTGCGGCTGCCCTCTCTGCCTTCCGCCTTGCTGCCATGAAGATCGCCGAACGCATCCTGCTGGTCGATGACGACGAGATCTATCTGGAGCGTCTCGCGCGAGCGCTCCAGCGCCAGGGCAGCGCCGTGGCCGTTGCGCGGTCAGCGGAGGAAGCCGCAACCATCAGCCGGCAATTCCATCCTACCGCCGCCGTGCTGGACCTGAATCTGCCGGGCGCCAACGGTCTCGTCTGCCTGCGCGAATTGCGCGAGCAATGGCCGGAGCTTCGCGTGCTGATGCTTACCGGCTATGGCAGCATCGCCACTGCACTGGAAGCCGTGCGCCTCGGCGCGTGGGATTACCTGACCAAGCCAGCGGATGCCGCAGGCATCCTGCATGCGCTGACCCGCGAGCGCATTGCCGAAGCGCCTCCGGTTCCTTTACCCGCAGCGCCGCCCACGCTGGGTCGCTTGGAATGGGAGCACATCCAGCGGGTGTTGGCTGATTGCGAGGGCAATATCAGCCACGCCGCAGAGGCGCTGGGCCTGCATCGGCGCTCCTTGCAGCGCAAGCTTCGCAAGTTTCCGCCTAAGCACTGAACGCCGGGAGATGGTCGGTATTCGACAACGCGCTCGCTATTACAAGCCTCCGGGCAATGCCCCTCGCACCACGTCCGCAAGCTGCTTGACCGTCGGCATCTTTCCCTTGAACTCCGCCGGAAGATCGTCCTGCAACGGGTATTCGAGCACTCCGATGGGATTGGTTTGCGATTTCAATGCAAACTCGACTTCCACATCGGTCTTCTCCGCACACAGGATGATGCCGATGGAGAGGCGGTCAAGGTAGTGTTCCTTTCCAATATGACAGAGGAGATGCTCCGATCAGGATTGGCGGCATCCGGTCTCGAAGGAGCGTTCGACGGCGTATACAGCACGGATGCCAAGAAAACATTCAAGCCAAGTTCTCAAGCCTATCAAATCGCGCTCGATGAACTGCGTCTGCCACGCGAGGAAATTCTGTTGCTGAGGTTATCGACGTCGTCTATTCCGCCGCGCTTCCTGTGGTCGCTTCGCGCCGGGCAGGAGGAACACAAGATCAAGCCGCACATCCTCCGCAGCCTGCCCAAGCACACCGCCGTGCTCGTGCATTGCGAGCGCGGTTTCAAGAAAACCCTGCTGCCGCCGATTGAGCCGGACGGAACTGTCTCGCCGTGGTTTCGGCGGACACTCTTCTAAGCACTGAAATTTTGGAAAGCGAATGACTTCTCCGTATCATCCCCTTGGCGCTGTCCTAATGCGGTTGGCTCACTCCGGCTGGATTCTCAGATCGGTGAAATATCCCTCCGTTCCGACATCGACCCAGAGTCCGA
>CAZNKC010000268.1:0-6715 GCA_964573315.1 uncultured Verrucomicrobiaceae bacterium | reverse complement strand
GAAAAGATTGAGCGCAGCGAACACGCAGGGTTGGCGCAGCTCGCCAACGCAAAGCAGGGACGCCCTGGACGCGAGAGCGAAGCATGATTTCAGGCGGGCGACACGGGTGACCGTGTGCGGCTGCCGCCGCAATGCGTTCGGCGGGACGCCGAACGCAGCACGCGGGACCATGCCAAAGGCAGGCAGGCTGCGTGCGCTCCAGGCCTGAGAGGCTTGCGCTGTGCCGCATCCTGTTTATAGCACGGGAACAATCATGCCTGACCTCATTTCCCATCCCGCCGATCTGAAGCCCGACACGCCCTGGAGCCAAACCGTGTGGGCGCACACCGCCGAGGAGGCGCTGACCGACCATACCACGAAGGCGCGCCTGTGCGTGGCCACCTTGCTGCCGTTCAAGGATCGCCAGCCGGATTGGGACGGTTTTGTCCGCAGCATCGACTGGATGCGGCAGTGCGGCGCGCATTACGGCGTGGAGACGGTCTTCGTCCTCAACGCCGACACTGGTTACATTTTCGATCTCAGCGACGATCTCTACGCCGAGGTCATCAAGCGTTTTCGCGATGCTTTCCCGGACGACCGCTTCATCGCCGGCGTGACCGCGCGCGGGGCGGAAAACGACAGCGGTTTCAAGGCGGAGCGCTACCATCGGCTGCTCGACATCGCGCAGGCCTATGACAACGGCGAGGTGATGATCATGACCTCGCGCCTGCTCAACCAACTGGAGCCGGAGGCGCGGCGGGATGCCTATTTCGAGATCGCCGAGCACGTCACGCTGCCCGCCATCGCGCACGCGCTGGAGCCGTCTTTCGTGCCCTGGGCCACGCCTTACGAGCCTTGGCTGCTGCACCAGATCGCCAATCATCCGAAGTACGTTGGCGGTAAAATCAGCACACTGGACGAGCCGCACTTCCTCTACTGGGCGGCGATGTGCAAGGATTTGGGCCTGCCGTTCGCCCCACACAGCGGCGACGACTACGGCATCCCCACGGCCATCCGGCTCGGCCTGCCTTTGCTCATCGGCGCCGGCGTCAGCGCCTGCCCGCTGATCTGCGCCGCGCGCGACATGTGGCTGCTGGACTCGGTGGCGGACAAGAAGTTCAAGACCGGTTCCGGCCACTTCGACACGCGCGTCTATAAGTTGTTCGAGGCGTTTCAATCGTTCGAGGACTTGGTGTTCCGGCTCGACGACCGTTTGAGCGCCGCCGCTTACAAGCACAGCACGGCGCATGTGCTGCACCAGCTTGGCCTCATCGCCGCGCCGGAAGCGCACCCGGATTGCAAGGATCTGCGCGGCGACGACGAGGCGGCGCGCATGACGGAGGCGTTGAGGCGTCCGCTGCGCGTGGCCAAGCGTCTGGGCATCCCGCATTTCACCTTGGCTGGGTGATCCGAAAAAGGAAGTTGAGAGTCGAGAGTTGAGTGTTGATAGTTTTTCCAGTCTCTCAACCACCAACTCTCAACTCTGTTTTATGGTGATAGATGGGCGGCTCTTGCGAGTTTGATAGCTATGAAGCGCAAGAGCATGATGATGGCCTTGGCCGGCTGCTGGTTGCTGGCGGCGGCGGATGCAGCGGCGGATGACCGGCCCAACGTGTTGTTCCTCGCCGCGGACGATCTCAAGCCCCTGCTGGGCTGCTATGGCAGCACGGTGGCAAAGACGCCTAACATCGACCGGCTGGCGGCGCGTGGCGTGGTTTTTGAGCGGGCTTACGTGCAGCAGGCGGTCTGCGGGCCGAGCCGGGCGAGCCTGTTGTCGGGTTTGCGGCCCGATGCGACGGGAGTGACGGTCAACGCCACGCACCTGCGGGAAAAACAACCGGAGGCGGTGTTGCTGCCCGGCCATTTCAAACGGCATGGCTATCACACGCTGGCTCTGGGCAAAATCCATCACTGGGACGAGGACGGCGCCGGCTCCTGGTCGGAACCGCTGTGGCGGCCCTTCGGCATGGGGCCGAGCACGCGCGAGTATCTGCTGCCGGAGAACATCGCCCTGGTTCGCAAGCTCTGGGAGGAAGCCAAGCGCGGCAAGAAGAAAAAAATACCGGCACTGGACAGCGTCAAAGGGCCACCCTGGGAGGCGGCGGATCTCATCAATGACGTTTATCCCGATGCGCTCACTGCCGATGCCGCCGTGCAGGCGCTGGGCCGGTTGAAGGACGGAAAAAAGCCGTTCTTTCTGGCGGTGGGTTTCATCAAGCCGCATCTGCCGTTCGCCTGTCCTCAACCGTATTGGGACCTCTATGACCCGGCCAAGCTGGAGCTGGCGGAAAACGATGCGCCGCCCGCCGGCATGCCGGGGATCGCGTTTCAAGATTCCGAAGAGATGCGCCAGTACCACGGCACGCCGGCGCCGGGGGAAAGATTCTCCGAACCGCTGTCGAGAAAGTTTCTCCACGGCTATCTGGCTTGCGTCAGTTATATGGACGCCCAAGTGGGGCGGGTGCTGGACGCGCTCGATCAGTCCGGCCTCGCCGGGAAAACCATCATCGTGCTCTGGGGCGATCACGGCTGGCATCTCGGCGAGCAGGGCATCTGGGGCAAGGCCACCAATTTTGAAGAAGCGGCGCGCGCGCCTTTGATCGTCAGCGTTCCGGGTCTGGACACGGCCGGCCGCAAGGCGCGTGGGCTGGCGGAGTTTGTGGACATTTATCCGACGCTGGCCGATCTCTGCGGCCTGCCGCTGCCGGTGCAGTTGCAAGGGCGGAGCTTGGCGCCCCAGCTCAAGGATCCGGCGGCGCCCGGCAAGACGGCGGCTTTCAGCCAGTTTCTTCGACCGGGCCAGATCACCGGTTACTCGATGCGCACGGAGCGCTGGCGTTACACCGAATGGAGCGGCCCGGATGGGGCGGCGGCGGGTGTGGAGCTTTACGATCATGAAACCGATCCGCGGGAGACCGTCAACGTCGCGGATCGCGCAGAGCACGCGGCGCTCAAGGCTTCCCTGAGCGGAGAATTGCGCGCCGCCAGGGCGTCCTGGCAGCCGGTGGCCGCCGAGCCGGATGAGGAAGGTTTTATGAGCCTTTTCAACGGCAGAGATTTGAGCGGATGGGACGGCCTGCCCGGCGCCTGGAGCGTGCGGGACGGCGCGATCGTCAGCGGCGGGCCGCGGAAGAACTGGCTGGTCTGGCGGGGCGGGGAAGTGAAAAACTTCGAGCTGCGCCTGCGCTTCCGTTACACCAGCGGCAACTCCGGAGTGCAGGTGCGCAGCGATCTCCTGGCAGACTGGCAGGTGCGGGGGTATCAGGTGGAAGTGGCGCCGCGGGACAAGATGGGCCTCTGGCATCAATCCCTGTGGGCCTTGCCGGAGCGGCAGAAGCTGTCCCTGGCCGGGCAGCGGGTGCGCATCGCTCCGGACGGCGCGCGCACGGTCGAGCAGGCGGCCGATCCCGTGCAGGTGCAGGAGGCGTTCAAGGAAAACGACTGGAACG
The DNA here is from genome assembly GCA_964573315.1 of uncultured Verrucomicrobiaceae bacterium. Classification (GTDB taxonomy): domain Bacteria; phylum Verrucomicrobiota; class Verrucomicrobiia; order Verrucomicrobiales; family Verrucomicrobiaceae; genus JAGRPD01. The sequence continues at coordinate 3,287 of CAZNKC010000268.1, read as the reverse complement.
ATCTGATCGTGACCGGCCGGGGCCGCAAGCTCGTGCAGATCATCAACGGCGTGGTGTTCTCGGAGTTGGTGGACGAAGACCGCGTCTTCAGCCGGCTTCAAGGCGTCATCGCCCTCCAAGATCACGGCAACCGTTGCGTCGCGGAATTCAAGGACATCCGGTTGAAACACCTTCCCTAGCCGGGGAGTCCCGTGAAGGGCCGCCGGAGCCGTGGCGGCCACGGTTGCATTTATGGAGAAACGGTTCATCCGGGAAGTTGGTGGCGTGAATCAGTCTGGAGCCACGCGATGGCGCGGCAGCATTTTGGAGTGCGGGGCTTTACACCGCTTTGGATGCGAACGGCCAAGCGCGTTGAAAGTAGAAAGCGTGCCTGCGGCTCTCCCGCCCCCCAATCCAAAGCTGCGCCAAGCGCAGCACCCAAAACGCTGCCGCGCCAGACTTTGCATGAGCACTCTGGAAATCCCAGGCCAGGAGAATCATGAAGGCGAGCCAGCGGCTCGCCCCACATCGGCCCGCGCGGATTGACGGTTGCCTGGAGGCGGGTGCCGCTGCTTGATAGAGCATGGCCACAGGCTGGGAAAAGTACTTTGATTTCAACGCCACCACACCGCTGAGCGCGGCGGCGCGCGCGGCGTGGCTGCGGGCCGCGGAACGGCATTGGCAGAATCCGTCGAGCCTGTATCGCGACGCCGGGCTGGCGGCGCAGGCGCTGGAGACGGCGCGCGAGCGGCTGGCGGCCCTGCTCGACTGCGAGGCGGAGCGGATCGTGTTCACCTCCGGCGCCACCGAGGGGAATAACATGGTCTTCGCCGGTGCAGCGCGCTGGCTGCGACCGGATCAAAGAGCCGCGCTCTCCGCCGTCGAGCATCCGAGCGTGCGTGAGGCTGCGCGGGCTTGGCTGGGCGCGGCGCGCGTGGACGAGCTGCCGGTGAACGAACACGGCACGCTGGAAACAGCAACGGTGGCGCGCTGGCTGGCGGAGCACGGCGTACGCGCGGGTTTGGTGTCGGTGATGGCGGCCAACAACGAAAGCGGCGGCCTGCAACCCTGGCACGAGCTGGCCGCGCTCTGCCGCGAGGCGTCCGTGCCGTTTCATTGCGACGCGGTGCAGTGGCTCGGCAAGCTGCCCGCGGCGGGGCTGGGCGCGTGCGATTTTTTGACGGGGAGCGCGCACAAATTCGGCGGACCGAAAGGCACGGGATTCGTGCTGCTGCCGCCGACAGTGGAGCGCAGGGTGAATCTGCTGTTTGGCGGCCCGCAAGAAGCGGGACGGCGAGCCGGCACGGAAAACTATCCCGGCGTGGAAGCGATGGTGACGGCGCTGGAGGAGCGCGAGCAGGCGGGATCGGCTGACGCGTCGGGGCGCGACGCTTTTGAACAACAGATGCGCGAGGCGTTCCCCGGCCTGCGGGTGATCGGCGCGGGCGCGGCGCGGTTATGGAACACCTCGCTCCTGGTCATGCCGGAGCATTCCAACCTGAAATGGCTCACCCGGCTGTCCCGGCGCGGCTTCGCCATCTCCACCGGCTCGGCGTGCAGCGTCGGCAAGGAAGGCTCCTCCGTGGTGGTGCGGGCGCTGGGAGCGGGAGAGGAAGAACTGCGCCGCGTGCTGCGAGTCAGCGGCGGCTGGGAAACGACTGCGGCGGATTGGACGGCGCTGGTGGAAGCGTTCGTGGCCGTGGGAGCGGAACTGGACGCAGGCGGGCGCGGGGTGTGATCGAATGGTTATTTGATGAAAAGAAGATCACGTCGAGCGCAGCCCGGCATGAAGGCCGTTGGGTGCGGCGCTTTCGGCTTGCTCCTCTTTGATTCGTTCGCTCAACCAGACTTTGATGATCGACTGGCGGGTCACGCCAATCAAGCCGGCTTGCCGGTCCAAGCTCTGAATCATCCAAACCGGGAGATCGACGTTCACCCGCTTCTGCTCCAGGTTGGGACGCCGGGCGCTGGAAAGATCGAGGTAAGGGGTGATGTCGTCCCCGCGATCGAAAATCTCATCAAGTTCCTCTGCCTTCATAATAAATCCTTTCTTCGTTTTCTCTGGCGCGCCGCACTGAGATCAAGCGTGTCTTCCCTTCCCGCTCGGTGAAAAAAGCCGTCCAGATTTTCCCTTCGAGTTGAGCGATCAATGCAGACCGCAGCTCTGTATCGCTGCGGGCATCGACAACCGTGGCGAATGAGTCTGTCCATAGTTTCCGGGCTTCAATGAAATCGATTTTGTGCTTGGCAAGATTGCTCGCGCTTTTGGCGGGATCAAACTCGAACTGCATAAATGGAGAATATTCATACCGAAAAGAGTGTCAATGGGAATATTTTTGCCACCTGAAGAGCAGCAGCGGCGGCATTTCAGGTTGGCAGGAGCCGGAATGATGTTACAGCGGTGTCATGCCCGAACGAACCGATGGACGCCAACCGGACCAACTGCGCGAGATCACTTTTTTCACCGACGTGGCGCCTCATGCCACGGCGTCGGTGCTGATTGGATTTGGCAACACGCGGGTCATCTGCGCGGCGACGATCCAGGACGAGGTGCCGATGTGGATGAAGCGCCAGGGCGTGCCCGGCGGCTGGCTGACGGCGGAGTACTCCATGCTGCCCTACTCCACCCACCAGCGCAAGGATCGCGACAGCTCGCGCGGCAAGGTGGACGGCCGCAGCACGGAGATCCAGCGGCTCATCGGCCGCAGCTTGCGGGCGGTGGTGGATTTGGAAAAGCTGGGGCCGCGCACGTTGTGGATCGATTGCGACGTGCTCCAGGCGGACGGCGGCACGCGCACGGCGTCGATCACCGGCGCTTGCGTGGCGACGGCCATCGCCTTCAACCGGCTGCTGGAAAAAGGCAAGCTGACCCGGCAGCCGCTCAAGACAAAGGTGGCGGCGGTGAGCGTGGGCATGGTGGGCGGCGCGGGGTTGCTCGACCTGTGTTATGAAGAGGACTCCAAGGCGGACGTGGACAGCAACATCGTGATGACCGAGGCGGGCCAGTTCGTGGAAATCCAAGGCAGCGGCGAGGAGGCGACGTTCTCGCCGGAGCAGCTCGCGGAGATGTTGGAGCTGGGGAAAAAAGGCATCGTCGAATTGTGCGCGCTGCAGGAGGAGGTCATCGCGGGAGCGATGAAACCGGCGGATGAGCGCGGTTTGCAGAGTTTGGCGGATTTTTTCAAGAAGTAGCTTCGATTGGCAATCGAAACCCTCGGGAAGGAGGTGACGCCGCATGGGGCGCGGGCGTCTCGCCAGAAGTGTTCCGAGAACGGGTCTCAGAAGACAACGGACAAGAGCGGCAAGGC
>CAZNKC010000267.1:0-6756 GCA_964573315.1 uncultured Verrucomicrobiaceae bacterium | reverse complement strand
GGGATTGTTGTGGAGAGCGGAGAGGAAGACCTGCATCCACCCCGAAAAATCAATGGGCGAAATTTGACGGGCACCACCCCTCTGTTTGAAGTTCCCACAGTGAACTCCGTGCGAAATCCTCTTCTCACCCTTTGAGATCATCCACCTTTCCCGCGACGAGGCGTTCGATGTTGCCCTTGAGCAGTTCGCCGCCGAAGTTGATGAGAAGCCCCAGCGGCAGGCCGGACAGCCTCAAATACGTGAGGACCTGTTTCTTGTGCACCCGGGCCAGTTGCTCCACGGATTTGATTTCGACAATGATCCGCCCTTCCACCACCAAGTCGGCGCGAAACCCCTCTTCAAAAGTTTTGCCTTCGTAGCGAATGAGGATGGGCTTTTGCCGTTCCACGGTGAGGCCGCGATCGGAGAGGGCGCCGGCGAGAACCACTTCATAGACGGACTCCAACAGCCCGGGTCCGAGAGCTTGATGCACATGGAAAGCGGCATCGACGATGAGGCCGCTGAGGTCGTTTAGAGGGAGGTTTTCAGACATGGAGATTCTTTTCGCACGGAGAACGCGGAGTTCACGGAGAGTTTTGCATTTGAGACAATAGTGGATCATGTCAGAAGAGTTGAGGGGCGGAGCCGTGGGCGGCGCGCCCTGTGGTGCGACCGGCTCGGTCGCACCCATCCCCCACGGCGAGCCAGCGGCTCGCCCCACAAGCCACCCCCTCATCCTTGCCGCTGTCGAGCCGCACAAGGCGCGGGGAGATCCAGCATTCCGCGGCCAAGCCCAAATCAACAAGTCCTGCGCCAAAAACCGGGGAATGAGGTCATTGATGGCGAGCCTGCTGCGCGGAGGGCGGGATTGTATTCCCGCCGACTTTTCCGGGGACACGGATGAACGAAGGTTGCGATAAGGACAGAGCAAGCGGAGCGGGACGAAGTCTGTGGACTGCGACGCGGGCGGCAGCCAAGGAGGGGCGCTTTGTAAGCGCCCCTCCTTGGCTCACGCATCCCGGCGGTGAGAAGAACCTCCGTGTTGGCGGAGCCCACCCGCTAGCGCTAAAAAGCCCGATGTTTGCCCGCCTGCCCGGCGCGGCAGGTTCCACGCAAGCCGCCCCTCCCGCCAACGTATGACTGCGATGTCGCTTTTCCTCTCCCCCTCACTCCTTCTTTCCGCCCTCCTTCTCTCTGTCTCAACAGCCGCCGCCGACCCTTGGTCCGTGCTCGCGCCCCACGCCGGACCACCGGCGGATTTCAAACCCGATCCTACCCCCTGGCGTGATCCGCTGATCTTTAACGACGGCTCCCGAGTCGCCACCGCCGCCGACTGGCAGCGCCGCCGCGCGGAGATCCTCGGCGACTGGCAAAAGCTGCTCGGCGAGTGGCCGCCGCTCATCACCGAACCGCAGGCCGAGATCCTGCGCAGCGAGCCGCAGGACGGCTACCGCCGCGACCGCATCAGCTTTCGCTGGACGCCGGGGGAAGTGACGGAGGGTTGGCTGCTGGTCCCGGACGGCGCCGCCAACGCCCCGGGCGTCGTCACCGTCTATTACGAACCGGACACCGCCGCCGGCCTCAGCGACAAACCGCACCGCGACTTCGCCCTCCAACTCGTGAGAAAAGGCATCGTCTGCCTCTCCATCGGCACCACCGCCACTACCAATAACAAGACTTACTCCATCTATTATCCCGGCATCGATCAAGCCACGGTACAGCCGCTCTCCATGCTGGCCTGCGCCGCCGCCAACGCCTGGCACGTCCTCGCCGCGCGGCCCGAGGTGGACGCCGCCCGCATCGGCATCACCGGCCACTCTTACGGTGGCAAGTGGTCCATGTTCGCCTCCTGTTTGTATGACAAATTCGCCTGCGCCGCGTGGTCGGACGGCGGCATCGTCTTCGACGACACCCGGCCCAGCATCAACTACTGGGAGCCCTGGTACCTCGGCTGGCATCCGCGCCCCTGGCGGAAGCGCGGCCTCGTCACCCCGGACAACCCTGCCCACGGCCTCTATCCCGAATTGCGCGCCGCCGGGCGCGACCTCCACGAACTACACGCCCTCATGGCCCCGCGTCCCTTTCTCGTCTCCGGCGGCAGCGAAGACCCGCCGGAGCGCTGGCACGTCCTCCAGCACAGCATCGCCGTCAACAAGCTGCTCGGCCACGACCACCGCGTCTTCATGACCAACCGCCCCGAGCACGCCCCTAACGCCGAGTCCAACGCCGTCCTCGTCGCCTTCTTCGAGCACTTCCTGAAACCCTGATCCCCAGGAGCGCGGGTGCCACCGCCCGCCGTGTTGTTCGCATACATCTTCCAATATCCATTGTTGAAGTACTACTCAGCATTTTTGTTGACGAAACACGGCATGGTCGTGTAAAACGACACTCATGAACCGAATCCCGTACTTTTCCGACATTTTGTCGGCTATTGCTGAGTAGTTCAGCGAAACCTTCGGTTCGCTGAACGGTATTGGATACGCTGGCTTCGCCAACCGAAGGTGTTCGCCACAAGTTTCTTCAGCGTCCGTATAAAATGGCGTTGACAAACACATAAATTGGTTTGTAATTCACATTGTTAGGCCACTCACATCGCATTCCTTTTCCACGATGAGCAGACCCGCCCCGATCGATCAGCAAGCCATCACGCTGGTCAAGCAGAGCTACACAACTTCTACGGGCCATCGCGTTGTTGATGCCCTTGAGTTTTTGGACGGCACGTTGCGAATCGTTGCCTACTTCGACGATGACAAAGACGAGGAGTGCTATATCTTCACCGACGCCGCAGGCAGATCCCGCCTTTTATCAGATGTTACCGAGATTGCCCTACACCTCGGAAAACAGCAGCAGACGCTACTTGAGCGAATTCTTGCCTCCGTCGGAGTTCCCGGATTTCTTGCCGTATTTATTACACTTACAATTATTTATCTAACTATTATGAATAGGGATATTCCAGAAGCCTTAACGCACTCTCTCGCCACAATACTCGGATTCTATTTCGGAACCAAAGTCGCCAAATGAACACGCAATAGCCTAACTAGGCGCTGCAACCAGCAGCCGCCCGCGTTTCAGTTTCGTTGTGTTCAGGTTCTTTCATTGTTCCTTTCGTCGGCCAATTAGTTACTCGTCACGCCCCCCTCGAATGATTAACCAAGATCAGGAACAGATTCTTCGGGAGTTCATCGAATTCGTGAACTTGCAGGTTGGAGTTTACATGGATGCCGCGGCTGGATTTCAGGGGCATTCGACCAGAACGGAGAGGCAGGTTCATCGCGTTGCTCGAGCTCAGCACATCACCACTAATGAGGCAGGCCGCAGAGCCGTAGTTTGGGCGAGCTATGAGGATCCATCGCAGCCGGATGTCATTCATAACCGCATCATACGGGCAGCCGACTATGTGGCAGCGAATGCAGAGGGTGGCATGAACTATCAGCAGCACTCACGAGCTATTCTTGTATTCCTGTTTACCTACTGGGAGGATGAGGTTCGCCCACGATTGGCCACTGCTGGTTCAGTTCCGGCCTGCGATATCAAATCCGACATTATGGGAGATCTTCGCATCTTGCGAAACGTTATCCTACACGCCAAAGGCTTTTTGCCAGCCGATAAGCATCGGTCCCTGAAGCTACTTTCCAGCACCTTTCCGCCTGATACTACTCTCACCATTTCCTACGAGGATATGCACAGGATATTTGTGCTCGTGAAACAGGACATTGCCTCACGGATCATTCCACAGCAGCCGCAGCCGCCGGTTTCGCCGACTGATATTCGAGACATCGCCATTCAGCGACTCTGATGGCTAGAGAATCTGGCTCCGCTTGCCGCTTCCTCCAACCAGGCCATCATGGCGTCTAACCGCTGTTGTCACTGCGTTTTCCATACTTTCTGTAACTCTAGCCCGCTACCCGCGGTCGACGTCCGCCTCCGCCCCAGCGGTCGGCTGACCTTGATCGCTCGGCTAAAAATCACGCTGGCACGTTCCCCCATTTCTGCTACACTTTACCCATGTCACAAGTCGCAGAGTTGCTCAAAGAGGCCTCCAAGCTTGATCTGCTTGATCGTGCGGAGCTAGTTTCGTCACTCCTTGAGGATCTTGATTCTAGCCCTCACTACGTCAGTGATGAGGAGGCTTTACAACGCCTTCAGGACTTGAAGTCTGGCAGGTTCAAGGGACTGTCCGAAGATGAGTTTTGGAGGGCTTGCGGCCGCTCATAGTCGATGCAGATCATCCGACATCCAAAACTTGCTGATGACATTCGTGATGCAGCGATGCATTACGCTGAGATTTCGGAGCGGGTTCTTTCTGCCTTTTGGAGTGAGTTGGATTCCGAACAAAATGGATGCAGGCAACGGCTCGTATGGCATCTGCCGTGTCATCGACGATTTCCGCTCGCCGGTGCCTGATCCTTGACGCGGCCAAGAAACAGAGTCCATTACCATGAGTGCAGGGAGAAGCATGCCGCCAGCGCCACATAAGGTGATCGGGACTCTGCTTCGCATTGTCACGTTGGTGACCGCGACGGGGGCTGCTTGCTGCATTGTAGCAGTGTTGTTAGCTGAGGGACTTCGATAACTAAGCTCCTCGGCTGATCTTTAACGCCGCCGGTCGTTGTGGGGATTCTTCATGACTGCGGACTGATCATTTGCCTTTCGCCTTCCCGCCCTTTTTGCCCTTGCTGCCGCCTTTCGGTTTCTGCGGATAAGGATCACCGGCGAGGTAGTTGAGGCGGCGTTCGATGCCGTCGTTTTGGACCTTCGGGGTGAAGGAGGCGCGCGGCGCGGGGTGGGCGCCGCCGGAGTGATCGCGGAACCAGACGACGCTGTTCAACACTTCGACGGCGAAGACGGGATCGTCCGTGGTGTTGACGAGTTCGGCGAGCGCGGGCTGCGGATCGATCTTGCCGAGGGCGCCGAGGAACTCGATGGCGCGCAGGCGCACGGCGGGTTCGCTGTCCTGGAGCAGGGGTTCGATGGCGGCGGCGAGGCCGGCGGCTTTTTCGCCGAAGGCGGAGCAGGCCATCGCGGCCCAGTAACGCTGCCAGGGGTTGGCGGAGTCGAGGGCGGTTTCCAGTTGGGGTTTGGCTTCGTCAAAGGGCAGCAGCGCTGCGTCTGCGATATCCGCGAGAGTTTGGATTTCCGCCTGATGCGTCTGGCCGAAGGCGGCCGGATCGGTCATCGCCTCGCGGACGAGGCGGCTTTCCGGGTAGAAGCTGAGGTCGGGCAGCGCGCGCATTTTCGCTCCCAGGCGGTGGCGCATGTCGAGCAGCGCGGCCTGATGCGCGGGATCGTTGGCGAGGTTGGTGACGTTGTGCGGATCGGCCTCGCAATCGAACAGCATCTCCACGGGGCGCGGCTCGAAGAAGGCGCGGGCCGGGCCTTCGAGCCTGCCTTGCTCGTGCAGCGTCCGCCATTCGGTGAAGGCGAGGCTGATGTAGCGGTAGTTGTTTTGCAGCGCGTCCGGCAGCCAGGGCTGGAAGCTGCGCATGTAGTGGTATTTGCCTTTGCGCAGGGCGCGCACGAAGTCGTACTTTTCATCCATGCGGTCGGCGTAGGCGAAGGCGTCATCGCGGGTGTTGACCTCCGCCGCCGTGACGCCCTGGCCGAGGAACGGCCTGCCGTCCATGCCCTCTGGAACCGGCACGCCGGCGAGGTTCAACACCGTGGGGCCGAAGTCGATGAAGCTCACAAAACCCTTCACGCGGCCGCCGATGGCGAAGTCTCCGGCGAGGTGGCGGAATTTCTCCGGCACGCGCACCACCAGCGGCACATGCACTCCCGTGTCGTAGATGTAGCCTTTGCCGCGCGGCAGCACGCCGCCGTGGTCGCCGAAATAAAAGATGAACGTGTTTTCCAGCAGGCCGTCCGCTTCCAGCTTCGCCACCGTATTAGCGACGATGCGGTCGATTTTTTGCATGTTGTCCAGGTAACGGGCGTGAGTGTGGCGGAACAACGGCGTGTCCGGATGATAAGGCGCCAAGGCGACGACGGCGGGGTCGTGGGCGGGCTTGTCGTTTTCATAGGACTGCCGGTCAAAATGCAAGCTGCTCTCGTGCGACTCCGGGTGCGATTGGAAATGGAAGAACGGCTGCGATTTGTCCGGGCGATTGCGCCAGGAGGCGGTGTTGGAGGACTCGTCCCAGACACCCGCGCCCTCCACGGCGTTGTAATCTTTTTTGGCGTTGTTGGTGGCGTAGTAACCGGCGTCCCGCAGGTAGGCGGAAAACAAGCGCAAGCCTCCCGGCAAAGGCGCCTCGACGTTGCGGCGATGAAACTGCGTGCCGATGCGCGGCCCATAACAGCCGGTGGCCAGCGTGGTGCGCGCCACGGAACACACCGGCGCGTTGGAAAAAGCGTGGTCAAAGGTCAGCCCGCGCGCCGCCAGCGCCTCGATGGCCGGGGTCTCCGCGCCGCCGGGAAAGTAATGCCGCAGGTAGTGGATGGAATTGTCCTCGGAGACGATCCAGACGATGTTGGGCCGCTCCGCCAGGGCCGGCAATGACAAGGCTGCGATTAGGCAGGTGAAGAGAAAAAGAAAGGACGAGCGCATGATGGTTGGAAGAGCATGTGCGGAACGTACCGCCAAGGCCATCTCTTTTTGGAAATCAAAGTACCCCGCCTCTCCGAGGCGGGTGAATGGAGCGCACGCGTCCCGCGTGCTGCGTTCGGCGTCCCGCCGAACGCATTGCGGCGGCAGCCGCACACGGTCACCCGTGTCGCCCGCCTGGAATCATCCTTCGCTCTCCCGTCCAGGGCGTCCCAGCTTTGATTGGCGAGCTG
>CAZNKC010000266.1:0-6785 GCA_964573315.1 uncultured Verrucomicrobiaceae bacterium | reverse complement strand
GAGCACGCGGGACCATGCCAAAGGCAGGCAGGCTGCGTGCGCTCCATGCGCAAGCCCTGGCGATTCGATGATTTTTCTTAAATTACACTTGCGAGTTGAGATGGCCCTTCTAGCATCTACCATCCAAGTATCGCCGATGCGCTTTTCACTCGATTTTAATGATGACATGATCTTTGCCGTGCGGGAGCAACCTGCTCTGGACGGGGATTGGACGGCAAGGCGCGGCGCGGTGGAGCCTGACGGCGAACTTGTTGCCGTGGACGCGGCATGGGCGGCGTTTGCGGAGGATTTGATCGAGGCTTTGGATGCGGCGGCGAGGCGGGGGTGATCCTGTCCGCACGTCTGGGCGGCTTGCCTTTGCGTGGTTTTTGGGACCCGGGGCAGGGTGGCGGCGTCAGCAAAAAAAGCTTTCAGGGAGGTGGAAACAGTTTTTTCTATGCAAGATCGACTTTTTGTGAAAGTATAATAAACGAAACTGTCCACCCTGGACGGTCCAGGCAACAACATTAACTATCCATCGACAACATGAAAAAACTGACCTGCATCCTGTCCCTCCTTGTGCTCAGCGCCGGCATCTCCTTTGCGAAACCGGTCAATACGGTCTGCCCGGTGAGCGGCAAGGACGCGAAGGCGTCCGTGACCAGCAAGCACAAGGGCAAAGACGTGGCCTTCTGCTGCAACAACTGCAAAGGCAAGTTCGACGCTGATCCTGCCAAGTTCGAAGACAAGATCGAGAAGAGCAAGTAAGCGCGTTCCGCTTCGTAGTGTCTCTGTGCGGGGCCGGGTTGCCGGCCCCGTTTTTTTGTTTTCGTTCCCGTCTTCGGCTTTTTTCGAGGACGAGTGGGAGGACGAGAACGAGAACGAGAACGAGGACGAGGACGAGGACGAGGACGAGGACGAGGACGATTGGGGGGGGCTCCGCGCCGCCTCCGCCCGCGAAAGAATGGGCGGGAATACAATCTCGCCCTTCGGTCATCAATGCTTGCATCCGGTGGGGAACATGTGGATTTTAGGGCTGAATGACGGAGAACGCGCCAGCCGATACGAACACGCCAGCGTCAATGCCTGGGCGTCGGCGCGGAGGGTGTTTGCGCTGGCTGGCTTTGACGCTGCTGGCGGCGCTCTTGATTGGCGGGATCGTGGCGTGGAAGTTCGTCGAGGAATCGGCGCGCGTGGTCTATGCGGCGGGGGACTGGCTGCACCGGCTGGGGGATGGGTTGCAGTCGCGGTCGGTGGAGGAGTCGTTCCGGGAGATTGTGACGCGGGTGATCTCCACCGAGGGCGATGTGCTGGAGCTGGCGACGGTGGAGACGGAGGAGACTTTCACGCGGACGGACTCGCGCAGCTTGTTCGGGGAGATGCTTTATCTGGGCACGACGATCTCGGAGGTGCGGGTGCCGGTGGTGTATCGCTATCATTTGAAGCTGTCCGACGAGTGGCGGATCGATATCCGCGACGGGCAGTGCCGGGTGCTGGCACCGATGCCGCGTCCGTCCCTGCCGCCGGCGATCCGCACGGAGGGCATGGAGAAAAAGTCGGCCTCCGGCTGGCTGCGGTTCAACGCGGCGGAGAATTTGGCGCAACTGGAGAAAGACCTGACACCGCGCCTGGAGAAGCGGGCGGGTGACAAGCGGCACTTGGACTTGGCGCGGGAGGCGAGCCGGAAGTCGGTGGAGGCGTTTGTGCGGAAATGGATTTTGCAGGGGCAGCCGGGGATCGCGGAGATGGCGGTTCAGGTGAGGTTTCCGGATGAGCCGGAGCCGGGGGATGCGCCGGTGCCGTGAAAACGAAAGTTCGAAATCCGAAATCCGAAGCCCGAATTTTGAATTTCGGGCGTTGGCTGCGAGTGATGGCGTTGGGGTTGATTCTTGGCGTGGGCGTGTTTGGATGGCGGATGGATGTGATCGGCAGCGAGCGGCTGGAGGCGGTGCGGGTGCGGGTGGAGTCGCCGTTGCAGGCGGCGCTGGCGGAGCGCGGGTTGCGCTATGGCGCGCCGGTTTTTTTGCGCGCGTTCAAGGAGTCGTCCGAGCTGGAGTTGTGGATGGACAAGGAGAAGGGCGGGCGCTGGGAGAAATTCCGCGTGTATCGCATCGCGAGCTATTCGGGGAAGCTGGGGCCGAAGCTGCGGGAGGGGGATATGCAGGCGCCGGAGGGTTTTTACGATGTGACGCGCGACCGGCTGAACCCGATGAGCCGCTTTCATTTGTCCTTCAATATCGGCTATCCGAACGCCTACGACCGGCATCATGGGCGGACGGGCAGCCTGATCATGGTGCATGGCAGCAATGTGAGCATCGGCTGCCTGGCGATGACGGACCCGGTGATCGAGGAGATTTACCTGCTGGTGGAGGCGGCGCTGCGCGGCGGGCAAAAGGCTGTGCCAGTGCATGTGTTTCCGTTTCGGATGACGGAGGAGCGGCTGGCGCGGGCGGCGGGAGAGGAGTGGGAGGCGTTTTGGCGGGAGGAGTTGAAGCCGGGTTACGATGCGTTTGAAAAGAACGGCAGGCCGCCGGGGGTGAGCGTGCGGGAGGGGAGGTATCAAATTTGGGGGCTGAAACCTGAGTGAAGCGGGGCAAGTTTGGACAGGATTGACAGGATTTTTTCAGGATTAACAGGATGGAATGTGTGGGGGGTGCCTGTTGATCTGACCTCTGATTTTCGAGGACGAGGACGAGGACGAGGGCGAGGAGGAGGACGAGGACGAGGAGGACGAGGACGAGGAGGACGAGGACGAGGAGGAGGAGGAGGACGAGGACGAGGAGGATTCATCACCGCCCACTGTCCACTGACTACCGGCCACAAAACTCTCCCTTCACGTCGCCAGTGCGCCGGGGGTGAGGCGGAGGAGGGTCTGGCGGAGGATGAGGGCGAGCAGGAGGAGGGCGGCGGCGAGGGCGACGGGGTAGTGGAAGAGTTCCTCGGTCTCGATGAGGATGCGGCGTTTGATTTCGGTTTTTTCGAGCTGGTCGATGGTGTTGAAGATGTCCTGCAGGGCGTCGGTGTTTTGCGCCATGTAAAACTGGCCGCCGCCGATGCGGGCGACTTCCTTGAGGGTTTCCTCGTCGAACTCCTGGCGGCCGGAGGTGATGACGCGGCCATTGGGCAGGGGGATCATGTGGACGCCGGGGGTGCCGATGGCGATGGTGTAGATTTTGACGTTGAGGGTGGCGGCGAGGCGGGCGGCGTCCTGGGGGCTGAGCTTGCCGGAGTTGTTGGCGCCGTCGGTGAGCAGGATGACGACTTTGCTGGGGACGGTTTGCTGGTCGAGGCGGCGGGCGGCGGCGGCGAGGCCGGAGCCGATGGCGGTGCCGTCTTCCATGACGCCGGTCTGGACGCGGTCGATGTTGGCCTGGAGCCATTCGTGGTCGAGCGTGAGCGGGCAGGGGGTGTAGGGCGCGCCGGCGAAGGCGACGATGCCGACGCGGTCGCTGGAGCGGGCTTTGATGAAGTCGCGCATGACGCGTTTGGCGGCGGTGAGGCGGTTGACGAGGCGGCCGCCGATGCGGAAGTCTTCGATGAGCATGGAAAGCGAGACATCGACGGTGAGGGCGATGGCGATGCCTTCGGTCTTCGATTCCTCGCTGGAGATGACTTTTTGCGGGCGGGCGAGGCCGATGAGGGCGGCGGCAAGGGAGGTGAGGACGAGGCCGAAGGTGAAGCCGCCGCGCGCGGAGCGGGCGGGCAGGCCGAGGTCTTTGAGCAGGGCGGCCATGGGGAACTTCACGGCGGGGGAACGTCCGCGCCTGCCGCGCCAGAAGGCGAATAGGGGCAGCAGCAACAAGCCGAGCAGCCACAGCGGCCAGGCAAAACGTATGTCCGGGAACAGCCAGGAGGTCATGCGGGGTCTTCTTCGATGCGTTTGATGGCGGACTCGACGAGGGCGAGCGCTTCGTTCTTGGTGGCGGGCAGGGGGGCGAAGGCGAGGCGGTCCCAAAGCTCGGCCAGCGGCGCGAACACCGCCGGGGCGGCGCGCTTGGCGGTGCGTGCCGGACGCAGATCGAGCAGGCCGGTGGAGGAAATCGGCGGCGGGGTTGCTGCGCTGGCACCGAACAATTCCGGCGTGGTGCGGCTGGGGGCGGGGATGCGGTAGCGGTCTTGCAGGTATTGGCGCAGGATGACGGAGACGCGGTGGCCGGTCTCGGCGGGATCCTGGGTGGCGGCGTCGGTGCGGAGCTGGCGCAGGGCGCGCAGGGTTTCCAGGCGGGGATTCGCCGGGAGCACGGGCCGCAGCGGGCGGGCGCGCAGCAGTTGCCAGAAGATCAGTGCGAGCATGGTGAGAACGAGGACGCTGGAGACGATCCAAACCCAGAGCGCAAGACCCTCCGGCGGCTGCGGCACGGGCGGCAGTTCCGGGTGCGGCAGGGGCTGCGGCGGTGGCGCGCCGGGGGCTTGTTGCGCGAAGGCACGGCCCGTCAGGGCGCAAACGGCGAGTGCTGCGAGGGTGAGGAGCCGCGCGGTCATCTTTTCCTCCTTTTGCGGCCGCGAAAATAAGCGGTGAGGGCGGGGGCGTAGTCTTGGTCGGTGCGGATGTCGAGACGTTCGACACCGTTTTTCTTGAGGCGGCGGTCGAGGCCCTCACGTAGCGCGGTGAGCCGCTCGGCGTAGAGGCGGCGCACGCTGGGGCTGGAGGTGTTCAAGACGCGCTGCTCGCCGGTCTCGGGGTCTTCCAAAACGACGCGCCCGGCGTCCGGCAGTTCCAGTTCGCGCGGATCAATGACGCGGGCGGCGACGACATCGTGCTTGGCGGCGACGGGGCGGAGGGATTTTTCCCAGGCGTCATCGGGGGTGAGGAAGTCGGACACGAGCACGACGAGGGCGCGGTGCGGGATGCGCTCCAGGGCGAGATCGAGCGCGGGTGCGGGGTTGGTGCCGCGGTTGCGCGGCTGGTGGTCGAGGATGTCGCGGATGATGCGCAGGGTGTGGGAGCCGCCTTTGCGGGCGGGCAGGTAGTGCTCGACACGATCGGAAAAGAGGCAGAGGCCGACTTTGTCGCCGTTGTGGGTGGCGCTGAAGGCGAAGACGGCGGCGACTTCGGCGGCGCGTTCGCGCTTCGAGTCCTCGCCGCTGCCGTAGTCGCCGGAGCCGGAGACATCGACGAGCAGCATGACGGTGAGTTCGCGTTCCTCGACGTATTTGCGCACGTAAGGGTCGTTCATGCGGGCAGTGACGTTCCAGTCGAGAAAGCGCACGTCGTCGCCGGGCTGGTACTCGCGGAAGTCGTCGAACTCGATGCCCTGGCCTTTGAAGCGGGAGTGGTAGGCGCCGCCGAGGGTTTCCTTGATGAGGCCGCGGGTGAGCAGTTCGATGCGCCGCACCCGCTTGAGGATGCGGGTGAGCCGGGCGTCGTTGTCTTCCTGCTGGGCGGGGGCTGGCATGAGGGCGCAGTTAAGCGGTGATCGGGCCGGTGTTCAAATGTGATTTGGAAGATTTGACCTGGAGGCGGCGGCGGGTGAAGATCGCCGCCATGACCGGTGACGACGAAGTGTTGAGCGTGACGCAACTGACGCGGGAAATCCGCGCGCTGCTGGAGGCCCATGTGGGCGCGGTGTGGGTGGAGGGGGAGGTGAGCAATCTGCGGCGGCAGGCGTCGGGGCATCAATACTTCACGCTCAAGGACGAGGGCGCGCAGCTTTCCTGCGTACTATTTCGCGGCAACGCGGCGCGCGCCACGGTGCGGCTGGCGGATGGCGCGGCGGTGCGGCTGCTGGGGGATGTCTCCGTTTATGAGGCACGCGGCAATTACCAGCTCATCGTGCGGCAGGTGCAGGCGCGGGGGCAGGGGTCGTTGCAGGCGCGGTTCGAGGCATTGAAAGCGCGGTTGCAGGCGGAGGGACTGTTCGATCCGGCGCGCAAGCGGGCGATCCCGAAGTTCCCGCGCGTGGTGGCGCTGGTGACTTCTCCCACTGGCGCGGCGATCCGCGATATGCTCAACATCCTGGGCCGGCGCGCGCCGTGGGTGCGGGTGCTGGTGTTTCCGGTGCGGGTGCAGGGCCAGGGCGCGGAGCAGGAAATCGCGGCGGCGCTGCGGCGGCTCAACGATCCGGACAGGCTGGGCATCCCGCGACCGGACACCATCGTGGTGGGGCGCGGCGGCGGCAGTCTGGAGGACTTGTGGAATTTCAACGAGGAGGTGGTGGCGCGGGCGATCTTCGAGAGTGCCATCCCGGTGATCTCGGCAGTGGGGCATGAGATTGATTTCACCATCGCGGATTTCGTGGCGGACTTGCGCGCGCCGACGCCGAGCGCGGCGGCGGAACTGCTGGCGCCGGACAAGGCGGAGTTGTTGAAGCACTTCGCAGCGGTGGGAAAAAGGCTGTCGGGGCGTGTGGAGTCGGCGCTGGAGGGCCACGCGCGGCATTTGGCGCTGATCCGCAAAGGCGCGCTGGCCTACGAGCCGCGCCGCCTCCTGCGCGAGGCCGAGCAGTCGGCGGACGACGCGGAGACGCGGCTGCGTGACACGGCGCGGGCATGGCTGCAACGGCTGGGAGACCGGCACACGAACACGGCGCGGCGGCTGGAGCGGCTGCACCCGGCGCGCTGGCTGGCGGAGACGGAGCACCGCGCGGCGCTGCTGGCGCAACGCCTGCGGCAGGGCATGAGCCGCCGTCTGGAGCAGGCCGCCGCCGAAGTCAAAAACCGCGAGGACAGCCTGCGGCTGCTCGGTCCGCAATCAGTGCTGGCGCGCGGGTTCTCTTACACCCTGAATGCGGCGGGCAAAGCGATCCGCTCACCGGACGAGGTGGCGGACGGGGAGGTGATCCGGACGCATCTGGAGCAGGGGGTGC
>CAZNKC010000265.1:0-6852 GCA_964573315.1 uncultured Verrucomicrobiaceae bacterium | reverse complement strand
GGAGCCTTGGTCGGCCCGCCCACCACGATCACCTTCTGCACCGCTTGCAGCCCCAAATTCTTTTCTTGAAGCACCCGGCGGCAGATTTCCATCGAGCGCCCGATGATCGGCTCCGCCACGCTGATGACATCACTCCGGCTCAGCACCAGATCGTTACACTCCACCGTCTCCCCGGAATCATCCTCGAAAGTGACCCCACCAGACAGGGTGGTCTTGTCCTTGGTGGAAAGCTCGATCTTGGCGGTCTCCACCGCATGTTTGATGCGCCGCAGTTCCAGGCCCCAGCGCTCCGAGCCGCGGGCAAAACCCGGCAACTCGTAGTTTTTCGTCAGTTGCGGAATGATCAGCTTCTCCACCACCGCCCAGTCAATGTCCGAGCCGCCCAGGAAGTTGTCGCCGCCGTGATGCACCACGTTGATCATGCCCTCCTCCGCCTTGATCAGCGCCGCGTCAAAGGTGCCGCCACCGAAGTCATAGACCAGCCAATAGGCTTTTTCGGAATCGATCTGAAAGCCGTAAGCCAGCGCCGCCGCCACGGGCTCCTGGAGCAGCGGACTGGCAACCAACCCCGCCAACTCCGCCGCCCGCCGGGTGGCGTCACACTGATGCAGTTCAAACGCCGCCGGCACGGTGATGACGGCGGACTGGATGATTTCCCCCGTTTTCGCCTCCACCGAGGCGCGCAGTTCCTTCAAAACTTCCGCCGACAACTCCTCCGGCTTGCGCTGCTGGCCGCTGGAGGCGAAGCGATACAGATGCGGCGTGCCCATCTGCCGCTTGAACTCGATGTAGGTGTCCTCATGGCTGCGCTCCCCCACGGTGGCGTTCCTCGCACGGGTGCCGACACGCAGCACCCCCTGCTTGTTGATGAATACCGCAGATGGAGTCAACGCTTGATTATCGGAATTTCGGATCACTTCCGGCCCCGACTTCGTCATGACAGCAATGGCGCTATATTCCAAGCCAAGGTCAATTCCAAAGTCGATGGTGCTTCTGCTCATGAGAGGTTACAGGGAATTATTTTTCGTCTTTCTTTGAAACGGGAACTGCGATGTCGATTTCACCCCGCTGGACCATCGTCTGACCCCACATGATGGTGGGCCGGATGGTGCGGATGATGAGATCTTTGCTGATGCCTTCGCGTGGTTCCTCGGTGACGATGATTTCCGGCAAGCCGTCGTCGTGATCCTTCCCACAACGGTCGATCACGCGAATGCCCAGACTCTTGATCACTTCCTGCATGGACTCGACCGCATTCGACAGCTTTCGAATATCTTGGGATGAAAGTTCGGCCTTGGACTCTCCTGAATCGGAATCGAAAAGGAGGGTTCCCAATCGCCATGTTTGTCCGGCCACCTGAATGAGCGCCTTCATAAACTCTTGACGTTCAGTTGGATCAACGGATTCCCTGGGGTGTGGTTCGGAACTGTCAGCAGAGGCTCCCTGCACAGCCGCAGCCAACTGATCCAGAGCCGAAAAGGGCGTCGCTTGAATGTCGATGGTCACTGGTATTTTCATGATTCAGATTGACTTGGATTAATGAGGGAGGAATTTGGCAGAAAGGGTGGGGTGTTGTTTGCGGGTAGTCTTTGGATTTATGACCAAATGAGGATGGCTCCGACGAATGCAAGGCAGAGGAATCCAAGCGGCGAAAGAACCAAGATCAAACAGCCCGAACCACCGGAGGCTTTTGCCTCTTGGTTTGATTTGCATGATAAACACCTGGGGATGTCAAGCCAGCCTTGGCGAAGTACCTCTGGGGGTAGCGTTAACTTTAGATGGGCCGGCACCGAGGTTAGTGGAATTCTTTGGGCGGCAGATGGCACGGCCTGATTGACGTTGCAGACCGCGCACTTGTAATTTGATTTGCTGTCCCTCAATGCTTTAATGTCGCCTTGGATGCGTGTTTTTACATCGGAACTATAGGCAAATTTTGCCGCAAGGTTGATGCCTTCCTCGGCCGTGGCATAATCCCTGTTGTTGTTATGTGCATCGATTGAAATAGCTCGCAAAGTGAGCGCAACAGAATCTATAAGATTCCCGTAAATTTCCGGAGATTGATGGAGTGTCGAAGCAGTGCTTGGCAGGAGAGGAAGGACCTGCTGTTTTAATGTTTCGAGGCGGCTTTTTGGGGACGATTTGCTCTCATCAATCAACTTCAGCTTGTCGAACAATGGCTTAGCCTTCGAGTAACACACATCGCCACTCACAACATCAACGGCCTCTAAAACCCTTTCCCTGATTCGAGTTGAGGATGCAAAGGCGAGCGATCGATTGAGTACCGGCAACAAATTCTCATTATCCGAAGTTTTTTGGCGATACTGAGCGCCCAGCAAAAGAGTCGTCTCCGCTACGGAATCAAAAAGATCAGACCTTTGATGCGCTTCCGGGCCGTGAAAAAGATCAAAGAGCGCCATGAGTGGCTGACAATGATTTAGCAACTCGACAGCCAATGACAATCCGCTCTCGGGTCGTTTATCCACTCGATCTTGAGCACTGGTAATTAGTTGTTCCACCCGTTTTTTAGTGGGAGCCAGCACCAATTCCGCCGTGCTGTCCACATCGTCCAGCCCCTGATGCGTCTGGCGCATGAACTCGACATGATACCCGGCCCAGCCCATCTCATTGAGTTCGGCGAATTTGAGCGCGGCTTCCGCGTTGATTTTATCGAATGCCTGCGGCAGCAGGCTGCGCATCCGGCGCACAAACCCTATCGTCAGGGCCTCATCTTCAAGGGATCTCACCCTGCTTTTGACGACATCCCACAAATCGTCGGAATCCGCCAGTTCTTCCCAGCGGTCAAAGGCGTCTTTCCAATAGCCTTTGATCTTCTCATCGCGCCCCGCATCCAAGTCATGGGCCACATGGTGATTGGTCCAGTCCACGGCGAACATGTGAAACATGACGGCCAAGTTGTGCGTCGCGGTCGCCGAGCCTTCGTTTTCCCTGTCCACCCAAATGTCCACCGCCTTTTGCCCGTCCCCAGCCAGCAAGGCCCGGATGGCGGGATCGTTTTTGCTGTCGCCAAACTGCTCCGGCCAGTACCAGAAAAACTCGTCCACCAAGCGGTGCTCCGGCTCTTTCATGCGCGCCAGCGCCTCGCGAATCTGTTCCGTGGTGGGCGGCGGGTTCAGGGGAAAAGCGGCCTGCGGCAACGCCCCGCCACTCACTTCCTCCATCATCTGGAGCTTTTGCGCCTGACGGGCGACTTCTTTGGCGGTGGCATCCACCGGCAAGCCGGTGATGCGGAAGATGTTCTTCTCATAAAGATTCAGCGTGCAAGCCTCCATGAGGGGCTGGCATTCGCTGGTTTCGGAGGAACGGTTCATGAGCCGGAAGGATTACATCGAGATGCCGCAGCGCCAGAGGCGTACCTGGGATGCGTACTTTTGCCGGAGGTCCGGCCATTTGTTGAAGGCTTCCTCCATGGCGTCCGCGGCCTCGGCCAAGCGGCCCTGCTTTTTGAGATCGAAGGCCTGCCGGGCCATGTTCTGGGCAAGCTGCTGGTTGGGGGAAGAATGCGCTGTACCCAAAGCGGCCTTGGAGACGTCCGCCAGCGTGGTTTTGCCGGGAATTTGATCCGTCCCGGGCCGCCATTGCTCCAGGGCCTCCAGCATCTCCATGGCATTGGCGTAGCGGTCTCCGGCGGCGATGCTGAGCGCCTTGGCGATGATGCCGTCCAGCGCGCGGTTCACGTCCGCGTTCAAATCCGAGGGAGGACGGACTTCCTCCTTGAACAGGTCGCGGCTGCCCCAGCCCAGGTCGCTGGGGAACTTGTAGGGAAGCTGGTCGGTGAGCAGCAGGTAGAGCGTGGTGCCGATGGCCCACACGTCCGCCGCGCAGGAGTCGCCCTTGCTGTCGGTGAAGGCCTCCGGCGGCTTGAAACTGATGGTGCCGGCGGCGGTGGCCAGCAGGGTGAGGGGATTGACCTTTTTGGCCAAGCCGAAATCGCTGACCCGCGCCCGCAGACCGTCCGCCTCGTAACCGACGAGGATGTTCTGCGGCTTGATGTCCCGATGCACGACCGGCGGCTGCTCCCGGTGCGCGACAGCCAAGCCGCGACAGACCTGTTTCATCACATCCACCACCGTTTCCACCGGTACAAACGTCGTGCCGTGGGATTGCCAAAACTTCTCCAGACTGCCGCCCGGCACGTTTTCCATGGTGAAATAACCGAACAGGCCTTTCTTCGTCTCGGCCGTGTTGGCGTCGAAGACCCGGACGATGTTCGGATGGCCGATGCGGGAGAGCATGATGGCCTCCCCCAGCATGTCCTCGATGTCCGGCAGTGTTATCCCGGCCGCCTTGAACACCTTCATGGCCTGACGGCCAAGAAAGCGGTGCTTGACCCGGTACACCTCGGCAAACGCGCCCTCACCCAGGAAGCGCTCCACTTCGTAGGTGTCCCGGATGTTTTGCCCTTCTTCCAAAATCGCCATGAGCTTTATCGAATGAGCGTGCCGACCCTTTCCAACTCGGCGTTGAAGGCGTTCACATCGCGGTTGTAGTCATTCACCGAGGATTGCAGGCGGTCGTTCAGGGAGTTGACCCGGTTCACCTTCCGGTTGAAGGCGTCCACGGAGTACTGGCTGCTCCGGTTCAAATAAAGTCGTTCACGATCCAGTTCGTCGGCAAGCGATTTCAATTGAGCTTCCTCGGCATCCAGGAGGCGTTGCTTGGCATCCAAGGCCGACTTCATCGTCAAAAGGCGGTAGTAAGCGGAATTGGGGACACGATAAGTCCGCCCGGAAGCGTCACGGTAAATCTGGCTGTCTTCTTTGGGCGGTGCAATCGAACTGCTGGAGCCAAATGACGGGGAATAGGTTGAAGCTGATGGAGTATAGGAAGGCGGCGGCGGAGTGGGGCTGTAAACGGATTCAGCAATGGCGGCGCGGACGGCGTCCGATGCGGCACGGGCGGCGTCCAATGCCCGATGCTGCGCGTGGTTCAGGCCATCGGGGGCGGTGGTGGAAGGATACGAGATGTCTGACCTGGATGATGAGGAAGATGAAACCACCGCAAAAATCAAAAGCAACACCAGGGTGCCCGCAATACCCACTCCCCAGGCGAATTTGGCTTCGGTGCTAAGCGGTTTGGGAGGCGACGGCGGTGGTTCGGAGTGATTTTGGACTGGAAGAGGACGCCCTCTCCGCTCTTGCCTGGAAGTCAGTCGAGGCGGTTCGGCTTGTTTCTGAGCCGGGGGAAACAAAACCTCTTCCCCAAAAAGACCGGGAATAACTTCTATTTCTATTTCATGTTGCTGCGGAGCCGGGGGAAGCAAAGCTTCTCCCCTCCTTTGATTCAAAGGCGCGATTTTGCTCTCCCCCACCACCTGAACCCGCACATCCGCCGGATAAACCCCCGCCATCACCATGGCCTCGACGAAATTCAAATCGAACGGCCCCTGCACCTGCCCGCCGTGATGCACCAGGTATTCAGCTTTGATTTTGTCACTTAAAGGATTCACAGATCGGGAGCCGGGACCATGCCCATGTCCGTTTATACCGATCAGGCGAAAAAGCGTCAACCACTACGGGGCATTTTTTTCGGCAATGTCTCGGACTCGGAGCGCGGGCGCCCTCGCCCGCCGTTGCAGGCGCCCCCGCCTGCAACCCCTTCTGGCTGGCGCAGCCACTCGATCAAAAAGACGCTGCGCGTGGGGGAACGGGCAAGAGGCGAGGGCGCCCGTGCTCCTCTGGGGAGGCGGTTACAAACCGCCGCTCCTTGAGTGGCGGTGACTTTGCCCCCTTCATTTTCAAACTGAGGCGCTGCCTTTTTTCGATTCCGCCGATCCCAGCCCGCCGTCGGTGGCAAGCCCCCGATAGCCCAGCCGTTCCAATCCCGCGCGCAGCTTGCCCAGCGCGCCGCGCGCGGCCTTGTGCGCCGCCTGCTTGGTCATCCCCATGGCAGCGGCCATCTCCGAGTAGGTCTTTCCGGCGCGCAAAGCGTCGATCACGACCCGTTCGCGGGGCGAGAGCAAGTTCACAACGGCCGCCAAAGCGGTTGCGGTCTCCGCCCTGCGCACCTCCCGGATGACATCCGTCTTTGGATCATCGGGCATCCCGCGGCTGGAACTGCCGAAAGATGGCCCGTCTCCCCGTCCCCAATCCACCGGATCGTCGAGCGACTTCGGGAACAGCTTGGCCAAGCGCAGTTGTTTCGCATACAAAGAATTCAGCCGGTTGCGAATGGCCCGCGAGGCCAGCGGGACAAACTCCCCGCGCTCCGCATCGAACGCCCCCGCCGCCCGCATCAGCGCCAGATACGCCTCGGAACGCGCGTCATCAACCTGGCACCCCGGGATATTGGCATACTCAAGCGCGATCAAGTCCGCCAACGGGACGTGTTCCTCAATAAGCTCGGCAGTCTTGGATTCCATTTCCATTGTCTCTTCGGAGACCGCCGAACATTGCAAGAGATGTTCGCTTGGGCAAGAGAAAGGCTTATTGCAGCGGTGACGAAGGACGAACAATGCGGATCAATTGTCCGGAGAGATTTCCGGCGGCGGCAATGGCTGCATGGATGCGTCGTGCGAACTCCGCCGGGGCGGCATCATCCCGCGTGCAGGCGATGATGCCAGCATGGTTGCCTTGTGTCGAGCGATGCAACCGGAAAAAATCGAGACGGTTCAAGGTTAGCACCGCCCGCGCCTGCTCGATGGCGAAGGCCAGAACCTCGTCATCAGGCACCTTTTGATTGGCGCGGCCCGCTTCTTGCGAGGTCAGCACGTCATGGCCGAGCGCACGGAGTTCTTCGACCACGCGCAGAGGGAAATTTTCGTTGGAATAGAGCCGGGCCATCAAGCGTCCTGATTCTCCCGGATGGCCTTCTCTATCTCTTCCGGATGCGCTT
>CAZNKC010000264.1:0-6875 GCA_964573315.1 uncultured Verrucomicrobiaceae bacterium | reverse complement strand
CTCCGTGTCCGGCGATATCCCCGTCGAGCTCATTCCCATTACTTAATGGCATTGCATTTAAGAGGGGGGCGGAATGCGTGCTTTCTTGGATACCAACATTCTGTTGGACATCATTGAGCAGAGAATGCCTTTTTACACCGCCAGTCAGGCGGTCTTGGATGAGTGCGACCAGCGAGGGTTTGAGTTTCTATTCCCTGAGAAACACTTGCGCCACGGCCTTGACCCTGGGGGGGGGGAGCCTCTCAACGGGAAATCATGGAGCTGATGCGCCATAGTGACATGAGGTTGACGGCGAACGTGTATACCGATGCCTCGCAACTGCCCCTGGCCGGAGCCGTGGAACGCCTGCCATTTTTGGACATGGTACCAATAGCGGTACCTCAAAGTGTCAAAACGTGTCCTGAACTGTCCGGATGTGTCCAAAAAAACGACGGATCTGGTTTGTCGCAAATCCTTGATTTACAAGGGTTTTACCGGCTTTTTCCGGGTTTGTCCGACTTTGTCAAATGGTGCGCGCTGCAGGGTTCGAACCTGCGACCCCTGCCGTGTGAAGGCAGTGCTCTACCGCTGAGCTAAGCGCGCGCGCCGAGGGATTCGGGCCGTCAAGCTACGTTGGCGGACGGGTTTGACAAGGACTTTGTTGTTTTTCCCGCCGCAAAAACCGCCGGATGTGTTAGAGTGGAGCGATGAGTTCCGACCGCAGCCAAGCCACGTTTGCCCGTGAGAGGGAGAGCCATGGGATCGCCCGGGTGGCGGCGGTGTCGCCGCCGCTGCGGCTTGGCGACGTGGAGGAAAACGCGCGGCAGAGTGTGGAGGCGGCGCGACCGCTGGTGTTGGAGGAGGGCTGCCGCGTGGTGGTGCTGCCGGAGTTGGGGCTGACGGGGTATTCGTGCGGGGATTTGTTTTACCAAAAGCGGCTCCAGGATCAGGCCAAGCAGGGGCTGGCTTGGCTGGCGGAGCAGACGGCGGACTGGCCGGCGCTGCTGGTGGCGGGGTTGCCGTGGGCGGTGCGTGACCGGCTCTACAACGTGGCGGCGGTGATCGCGCGCGGGCGGGTGCTGGGGGTGGTGCCGAAGACGTTTCTGCCGAACGCGAACGAGTTCTACGAGCGGCGTTGGTTTTCTCCGGCGGGGACGGTGGCGGATGAGACGGTGGACTGGCAGGGGAGTGAGGTGCCGTTCGGGACGGATTTGGTCTTCGAGATGGAGGACGTGCCGGGGTTGCGGGTGGGGGTGGAAATCTGCGAAGACCTGTGGGCGGTGACGCCGCCGTCCAGCCGGGCGGCGCTGGCGGGGGCGACTGTGCTGGCGAATCTGTCCGCCAGCGACGAGGTGCTGGGCAAGGCGCGGTATCGGCGTGAATTGGCAGCGCAGCAGTCGGCGCGTTGTCTGGCGGCTTACGTCTATGCCGGTGCGGGCGCGGGCGAGTCTTCGACGGACGTGGTGTATTCCGGGCATTGTCTGGTGGCGGAAAACGGGGTGGTGCTGGCGGAGTCGGAGCGGTTCGGGTTCGACGGTTCCTCGGCGGTGGCGGATGTGGATTTGCAATGGCTGGCGCATGACCGGTTGCACAGCAGCAGCTTCCGTGACGATGAGGCGGTTCCGGTGTTTCGTACGGTGAAGGTTGCGCTGGGTGATGTTGTGGAGCGAGCCGCTGGCTCGCCGGGAGCGACCGGGCCGGTCGCTCCACAGAACCTACTGCGCCGTCCGCTGCCGGCGCGGCCCTTTGTGCCGGGTGTGGCGGCGGACCGGCGGGCGGTGTGCGAGGAGATTTTCGCCATCCAATCCACGGGGCTGGCGCGGCGCTTGATGGCGGCGCGGGCGCAGTCGGCGGTGGTGGGGTTGTCAGGCGGTTTGGACTCGACGCTGGCGCTGTTGGTGATCGTCAAGGCGCTGGAGCGTGCGGGATTGCCACGGTTTCTGGCGCTGGCGGTGACGATGCCGGGCTTCGGCACCAGCGCGCGCACCAAATCCAACGCGGAAAAGCTGGCGGAGGCGCTCGGCGTGACATTGCGGACCATTCCCATCGAGGCGGCGGTGCGGCAGCATTTCGCGGACATCGGGCACCCGGAGGACCGGCACGACGTGGTGTTTGAAAACGCCCAGGCACGGGAGCGGACGCAGGTGCTGATGGACATCGCCAACCAAACCGAGGGCATCGTGGTGGGCACGGGCGATCTGTCGGAGGCGGCGCTGGGCTGGTGTACTTTTAACGGGGATCACATCTCGATGTACCACGTCAACAGTGGCGTGCCGAAGACGCTGGTGCGGTATTTGATCGAGTGGTGCGCGGAGGAGCTTTACCGGGAGGAGGCGGGCACGGTGCTGCATGACATCGCGGCGACGCCGATCTCGCCGGAACTGCTGCCGCTGGATGCCGAGGGCGGCATCGCGCAGCGTACGGAGGACGTGCTGGGACCGTACGAGTTGCACGATTTCTTTTTGTTCCATCTCGTGCGCCACGGCAGTTCGCGGGAGAAAATCCGCTTTCTGGCGCGGCTGGCGTTCGCGGGAACAGAGCACGAGGCGGAGATCGACCGCTGGCTGGAGGTGTTTTTGCGGCGGTTCGCGACGCAGCAGTTCAAGCGATCGGTGATGCCGGACGGGCCGAAGGTGGGTTCGGTGGCGTTGTCGCCGCGTGGGGATTGGCGGATGCCGAGCGACTGGATGGGCGGGCTGGGGTGAACAACGGCGTCCCTTCAACGCTGCCTGCGGCAGGCCTCGGTGTAGAAGGCGTTGCCTTCGCCGAGGGGGAGGCCGAGTTCGCCGGTGAGCTGGTAGAGGGCGGGGGTATCGACGTATTCGGGCAGGCCGTCCGGGGTTTCGGCGAATTTGTTGCAGCCGAAGCACATTTCAAACAGGGCGACGACCTCGCCGCCCGCGCCGTAGAACACGAAGGCGTGGTGCGGTTTGTAGCAGGGGGTGCGGGCTTGTTTGTCCTGGGAGACGGTGAGCGCGGCGAGCAGGCGCTGGACTTGGCCGGCGCTGAGTTTGACGCCTTCCGGGTCCATGACGCCGCTGTGCATGCGGCCGTTGATGAAGAAGGAGCCTTCTTTCTCGGCGGTGTAATCGTAGCAGTAGGCGCGGACTTCGGTGAAGGGTTTGCCGGGCCAATTGACCTTCGTGCCGGGGGCGGGGCGGGGCGCGGCGCCGACGCCGAAGTAGGAGACGGAGCCGCAGGAGGTGGCAAGGATGGCGAGGGCGAGAGTGGCGAGGAGACGGGGCGCGGTCATGGGTGTGTGCGGGCATTGATGAAGTGGGAATGAAGTTGGGCAAGTGAAAGGAGCGTTCGTTCCGTGTTCCCGGGTCTGCGGATTTTGGTGTGGAAAGATGGCGGGACCGTGCCAGCTTGACTTGATGAAACGGGGCTGGATGCGTGATGAGACGGCGGAGGCGTGGCTGGCGGGTTTGGTGTGGCGGCTGTGCGCGATGGCCAAAAGGGACGTGGACCGGACGGCGCGCCATCCGGAAGAGGCGGTGCATGCGCTGCGGGTGCGAATGAAGAAGCTGCAGGCGCTGCTGCGGCTGGGGCTGGCGGAGGGAGTGGACTTGAGCGGGATGGATGCGCACTGCCGGGCGATCCTGAAGGGCGTCTCGGTAGCGCGGGATGAGGCGGTGATGCGGAAGCTATACTGGAAGCTGTTTGACAAGGCCCCGGCGTGGCAAGGTGAGAGGGTGGCAAAAGGCTGGAGCGTGGCGAAGCTGCGGAGGGAGGTGGCGCGACTGACGAGGCTGGCGGCATGCACGTCCTTTTCCGCGCTCACCTGGGAGAGCGTGCGGGCTAATTATGCGCTCTGTCTGAAGCGGGCACAAAAGGCGCTGAAGCGATGCGAGGCCGCAGATGATGCGGCGTGCTTTCACAGGCTGAGAAAGCGGGTGAAGGCGCTGCTTTTTCAGAGTCTGGCTCTGCCCGAGTCACGCGGTGTGAGGAAGCGAATCCGGCGGGCGAAGGCGTTGGGCAAAAGGCTGGGCCACGAGCATGATCTGGCAGTGCTGGAAGCGAAACTCGCCGCACTCGGGGACCACCCCGAACGGCTGGCTCAGGTGGAGAGGCGGCGGCTGCGGATGCATGAGCGCCTCCGTGAAGAGGGGGCGAAGCTCCTGCGGAGGTGAGGGGAGATTTGCTCTGCCTGTCGAGTCTATGCGGCGATGATGGCGAGCTTTGACTCGATGCGCTGCTCGATGAGGCGGCGCAGGGGTTCGTGGTCGAGACGGGAGAGGGTGTCTTCGAGGAAGCCTTGGACGATGAGCTTGCGGGAGTCGTGGTCGTTGATGCCGCGGGCTTTGAGGTAGAAAAGTTCGTCCTCGCTCACGGGGCTGCTGGTGCTGCCGTGGCTGCATTTGACTTGGTCGGCGTTGATCTCGAGTCCGGGCATGGAGTTGGCCTCGGCTTCGTCGCTGTTGAGCAGGTTGCGGCAGGTCTGGTAGGCATCGGTGTAGTGCGCGCCTTCATCCACGGTGATGAGGCCGCTGAAGACGGTCTTGCTGGTGTCGTAGAGGGCGTTTTTGTAAAGCAGGTCGCTGCCGGTACGCGGGGCGGCGTGATGCTGGAGGGTGCGTTGATCGACGACTTGATCGCCCACGGGCAGGGCGATGGAGATCATGTCGCTGCGGCCGCCCTGGCCGAGCAGGTCGCTGATGCTCTCGCTGCGGGAGAAGGCGGCGCCGAGCTGGACTTGGAAGGATTTCACCTGGGCGTCCCGGTGCGCGGAGGTGGAGGAAAGGTGGAGGGCGGTGGCAGTCTCGCCGAGTTCTTGGCAATGCGCGTAGGTGATGCGGCTGCCGGGTCCGGCCACGAAGTCGGCGACGGCGCAACTGAAGGCGGGAATCTCGCCCAGCGTACGGTAGTGGTCGATGACGGTGACGGCGGCGTTGTCCTCGGTGATGAGGAGGGTGTGGGGAAAGATGGCGGCGTTTTCCGTGGCGATCCAGTGGAAGACTTCGATGGGCTGCTCGACGACAACATTCTTCGGGACGATGATGACGACACCCGCCTGGACGTGGGCGAGGTGAAGCGCGGCGAACTTGGCGGAGCCGAGCGCGGCGTCCCGTTGCATGAAGTGTTTGCGCACGGCGTCGGGGTGCTTTTGCAGGGCGTCGGTCAGGGTTTCGCAAATGACGCCGGCGGGCAGATTGCGGGTTTCCGACTGGACGAGTTGGTCGTTGACGAACACAAAACGGGCGGCGGTTTCAGCGAGGCCGGAGGAAGCGGCGACGGCTTCCGCCTCGGCGGTTTCGGAAGCGGCTTGCGCGCGATGAAAAGCGGCGGGGTCGAGGCGCTTGGCGTTGGAGTAACGCCAGTGCTCGTCTTTGATGCCGGGCAGGGGGATGGATTGGAACGTGTCCCAAGCGGCGGCGGCGCGTTCGGCGAACCATTGCGGGAGATCGGCGGCGGGCGTGGGGGCGGTGGTGGACAAGCTGGGTGCGGGAGGTGTGAGGGTGTCGGTCATTGGGGGAAAGAGTGGAGCGAGACGCTGGCTCGCTGGATGGAGAGATAGAGAGAAGGAGGGAGGGGGAGATGGAGGGACTTCGAGCGAGCCAGCGGCTCGCTCTACGCGGGGTTGGCCGGGGTGGGGGAAAGATGTGAGAGAGCTTCCAGAATGGAGGCTTCAGCCTGTTTCAGTGGGGGTGTTGCGTTGGAAGGGACGTCTGAGTTGGTGTTGATCGTTGCCAACATGCCGCGCAGCGCATGGAGCTGCCAGAGGAGTTTCTTTTGGGGGTCTTTGGGCATGTGGTCGCCGGACCAACGATCTCCCGCGTGCTCGGCATCGTCAGCCAAAGGGGTTTCGCTGACCAAATGGCCCAAAACAAAAATCAATCGGCGGTATTCGAGCTTGTAAGGTTCGTCTTTACTGTTGCGGGGCAAGCTGCGGTAGAGGTCAAGAACACCGTGAAATCCGGCGTCTTCGGGCGGGTCGTCCACCCGGCGGTGTCTGGCATTGAAAGCGAGCCATCTTGCAAGCGGCTCGGTAGGTTCGGGTTCGGAGGGTTCCTCATCGGTCTCCTCCAGATGAAAGGGCCGCAACCACAAGCGGGAGTCTTTGACCTCGTAATCGCCCATCATGCCGCCACAGCTCGGCTCAATGCTCTTGGTCTGCCATTCCAGACCGTCGTGCATGACTGTATCGAACATTCCCATGAGATTGAGTGGCAACTAACGATTGGTGCTTTGATCTTGAAGATTGGACGACTTTTCTGATTCGATATGATCGTCCATGCCACGAAGCGCTTCGATGAATTTCAATTCCGTTTCGCAAGCGCCCCATTTACCCACGGCGGCAGCCAGACCGACGACTGTAAGCCCGAAAAACAGGATTGAGAGCCTCAGCGGGCCTATGGTTCGTGTCAAATCCTCTTGTAACACGGCATGTATTTCCCTGGCAACCGAACTCGCGGATGCCGCCATCAAAATGCCCCAAATCAGAAAAGCTAGAAGACACCAAATCTGAGTCCTCCGTATTCGACGAACGAGATTAACCCGCGCTTCCAGAGAGTACGCTACCTTGGAGAATTGTTTCTCGGGAGGATTGATGATTTGGCTGAGCATCACATTTGTCACTCGTCATTCGTCATTCGTCATCGCCCGTCTCACCCCACACTTCCCTCCATCTCAAGATCAATCAGGCGCTTCAACTCGACGCTGTATTCCATGGGGAATTCCTTCACCAAGTCGTTAATGAAGCCGTTGACGCTGAGGCTCATGGCTTCGGCTTCGGTGAGGCCGCGCTGCATGAGGTAGAAGATTTGGTCTTCGCTGACTTGGGAGACGCTGGCTTCGTGCTGGGTGGCGTGGCGGTTGCCTTTGACAGAGATGGCGGGGTAGGTGTCGGTGCGGCTGTGGCTGTTGATGAGCAGGGCGTCGCACTCGGTGTTGTT
>CAZNKC010000263.1:3927-7056 GCA_964573315.1 uncultured Verrucomicrobiaceae bacterium | reverse complement strand
CGATGACGAACAACGCGCCGGGACGGCGCGTTCCACCCTCTACGCGCTCGCGGCCATCAGCGGGCCTGGGCTTTTCTCATCAGTGTCCATCAGTGGTTCCTAAAAAGCCTCAAGCTCCGCCGTGGCCTTCTTGAAACTTGACACTTGAACCTTGACACTTTCCCCCATGCAAACCGCTCCCCCCCCCTCTCCCGCTTCCGAACCGTTAGGCGCTCTTGGCAATCAGGTTGCCGGGACTGTCGATCCTCAGGAGGCGATCCTTTCCATCGAGGGGCTGGCGCTGCAAAACGGGCTGCTGCCGGTGCAGCTCATGCGGGAGACCTGCTCGCCGGACGCGGAGCGGCTGGTGCGGCTGCTGGGGCGGGTGCCGCATGTGGCGGATCCGTGGCTGCCGGTGAGCACGCTGGGGCCGCTGCTGGTGATGGCGCATCACAATCCGCGCGCGGCGGACCTGTGGGGCGTGCCGCCGGTCTTCTGCATCCGTGTGCTGGTCAGCCCGGAGCAGTACCAAAACACCCGCAAGGAACTGGTGCAACGCGTCGGCCAGACGCCCATCCCGCAGCAAAACGCGCTGGAGACCTTGCAGCCGCCGCGCTTCAACGAGTCCGGCCTGAAGGGCGCGTTCGAGTGGCTGCTGCAAAACTATCCTTTTGAACCGAACGACGCCTCGCGCCTGCGCGGCTTTTACGAGACGGCGGCGGCCAAGGGGGATGAGATGGACATCGCCGCGTTCAACGGCATGCAGAAGCACTTGGGCGTGGTGCTCAACCACCTCGTCACCCAAGGCAAGACGCTCTGCTTCAACCCCACGGACACGCAGCGGCAGTCGCACTTCCCGCTGCCGCTGCTGGAGCGCCACAACGTCTATCCGGCCTTCATCGGCCGGCATGCGGTCTATCTGTTGAGCGAGAGCCACGACTGCTACGCCTTCGAGGACGAATGGATCTCGATGGGCCAGGAGGCGGTGCGGGTGGTTCCGGTGCTGGCCGACCCGACCGGCATCCGGGAGGCATTGAACCGGGCGGCGGCCAGCTTCGATCCCTCCTCTCTGGGGGACATGGAAGGCGTGACGCTGTCCGAGGGCCTGGACGAAAACGTCATCTCCATCATGCCGGAGGACATGGCGCAGGTGAACCCCACCAACCCCAACCACAGCGCGGAGGAGCTGCTGCAATGGGCGCTGTTCACTGCCATCCGCTGCCGCGCCAGTGACCTCCACCTGGAGAAATTTTACAATCTGGCGCGCTTCCGCGCGCGCATGGACGGCAACATGCGCACCATCCTCACCGCGCCGGAGGCGCTGCTGCAGCGGTTCATCGCCCTCATCAAAAACTACGCGGCGCTCAACCAGGACCGGCAGACCTGCCAGGACGGGCGCTTCGCGCTGGCGGTAGGGCGGCGCCGGGTGGACGTGCGTGTGGCGGCGGTGCCGACGCGGCGGGAGTTTCAAAAGGTCATCATGCGCTTCCTGGACAAGCAGGACGGGGTGAAACGGCTGTCCGATTTCAACCTGGGCCAGCGCCAGATCGACATCCTCAACCGGGCGATGACGCGCGACCAGGGTCTCCTCCTGGTGACCGGCCCCACGGGGTCGGGTAAAACGACGACACTCTACGCGCTGCTCAACAGCGTGAACGACGAGAGCGTCAACATCCAAACCATCGAGGACCCGATCGAGTACGAGATCGAGGGCATCAACCAGACCCAGACCAACAACGCCCGCGGGCTGGACTTCGCCAACGGCCTGCGCGCCCTGCTGCGCGCGGACCCGGACATCATCCTCATCGGTGAGTCACGCGACTCGGAGACGGCGAACGCGGCGGTGAACGCGGCGCTCACCGGGCACTTGGTGCTGACGACCCTGCACGCCAACGACTCCCTGCGCGCGGTGTCCCGGCTGATGTCGATGGGCGTGGAAAAGTACCTGCTGGCGGATTCGCTGGCGCTGAGCCAGGCGCAGCGGCTGGTGCGGCGGCTCTGCGGTTACTGCAAAAAGCCGGTCCCCTTCCCGCGCGACATCCAGGAACACATGGCCCGCCAGGGCGTGATCCAGCAGCCGCTCACCACGCCGATGTACGTGGCCACCGGCTGCGACGAGTGCCACGACACGGGCTACTCCGGCCGCGTGGCCCTCATGGAGCTGTGCGAGCTGAACACCGACCTGCGCGACCTCATCGAGGAAGGCGCGCCCATGAGCGCCATGCGCGCCGCGGCGTTCAAGAACGGCTTTCTTTCCCTCTATCAAGAAGGGCTGCTGCAAGTCATCGGCGGGCACACCACGATGGATGAGATCAAGTGCCTGAGTTATACGGCGGTTTGAAGTTTTCAGTGTTCAGGTTTCAGTGTTCAGCAAATTCGATGTCTAACATAAAGTAACGCGCCACGCCTCCCATTCTCCATTCTCCATTCTCCATTCTCCATTCTCCATTCTCCATTCTCCATTCTCCATTTTTCAATTCCCAATTCCCAATTCCTAAATCCTAAATCCTAAATCTCATGACCCCTCCATCATTCGATCATTCATCGCCCGCCCTGACGGGGGGCATTCTTGTCGTCGATGACGAGCCTTCCGTGCTGGCCATCGCCGCCGCCATCCTCAACACCATCGACCTGCGACCGCTCAGGGCGCGCACGGGCGAGGAGGCGATCGAGATGGTACGGCGGGAGCAGGAGATGGGCCGCAAGGTCGGCACCGTCATCCTGGACCTGACCATGCCGGGCGGCTTGTCCGGTTTTGAGACGCTGGAGGCGCTGCGGCAGATCGATCCCGGCATCCGGGTCATCGCGTGCAGCGGCTTTTTCCAAGAGGGCGCGCTGGAGCTGTGCCACTCCATCGGTTTCACCCACATCCTGGCCAAGCCTTACACGCCCGAAAGTCTGCTCGGCATCATCCGGCGCGTGCAGCATGAGCCGCCGGTGCCGCGCGCGACGGCGGCGCGTCCTCCGGTGGCGGCGACCGTGCCCGCCGCGCAGGCAACCCCGGCTTTCGCGGCCGCCAGCGGCGGGTTCATGAATGATGATGAGGAGGAGTATTGAAACGATAAAGTGGGGCAACCATCTTGGTTGCCCTGTCAGACAAACGGGCAATCAAGATGATTGCCCCACTTTCAACCCGCCCCGCCCCCCGCC
>CAZNKC010000263.1:0-3917 GCA_964573315.1 uncultured Verrucomicrobiaceae bacterium | reverse complement strand
TGCTCTCTGCTCTCTGCCCCCTGCCCCCTGCCCTTCCCCCCTCACTCTGATCCCTGATTGAAATACTATCTTCCCATCGCCACGCGTTTTTCGCTGCTCGGCACCCTGGCTGTGTTCATCACCGCCGGAGCGACGGGCGCGGGCCTGCTCTGGCAGCAGTTCGTGAGCCTGCGCGGCGTGCAGACGGCTTCGCTCTCCGGCATGGCCCTGACTGCACAGACGGAACTGCGCCGCCACAAGCTGCCGGACAAGGTGCTCTCGGCACGCGAGACGCTGCCCAACGATGTGGAAAACCAGCTCGTGATGCGCCTGCAAACGGTGGACACGCCGCCGGTGCTGGAGAGCCTGGGGTTGCGCTTCGAAATCGCCAGCGTGGCCCCGGCGAAGAAGGACGGCGCGGTGGAGATCATCAAAAGCGCCGCGGCCACGATTTATCGCGACCAAGCCGGCGCCTCTCCGCCCGAGCCGGAGGCGGAGCAATTGCGGGAGTTGATGAGCCTCGCCCGCAACGGCTCCGCCATCTCCCTGCACACGCTGGCGGGAAACAGCGGCCTGCATCTGTGGGGACCGCCCACCTGGATCATGGCCGCCGCGCCGCTGCACGACCTGGAAAGCGGGCGCATCCTCGGCGTGGCCATCGCCCGCCAGCCGCTGCTGCAGCCGCGCCATCTGCTGCACGCGTGCCAGCTTACCGTGCCGCTGCTCGGCATCTGCGCCGGCCTTTTCCCGGCGGTCATCGGGTTTTATTTTCTGGGCCGCCGCCTCGCCCGCAAATCCAAGGCGCTCTCCGATGAGTTCGAGACGATCAAGCGCGGTGTCTTCACGCACCGCCTGCCGGCGCGCGGGCGCGATGAGTTCGACCATCTCCAGCTTCAACTCAACGAGGCGCTCGATTTCATCCAAGCGCAGGACGACCACAAGCAGGCGGTGATCCAGGAGTTTGAAAACGCCAAAAAACAAGCCGAGGTGGCCACCGCCGCGAAGAGCGATTTCCTGGCGAACATGAGCCATGAAATCCGCACGCCGATGAACGGCATCATCGGCACCACCAGTCTGCTGCTGGAGCTGGGGCTGGACTCCGAGCAGGAGGAGCTGGCGCAGATGATCCGCTCCAGCGGCGAGTCCCTGCTCCATCTCATCAACGACATCCTCGACTTCTCCAAGCTGGAGTCCGCCAAGATGGTGCTGGAAAACATCCCGGTGGATTTCGACACGCTGCTGTCCGAGACCGCCGACGTGTTCGCCTTTCGCGCGCCGGAAAAGGGGCTGGAACTCAACTACCACATCGACCCCGCGCTGCCGCGCAAGTTCATGGGCGACTTCCAGCGCGTCAAGCAGGTGCTCGTCAACCTCATCGGCAACGCCATCAAATTCACCGAGAAGGGCGAGATCCTCATCCTCGCCCGCCAAGTCACGCGCACGACACCGAACGGGGACATTCCCTTCGTGCATCTGTCCGTGCGGGACACCGGCATCGGCATCCCGGCGGACAAGCTGGGCCAGCTCTTCCAGGCCTTCACCCAGGTGGATGCCTCCACCACGCGCAAATACGGCGGCACCGGCCTCGGCTTGGCCATCTCGCGCAAGCTTTGCCGGCTCATGGGCGGCGAGATCAGCGTGGCGAGCGAGGAGGGGCGCGGGTCCGATTTCTTTTTCGAGTTCCCGCTCAAGGTGGCGCCCGATGACGAGGGCCGCGAGACGGAGCTGCAATGGATGCGCCAGCTCCAGAGCCGCCGCGCCGTTTATTATTGCCAACATCCCACCACCCGGCAGCTTCTGCATCAGCAGCTCCAGCTTTGGGAAATGCAGCCTTTCCCGCTGGAGGCGCTCGACGCGCGGCTGGACGGTCTGCAACCGGCGGACACGCTCATCATCGACGCCACCGGCCTCGACCAGCCCGATCCGCAGCCGCTCATGGCGCAAGCCGCCGCGCGCGGCGCGGCCATCATCATCCTCTCCACCCTCGGCGGCGCGCGCGACCGCATCTCCGCGCCGCCCGGCAGCCGCCAAGTCAAAATCTCCAAGCCGTTGAAGCGCCGTGAGCTGTTGCGCGCCTTGACCGCGCCCGGCTCGGTGGCCGCTGCGGCTCCGGCTCCGGTGGCCGCCCCCGCCATGCCGCTGCCGCCGCTGCCGACGGTGGAGGCAAGCGAGGCGCCTGCGGCGTTTGTGGAAGGAACGCCTCGGAGTGGCATGGTACTTTCGGGGGAAACGCCTCGGAGTGGCGTGGTACTTTCTTCGGAGGGCGGGGCTCTGTCCCCGCCCACTTCTCCAGAAGGAACGCCACCGAGCAACGTCCCCCCCCTCTCCGAGGCGGGAACTCAAACGCCCCCCAGCACGAGCGGCGACATCCCGCTGCCCATGCCGCCGGCCGCGCCTGCCGTTGCCACCGCTCCCATGTTTCGCGATCCCGAAACGCCGCTGTCCCACGACCGCGCCGCCGCCCACCACCACGACATCCCCATCTCCCAACAAACCGCACAGGCCGTGGCGCGCTCCGCCGCCGCTTCCGGCAGCACCTTCGCCGCGCAACATCCCGCCCGCATCCTGCTGGTGGAGGACCAGCCTTTGAACCAAAAGATTTCCTCCATGCTGCTGCAGCGGCTCGGCTATGCCACCGTCGATATCGCCAACCACGGCCAGGAGGCCGTGGAGATGGTGACCAGCACCGCCTACGACATCGTCTTCATGGACCTGCAAATGCCGGTCATGGGCGGCATCGACGCCACCCGCGAAATCCGCGGCAATTTCCTGCTCAAACAGCAGCCCGCCATCATCGCCATGACCGGCCACGCCCTCACCGGCGTGCGCGAGGCCTGCCGGGAGGCCGGCATGAACGACTTCCTCGCCAAGCCGGTCAGCCTGGACGATTTCCGGCGGGCGATCCCGCGCTGTTTGAATACGGAAATGGCGGGGGCGATGTAGCGGCCTGTCAGCAAAGGGGCAAAAGCGCAGCGAGCACGGCGCCAAGCGTGGACCAACTCACTACGCCCTGCGCTCCGCGGCGCGAAGCGTCTCCCGCAGCCCCTCCATGACCGTGAACTCGGGCGCGAAACCGAGCGCGCCGGTGACGCGGGTGGTGTCGGCGCAGGAGTGGCGGATGTCACCGGGGCGGAAGTCGCGGTGGATGGCGTCGGGGACGGCGCGACCGGTTTGCTCCTGGATCAGCGCGCGGAGGGTGGCGAAGAGTTCGTTGAGGCTGGTGGCGCGGCCGAGGCCGACGTTGAAGGCGCGGCCAAAAGCGGCGGGGTTGTCCGTGAGAGAGGCGCGCAGCAGCGCCTGGACGACGTCGCGCACGAAGCAGAAGTCGCGCGTGTTTTCGCCATCGCCGTTGATGAAGACGGGTTCGCCGCGGGTCATGGCGTCGATCCAGCAAGGGATGACGGCGGCGTAAGCGCCCTTGGGATCCTGGCGCGGGCCGAAGACGTTGAAGAAGCGCAGGCCGACGGTTTCCAGGCCGTGACTGGCGTGCAGAGTGGCGGCATAGACTTCGTTGACGAGCTTGCTGGCGGCGTAGGGGGAGAGCAGGCGGCCCAGCGAATCCTCGCGCTTGGCGGGCAGCGGGTCGTCGCCATAGACGGCGCTGCTGGAGGCATAGACGAAGCGCCGCAGCCCAGCCGCTTGCGCGGCGAGCATAACGTTCAGGGTGCCGGTGGCGTTGATGTCGTGGCAGAGGCTCGGCTCGCTCAGGGAGAGCGGCACGGAGCCGAGCGCGGCGAGGTGGATGACGTGATCCATGCCGTCCAGCGCGGCGGCGCCGGCGGCGGGGTCGCGGATGTCGCCGGCGGTCAACTCCAAGCGGGCCGACGCCTCCGGTCCGACGATCCGGCGCACCGCTTCCAGGTTGGCGGGGGTGCTGCTGAAGTGGTTGTCCAGCACGCGCACGCGCTGGCCCAGGGCGAGCAGTTTTTCCACGAGAT
>CAZNKC010000262.1:0-7059 GCA_964573315.1 uncultured Verrucomicrobiaceae bacterium | reverse complement strand
CCAGGCCAATGATGCGGAGGCGGTGCTCAAGGCGCAGGCGGTGCTGGATGCGCGGGCGCTGTTTCATGTCCATATCAATCCCGAGCAGCGGGTGAAGGCGCAAGGCGGCGCGGCCAGGGCGGAACTGGACGAGGGCGGCTGGCGGCAGTTTTTGGCGAGGGTGGTCAACGAAGCGGGAACCACCGCGCCGTTGCGGGTGTCCAGCCCCCAGGCCGGGCCGGTGCATGAAAGACCGCGCCGCATGAACGAGCCGGTCCCGGAGGCGGTGCCGCCTTACTCGGCGCGCTGGGCGGACACGCAGATGTTCGACGGCCCGCCGCTCAAGCCCACGCTCAGCGGCTTGGAGTTGGAATATCGCATCGTGCAGATTTACAGCCGCGACGCGGGCAAACGGGAGGCGATCTTTGCCTTCGACGCGGGCCAGGGCACGCAGGACATCGGGTTTCGCGGCGAGACGAGCGTGCTTTTCGACTGCCGCCCGGCGCGCGAGATCACGCTACGGGTGAGCGATGAGAAAAGCGAGCCGTGCATGGCGTCGTTTCTCATCCGCGACCAGGCCGGGCGTGTTTATCCCTCGCAGATCAAGAGGCTGGCACCGGACTTCGGTTTCCAGCAGCAGGTGTATCGCGGCGATGGCGAGACGGTGCGGCTGCCGGACGGCGCTTATGAGGTCGTGTTCCAGCGCGGGCCGGAGTCGCTGCCGGAGACGCGCCAAGTGACCGTGGACGCGGCGGCGCGGGAGTGGAGTTTCCAGGTCAAACGCTGGATCGATCCGGCGGGCATCGGCTGGTGGAGCGGCGACCATCACATCCACGCCGCCGGCTGCCAGCATTACGCCTCGCCGACGGAGGGCGTTCACGCGCCGGACATGGCGCGGCATTGCCAGGGCGAGGACTTGAAAATCGGCGCCAACCTAACCTGGGGGCCCTGCTTCGACTATCAAAAGCAGTTCTTCACCGGCGCGGAGGACAAGGCGTCGCGTTATCCGTTTTTGCTGCGCTACGACATCGAGGTGAGCGGGTTCGGCTCGCATCGCAGCGGCCATCTCTGCCTGCTGCGTTTGAAGGAGCAAATGTATCCCGGCGGGGATTCGATGGAGCACTGGCCGACGCTGGGGCTGAACACGCTGCGCTGGGCGCAAAAGCAGGGCGCGGTGTGCGGCCCGGCGCATTCCGCCACCGGCCTGCAAGTGCCGTCCGAGGAGCTGCCGAACTATCTCATCCCGCCCTTCGACGGCATCGGCGCCAACGAGTACATCGTGGACGTGACGCACGAGGTGGAAGGCCCGGACGGCAAGCCGGTGCCCGCCGTGGATTTCATGTCCACCGCGGACACCGCGCCGCATTGGGAGTTGAACATCTGGTATCACACGCTCAACGCCGGTTTCCGCACCCGCATCAGCGGCGAGACGGATTTCCCCTGCATCTACGGTGAGCGCGTGGGCATGGGGCGCAGTTATGTGAAGGTGGATGGCCGCCTCACCTATGACGCTTGGTGCGCGGGCATCGAGACGGGGCGTTGTTATGTGGGCGATGGCCGCAGCCATCTCATGGAGATGCGCGTGAACGATGTGCCGCTGGGCGAAAACGGCAGCGAGCTGCGCCTGGCCGCGCCCGGCACGATCACTGTCCGCGCCGACGTGGCCGCGCTGCTGCCGGAGCAGCCGGACGAGTCTCTGCGCGACCAGAAAGCGCCCGCCGGCGCGGCCGATGCCGCGGGCCGGCAGCGATACGATGCTTTTTACCGCAAACCCTATTGGCATCTGGAGCGCGCCCGCCTCGGCGACACGCGAAACGTGCCGGTGGAGGTCGTCGTCAACGGCTATCCCGTGGCGAAGAAGATCATCCCCGCCGACGGCGAGACGCGCGAGCTGGTTTTTGAGGTGCCGGTGGCAAAGAGCAGTTGGGTGGCGCTGCGCATTTATCCCAGCTCGCACACCAATCCGGTGTTCGTGCTCGTCGGAGGCAAACCCATCCGCGCCGGCAAACGCAGCCTGCAATGGTGTCTCGACTGCGTGGACCGCTGCTGGGAGTCGAAAAAGGAAACCTATGCCGAAGCGGAGATGCAGGACGCCATCGACGCCTACGAGCACGCGCGGCGGGTGTACCGCGCCCGGCTGGCCGAGGCGGAATGAAGCGGGGAGAGAGAGCACCAATCATGACGACCGCTTCCCGGCATTTGCTCGTTTTGGTCGTGGTGCTGCTGGCGGCGGTGATCGTGCCGTTTTTGATTTGGGGAGAGGCGTTTGAAGCGGTGTTCAGCCTGGAGGGGGCGCGGGAGTGGATGGAGGGGTTTGGCGCTTGGGCTTGGGTGGCGGGGGTGGCGCTGCTGGTGGGGGACATTGTGCTGCCGGTGCCGGGCACGGTGGTGATGTCCGCGCTGGGCTGGATGTACGGCTGGTTCTGGGGCGGGCTGGCGGCGGCGGGCGGATCGGTGCTGGCGGGGATGACGGCTTACGCGGCTTGCCGCTGGCTGGGCCGTCCGGCGGCGCGCTGGATCGCGGGCGAGGATGGCCTGGAGCGGGCACGGCAGTTGTTCGCGAAAAACGGCGGCTGGCTGGTGGCGGTGTCGCGCTGGCTGCCGGTGTTGCCGGAGGCGGTGGCCTGTTTGGCGGGGCTGGCGCGGATGCGCTGGCGGACTTTCT
This sequence comes from uncultured Verrucomicrobiaceae bacterium, assembly GCA_964573315.1. Lineage (GTDB taxonomy): Bacteria > Verrucomicrobiota > Verrucomicrobiia > Verrucomicrobiales > Verrucomicrobiaceae > JAGRPD01. The sequence continues at coordinate 4,415 of CAZNKC010000262.1, read as the reverse complement.
GGCTGGCGCTGGTGTGCGGGTCGGTGCCGCTGGGGTTTGCTTTTGCCGCCATCGGCCACCTGGGGCAGAGCAGTCCGGCACTGGCGCTGGCGCTCAGCGCGCTGGTCCCGGCGGGATTGTGGTGGGCGGCGCGGCGATTTTGGCGGTGGACGGATTGAGCGGCGGTGCTTTGTTGGCGGGTAGGCGGAATGCAAAGCGGAATATCATGAACGGATTGAGTCATCTGGACGAGGCGGGGCGCGCATCGATGGTGGATGTGTCGGCGAAACCGGCGGTGGCGCGCGAGGCGGAGGCGGAGACCTTCATCACGCTGGCGGCGGAGACGCTGCGGTTGATCGCGGAGGGCGGGACGCCGAAGGGGGACGTGCTGGCGGTGGCGCGGGTGGCGGGCATTCAGGCGGCGAAGCAGACGCAGCTTCTCATTCCGTTGTGCCATCAGATCCCGCTGGCTCGGGTGGCGGTGGATTTTGCCATCGAGGAGGGCGGCATCCGCGTCACGGCACTGGCGCGAACGGTGGCGCCGACGGGGGTGGAGATGGAGGCGTTAACAGCGGCGTCGGTGGCGGCGCTGACGATTTACGATATGTGCAAGGCCGTGGATAAGACGATGCGCGTGGACGGGCTGCGGCTGCTGCGCAAGGAGAAGGCAGGGTGAGAGGTACTCCCGGCGTTTGAATTTCTCGTCCTACTACTCGTCCTCGTCCTCGAAAACCGAAGTCCGAAGTCCGAAGTCCGAAGTCCGAAGTCCGAAGTCCGAAGTCCGAAGTCCGTGGTCAGTGCTCTCCCTCATTCCATCCTGTTAATCCTGAAAATCTTGTCAATCCTGTCTAAATTTGTCCGATTTACTCAGGATTTCGAGGACGAGGAGGGTCAGAAGCCGATGAGATCCCCCGCGCCGGCTTTGCGGCGGGGATTGAGGATGACGGCTTCGAGTTTGGCGCCATAGACCTCGCGCCGGGCGGTGTTGAACTCGCGCGAGGAGATTTCCAGGATGCCGACGTCACCGCGCTTGCCGGGGTCGTAGGCGGCGACGGCGCGGCGGTCGGTGGAGAGACGGTATTGCACGCCTGCCACTTCATAGGCGGCGCTCCAGCCGCCGCCTTCGGGCATGTTGGCCTTCAACAGTTCGGTGATCTGGGCGATGATGAGATCGATGGAACGGTAGCGGACGTTCCAGGCGATGCCGGCGCGATATTCGATGATGACGGAGATGCCGGATTTGGAAAAGATGCAGGCTTCGGGATCGCTTTTGTCCAGCCGCGCGGGACGCTTTTCGATGACCGGGCCGTAGCGCTCGACGCACTGCGGGATGGTCTCGCCAATGCGGGCGCTGGCGGCGCTGGCCAGGATCAGGGTGAAAGCCGTGATTAGGAGGAACGGGCGAGTCATGCGAGTATTTGACGGCATGGGCGGCGTTTCGTCAAGAGCAAAGCGCGGGGCGCAGGGCGCAGGGCGCAGAGAGCAGAGAGCAGAGAGCAGAGAGCAGTGGGCAGTGGGCAGTGGGCAGTGGCGGGGCGCTTCGGATTTCGGGCTTCGAATTTTTAACCGAGCGCCGCTTGCGGTGGTTCGCTGCCGCGTCAAAACTGGCTGTATTCCTGCTCTTGTTCTTTTTCCTCCATGACCTCATCGCACCCGATTCCCGAAGCTCCCGTTGCCGTTTTGTTCAGCGGAGGGGACTCGCCGGGCATGAACGCGTTTTTGCGGGCGGTGGTACGGCTGGGTTTGAACCGGCACCGGGTGCCGGTGCTGGGGGTGCGGTCCGGTTACCGGGGGCTGGTGCATGCGGCGCGGTTGTGCGGTGGCGGGACGGATGCGGTGGCGGTGGAGCGGCTGAGGCTCGAAATGGCGGCGCGGCCGGGCATGGCGGGGTTGATTCAGCCGGGGCAGCATTTGATCCAGATGGATCATGCGTCGGTCAGCGGCATCATGGGGAAGGGCGGGACGATGCTGGGGTCGGCGCGTTGTTTGGAATTTCACGAGGAGGAAGTGCGGGCTGGGGTGATCCGCTTGCTGGGGGTGCTGGGGGTGCGGGCGCTGGTGGTGGTGGGCGGCGACGGCTCGCTGGCGGGGGCGGAGCGGCTGGCGCAGGAGAGCGGCTTGCGCATCATCGGGGTGCCGGCGACGATCGACAATGATCTGCCTTTCACGGAGATGGCGCTGGGGGTAGATACGGCGGTGCATACGCTGGTGTGGGCGGTGGACCGGTTCATCGACACGGCGCGCAGCCACCGGCGGGTGATGGTGCTGGAGACGATGGGGCGGGAGAGCGGCGATCTGGCGCGCATGGCGGCGCTGGCCTCCGGCGCGGAGATGGTCGTCACGCCGGACGGCGGACCGCTGACGGAGGCGCGTATGGCGGGCTTGGCGGCGCTGATCGAGGGCGCGATGACACGCGGGCGCGGCCATGCCATCGTGCTGGTGGCGGAGGGGGTAAAGACGGACCCGCCGCAGACGCGCAACCGGGCCTATGTGCTGATGGATGCTTTCCAGCGGTATTTCCAGCGCGAGGGCGGACCTTTCGCGGACTTGGAGGTGCGGCCTTCCGTGCTCGGCCACCTGCAACGCGGCGGGCACACGACGCCGGCGGACTGCATCCTGGCGGCGCGTTTTGCGGAGCGGGCCTGGGAGGAGATCATGTCACCGAACAGCCACAACGGCATCACCGCGCTGCGCCACAATCGCGTGGAGATCGTGCCCTTCGGCGCGGCGGCGATGCCGGAGCGCGCGGCTTATTCGGCGGAAATGGAGGCGCTGCACGCGGATTTGGCGAGTTGGTAGCGTGGCGTTTGCGCTCGCCGGATTCCATGCTAGACTGACCGTCCGCCGGAAGCAACCGTCCGGCGTTCTATCGAACACGGATCACACACATCATGGGCAAAACTCTCTTTGAAAAAGTCTGGGAATCACACGTCGCCGGCACATTGGACAACGGGCAGACGCAGCTTCTCATTGACACGCATTTGATCCATGAAGTGACCAGCCCGCAGGCGTTCGGGATGCTGCGCGACCTGGGGCTGAAAGTGGCTTATCCGCAGCGCACCTTTGCGACGGTGGACCACATCGTGCCGACGGACAGCCAAGTGTCGCCGTTCGCCGATCCGCTGGCGGAGGAGATGATCCAGGAGTTGAACAAAAACGCCAAGGAGTTCGGCATCACTTATTTCAGCCTGAGCAGCGGCAAGCAGGGCATCGTCCATGTCGTGGGGCCGGAGCAGGGCATCACGCAGCCGGGCACGACGATCGCTTGCGGGGACTCTCACACGGCCACGCACGGCGCGTTCGGCGCGATCGCCTTCGGCATCGGCACCACGCAGGTGCGGGACGTGCTGGCCACGCAGACGATGGCGCTGAGCAAGATGAAGGTGCGCCGCATCAACGTGGACGGGCAGTTGCGCCCCGGCGTGTACGCCAAGGATGTCGTCCTGCACATCATCCGCCTGCTCGGCGCGGGCGGCGGCAAGGGCTACGCTTACGAGTACGGCGGCAGCGTGTTCGACGGCTTCTCGATGGAGGAGCGCATGACCGTGTGCAACATGTCCATCGAAGGCGGCGCGCGCTGCGGCTACGTGAACCCGGATGACAAGACCTTCGAGTACTTGAAGGGCCGCAATTACTCGCCCAAGGGAGATGCCTGGGACGCGGCGGTGGAAAAATGGCGCGGCTTCGCCTCCGACACGGACGCGGTCTATGACGACGTGGTGAACATCCGTGCCGAGGACATCCCGCCGACGGTGACCTGGGGCGTCAGCCCGGATCAGGCCATCTCCGTGGAGGAAACCATCCCCAGCCCGGCGGACGCGAAGACGGTCACCCAGCGCGAGTCCACCGAAGACGCGCTGGCCTACATGAAGCTGGAGCCGGGCGCGCCGATCAAGGGCACCAAGATCGACGTGGCTTTCATCGGCTCCTGCACGAACGGCCGGTTGAGTGATTTCCGCGAGGTGGCGAAGTTCATCCGGGGCAAAAAAGTGGCTCCGGGCGTGAAAGCCATCGCCGTGCCGGGCTCGCAGATCGTGGCGGTGCTGGCGGAGAAGGAAGGACTGGACAAGGTGTTTTCCGAAGCCGGTTTCGAGTGGCGCGCCGCCGGTTGCTCCATGTGCCTGGCGATGAACCCGGACAAGCTCGTGGGCGACCAGCTTTGCGCGTCGTCATCGAACCGCAATTTCAAAGGTCGCCAAGGCAGCCCGACGGGGCGCACCATCCTGATGAGCCCCGTCATGGTCGCCGCCGCCGCGCTCACCGGCTCCGTGACGGACGCGCGGGAGCTGTTTCATTTGTCGTGATCAAGGAGCGCGGCGCTCTGCATCGCCCACCCCCAAGGAGAGGCGCTTTGCAAGCGCCTGATTATCCTAAAAGCGGGGTTGATGGTTGATAGACTGAAAATAAGCGACTTGTGCCGCGTTAGTGACTCACTC
>CAZNKC010000261.1:3623-7080 GCA_964573315.1 uncultured Verrucomicrobiaceae bacterium | reverse complement strand
TGCAGGAAGGCTCTTGGCGAATCGTCCATGACCAGAATACAGCACTTGACTTCCACGCTTTCGCTCGTGCCGCAGGGATCGAGAAGTAGCCGGCTTTGATATCGATGAGCCACACCCGTCATCTGGTGAAAGCCTGACCACTGAATCTGCGCATTTCTCCAAACGGACTGCCTCGAAAATCAAGCCGCCAAGAAAAATGGCAAAAATACTTGACTGATCGTCTAGTTCATGAAATAACTGCCGCATGGGAAGAACCAGTGATGCGCGCGAACGCCTGCTTGAGGCGATGATGGAGCTTATCTGGGTGGGGTCGTTTGGCACCACCTCGGTGGATCAAATCTGCGAGCGCGCGGAGGTGAAGAAGGGCAGTTTTTATCATTTCTTCGAGTCGAAACACGCGCTGGCCATCGCGGCCATCAAACATGGCTGGGAGGAATTTCGTGGGCGGCTCGACGAGATGTTCTCGGCGTCGAAACCGCCGGTGGAACGGCTGCTGGATTGCATGAGGGAACTGCGGCGGGAGCAGGAGGAAATGCGCGCCAAGCATGGGCGGGTGCTGGGCTGCCCCATTCATTCCCTGGGCAATGAAATGGGGCCGCAGGACTCCGAATTGCGCGATTTGCTGCGCTCCAAAATGGGCAAGTATTTGCGCTACTTCGAGTCGGCCATCCGCGACGCCCACGCCGAAGGCATGATCGACGCGCCGGATGCCGCCGGCAAGGCCCGCATTGTGTTTGCCTACTCCGAAGGGCTGCTGGCCCATGCCCGCATTTGGAATGACCTGTCCGTGCTCGATTCCCTCGAAGACGGCCTGCGCGACATCCTGCGGCTCGATCTTGTGCCGGAACCGGCCTGATGTTTTTGACCTTCCATATTAACCAACCAGTCAACTAAAAACCCAACGCGCCCCACCTGTGAAATCACATCCCCTCTCCCTGAATCCCTTTCTTTTGCTGGCAGCCCTGCTGCTGTGCCAATGCAACCGCCCGCCCGCCGACGGCAACGGCGATGCCGCCGCCATGCAAATGCCACCCTCCCCGGTGACGCTCGCTCCGGTGGAGGAGCGCAAGTTGGTGGAGTGGCGCGAGTTCACCGGCCGGGTCGAGGCCATGGAGACGGTGGAACTGCGGCCGCGCGTCTCCGGCTATCTCGACGCGGTGCATTTCGAGTCCGGGCAGTTGGTGGAAAAAGACCAAAAGCTGTTCACCATCGACCAGCGCGCCTTTCAGACGCGGCTGGCGCAGGCGGCGGCGGAGTTGAAACGGGCGGAAGTGGCGGTGATGACCTCGAAAAAGGAATACGACCGCGTGCAGGCGCTGCTGGCGGCCCGGGCGCTCTCGCCGGAGCAGGCTGACGTGCGGGAGTCGGTCTATTTGCAGGCGGCGGCGGCTTTGGAAGGCGCCAAGGCGGCGCATCACGCGGCGGAGCTTGAGCTTTCCCACACCGAGGTGAAGGCGCCCATCGCCGGGCGCATCAGCCGGGCGCTGATCACGCCGGGCAACTACGTCAGCGGCATGCCGGGCGGCGCCACCCTGCTCACCACCATCGTCACGGTCAATCCTGTCTATGTTTATGTGAACATCGACGAGAACTCGCTGATCCAGATGGAGAAGCTGCGCCGCCAGAACAAGCTGCTGATGGACAAAGACGGGCGCACTCCGGCCAGGATGCGGCTTTCCGGTGAGACGGGATTTCCCCACGCCGGGTTCATCGAGTCTTTTGACAACCGGCTGGATGCCGGCACGGGATCGCTGATCGTGCGGGCGCAGTTTGATGATCCGGAGGGCCTGCTGACGCCGGGGCTGTTTGCCCGGGTGGAACTGCCGATGACCTCCGAGTATCCCGCGATCGTGGTGAAGGACTCGGCCATTTTGACCGACCAAGCCAGCAAGTACGTGCTCGGCGTGAGCGCGGAAAACACCACGGAGTACCGGGCGGTGGTTTTGGGTCCTCTGCACGAGGGCGGACGCATCATCCGCGAAGGCCTGAAAAAAGGCGACCGCATCATCGTCAACGGTCAGGCCCGGCTGCCGATGCCGGGAATGCTGGTGGCGCCGGTCGAGGCTGCCGGAGACGGGGCGGAAAAAGGCAAGGAACAGGCGGCGGCCCGGTAAAATGCCGGTGCGTAGGTTTGCTCCGTTTGTTTTGAACTGAATTAATGACCGCCTGAAGGCCATACACCAACTCTCGCAAGCTGGAAGCTTGCGCCACTCTCATCATGAACTTTTCCCGTTTCTTCATCACCCGGCCCATCTTTGCGGGAGTGCTTTCGGCGCTCATCCTGATCCTGGGCTGCATCTCCCTGTTTCAACTGCCGGTGACCGAGTACCCGGAAGTGGCGCCGCCGACGATCATCGTGACGGCGACCTATCCTGGAGCAAATCCGAAGACCATCGCGGAGACGGTGGCCTCACCTCTGGAGCAGGCGATCAACGGCATCGAGAACATGCTCTACATGACGTCCCAAAGCACGGCGAACGGCGTGATGACGCTGACCGTGACCTTCAAACTGGGAACCGACGCGGATCTGGCGCAGGTGCAGGTGCAAAACCGGGTCTCGCAAGTGCTGCCAAAGCTGCCCGAGGAAGTGCGGCAGTTTGGAGTGTCCACGGTCAAATCCTCGACGAACATGACGCTGGTGGTGCATTTGTACTCACCGAACGACCGTTACGGCGAGGTCTATTTGCGCAACTACGCAACGCTGAATGTGCAGGATGAAATCAGCCGGCTGCAAGGCGTGGGGCAGGTGCAGGTCTTCGGCGGCGGGGAATACGCGATGCGTGTCTGGATCGACCCCGACAAGGCGGCGGCGCGCGGCTTGACGGCGGGCGACATTGTCGCCGCCATCCGCGAGCAGAACGTGCAGGTGGCGGCGGGGACCATCGGCCAGCAGCCGATCGAAGGAGAGGTGGCCTTTGAGCTGACGATCAACGCCAAGGGCCGTCTGGTGACCGAGGAGGAGTTTGACAACATCATCGTCAAGACCGGACCCTACGGTGAAAAGCTGCGGCTCAAAGACGTGGCCCGCACCGAGCTGGGCGCGGGCGAGTACGCGATGCGCTGCCTGCTAAACAACAAAAGCGCGGTCGGCATGGGGGTGTTTCAATTGCCCGGCTCGAACGCGCTGGCCATCTCCGCGAGCGTGCGCGAGCGCATGGCGGAGCTGAAGAAAAAATTTCCCGAGGACGTGGACTACCGGATCGCCTACGACCCCACGGTGTTTGTGGACAAGTCGATCGACGCGGTGATCCACACCTTGATCGAGGCCATCCTGCTGGTGGTCCTGGTGGTGGTGGTGTTCCTGCAAACGTGGCGGGCCTCCATCATCCCGCTGGCGGCGGTGCCGGTGTCGTTGATCGGCACCTTTGCCGTGATGCACGCGCTCGGCTTTTCCATCAACAACCTGTCCCTGTTCGGGCTGGTGCTCGCCATCGGCATCGTGGTGGATGACGCCATC
>CAZNKC010000261.1:0-3613 GCA_964573315.1 uncultured Verrucomicrobiaceae bacterium | reverse complement strand
CGAGCGAGGCATCCATCACCCGGGTCAGCAGATCCTTTTTCGCCTTCAACTCGCTGACGCTGAGCCCGGCCCTGGCCGCTCTGCTGCTGCGCGACACGAAGGCGAAAAAGGATCTGCTGACCCGGGTGATGGATGCCTCGCTCGGCTGGTTTTTCAAGCCGTTCAACCGCTTCTTCAACTGGTCATCCAACGCCTATGTGGGCATCGTGCGGCGGATCATCCGCTTCAGCGTGATCGCCTTGGTGGCTTATGCGGGCTTGGTGTGGGCGACGTGGCGGATGTTTGACGTGGTGCCGAACGGATTCGTGCCGGGGCAGGACAAGCAGTATCTGGTGGGCTTCGCGCAGTTGCCGGATGGCTCCTCACTGGACCGTACCGAGGAGGTGATGCGGCGCATGTCCGACATGGTGCTGGCGCAGCCGGGCGTGCGTGACGCCATGGCCTTCCCAGGCCTTTCCATCCACGGTTTCAGCGTCAGCCCGAACAGCGGCATCGTGTTCGTGGGATTGGACGACTTTGAAAACCGGACCTCCCCCGGGATGTCCGCCGACGCGATCGCCAACGCGATCAACGGCAAATTCATGGCGATCCAGGACGCCATGGTGATGGTCCTCTCGCCACCGCCGGTGAACGGGATCGGCACGACGGGCGGCTTCAAGCTGATGGTGCAGGACCGCGGCGACCAGGGCTACGAGGAGCTTTACAAAGCCACGCAAGGACTGGTCGGCGCCGCTTACGGGACGCAAGGCAAGCTGCAGCAGGTTTATTCGGGTTACACGGTGAACGTGCCGCAACTGGATGCCGACGTGGACCGGGAAAAAGCGAAGATGCAAGGCGTGCCGCTGGCGGGCCTGTTCGAGACGCTGCAGATCAACCTGGGCAGTCTTTATGTGAATGACATCAACCGCTTCGGCCGCACCTATCAGGTGGTGGCCCAGGCGGAGTCCCAGTTCCGGGATGACGCCCAGGACATCACGCGGCTGAAGACCCGGAATCTGGCCGGAGAAATGGTCTCCGTGGGTTCGATGGTCACGGTGAAAGAGAGTTTCGGCCCGGACCGGGTGCTGCATTACAACGGCTTCCTGGCGGCGGACGTGAACGGCGAGGCCGGCATGGGCCTCAGCTCCGGGCAGGGGGAGGAGGTGATCTCCGGCCTGGCTTCCAGTGTGCTGCCGCCGGGGTTTGACTTCCAATGGACGGACCTGACCTATCAGCGCATCATCGCCGGGAACACGGCGATCTATGTGTATCCGCTGTGCATCCTGCTGGTGTTCATGGTGCTGGCGGCGCAATACGAAAGCATGAGGCTGCCGCTGGCGATCATTCTGATCGTGCCGCTCTGCCTGCTGTTCGCGCTGGGCGGAGTCGCCTTCCTCGGCGGCGGGGACAAAAGCATGTTGAACCAGATTCTGAGCGGCGGTTTCTCGCAGATGCCGAAGATTGGCGGAGATAACAACATCTTCACCCAGATCGGCTTCATCGTCCTGATCGGCCTGGCCTGCAAAAACGCGATTTTGATCGTCGAATTCGCCAAGGAAAAACACGACCACGGCTTGAGTCCGGTGGAGGCGGCGCTGGAGGCCTGCCGCCTGCGCCTGCGGCCCATTTTGATGACCTCGATCGCGTTCATCGCCGGGGTGTTCCCGCTGGTGATTTCCAAAGGCGCGGGCGCGGAGATGCGCCAAGCGATGGGCAACGCGGTGTTCGCCGGCATGATCGGAGTGACGCTGCTGGGGCTGTTCCTGACTCCCGTGTTTTACGTGCTGGTGATGAAGCTGGGCAGGAAGAAGCAGCAGCAGCCGGCGGCGGAAGAAGTGGCCGGGGAGCCGGTGGTTGGTTAGCAGTGTGTGATGAATGGTCAGTCGAGAAAAAAAACTAACATGATGAAAACTTGGACTTTGAGTTTGGCGGGCGCTTGGCTGGCGGTCGGCGCGGCGCTGGGGCAGATCGGGCCGGACTATGAGCGGCCCGCCACGGAATCCCCGGCGCGTTACAAAGGCGTGGTGATGCGCGAGGCGCGTCCCTTGGACGGCGTGCCCAAGGGCGCGTGGTGGCAGGCGTTCAAGGACCGCCGCCTCAACGCGCTGATGGAGGATGCCACGGCGCACAACCAGGAGTTGAAGGGAGCGGTCGCGCGCTTCGATCAGTCGCGCGCGTCGGCGCGGCTGGCACGGGCGAATTTTTTTCCCAGCCTGAACACCGGATTCGTGGCGGAGCATCAGCGCACCTCGGAGAACATGCCCTCGCCGTTCCCGCTCGACGGACTGATGTATGACGGACCCGGCTACAGTGTGCCGGTGGAGTTTAGCTGGGAGTTGGACCTTTGGGGGCGTATCCGGCGGGAGTCGGAGGCGGCTGGCGCGGAACTGATGGGCGTGGCGGCGGCGATGCAGTCGGTGCTGCTCACGGTGCAGGCGGACGTGGCCTTGAATTATTTCAAAATCCGGTCGCTGGACTCGGAGATCGAGGTGGTCAAACGCGCGGTGGAACTGCGCAAGGAAAGCCTGGAGATCACCAAGTCGCGGGTGTTGGCCGGAGCGGGCAGCGAGCTGGAGCAGGCGCAAGCGGAAACGGAAGTGGCCACCGCCGAGGCGGAGATTTCATCGCTGCGGATGCAGCGCGACCAGTTGGAAAACGCCATCGCCCTTTTGGTGGGACAAAACCCGGTGGTCTTCCGCCTGCCAACGGTGAAGGAAGGCCTGGGCGCTCCGCCCGCCATTCCCAGCGGAGTGCCGAGCGACCTGCTGGAACGCCGCCCGGACATCGCGCGGGCGGAGCGGACGCTGGCGGCGGCCTCGGCCAAGATCGGCGTGGCCAAGGCGGCGGCGTTTCCAAGCGTGCGGCTGCTGGCGAACGGCGGATTGCTGAGCGGCGACATCGATTTGCTCGGCGACGCTGCAAGCCTGATGTGGAATGCCGGCCCGCGGGTGTCGATCCCGATTTTCTCCGGTGGCAAAAACTTGGCGAACATGGAGCGCAGTCTGGCCGCCCATGACGAGGCGCTGGCCGGTTACCGGCAGGCGATCCTGGTGGCGTTCGGCGAGGTGGAAAACAGCCTTTCGGCGATTTCCAATTTGCGCACGCAAGCGGCGGCGCAGCAACGGGCGCGGGAGAGCGCGGGCAAGGCTTTGTCCCTGGCCAAAACACGCTACGAGTCAGGCACGAGTCCGTATCTGGACGTGATCGAAGCGGACCGCACGGCGCTGGCGGTGCAGCGCGGCGCGGTGCAGATCGCCGGCCAGCAGTGGCTGGCCAGCGTGGGCTTGGTCAAGGCCCTCGGCGGCGGCTGGGACACGGTGACGCCGCTGGAGGTGCCGCCCGTGGCCGCTGATCCGGCGGCGAAATCCGGCGGACCGGAGGCGACGAGCAAGCGCGGTTTTTTCAGCCGCGTGAAGAACGCCTTCAAACGCAGCCGGGATTGAACAAGGAGGGGCGGTTTGCAACCGCCCGGCCCGCCGGAGGGCGGGGCTCTGTGCCCGCCCATTCTTTCGCGGGCGGAGGCGGCGCGGAGCCGGGGGAGGGGTTCATGCAGGCTGAAAGCCTGCATGACACGACTCAGGCAGAATGCCCAATACTGTTCGGAGTCATTGACATTCATTGATTCATGAACAAC
>CAZNKC010000260.1:0-7082 GCA_964573315.1 uncultured Verrucomicrobiaceae bacterium | reverse complement strand
CACCCACCCCCGTGTGCGGCTGCCGCCGCAATGCGTTCGGCGGGACGCCGAACGCAGCACGCGAGACGCGTGCGCTCCAGGCGCGCTGGCGCGGGAGCTTCTTGGAGCGCACGCGTCCCGCGTGCTCTTTTCGGCGTCCCGCCGAAAAGATTGAGCGCAGCGAACACCAGGGAGCGCTCCGACTCACCTTTGAAGGCAGCCTCGCTCAAGCGGGTGAACAAAGCATCGTTTCCCAGCAATCGACACCCACCCCCGTGTGCGGCTGCCGCCGCAATGCGTTCGGCGGGACGCCGAACGCGGCACGCGAGACGCGTGCGCTCCATGCCGGCGACCGAGCCGGTCGCCCCACGCCACTGACCACCGCTCACTGACTGCCGCCCTCCGCCACAATCCGCATTCCACAATCCAAAATGCTCACCCTCAACCATTACCTCTTCGTCAGCGCCGCCCTCTTTGCCCTGGGGCTGGCGGGCGTGGTGGCGCGGCGCAACATCCTCATCATCTACATGTGCCTGGAGATGATGCTCAGCGCGGCCAACTTGGCGCTGGTGGGCTTTTCCCGTTTTCGTGTCACCGATGGGCTGCCGGACTACGCGGCGCAGTCGCTGGTTTTCTTCACCATCACCGTGGCCGCCGCCGAGGTGGCGGTGGGGCTGGCGATCATCGTCGCCCTGTTCCGCGCCAAACAGACCGTGTCGGTGGAGGCTGTCGCCAAACTCCAGGGATGACTTTGCCGCCGCTTTCCCCATTTCCTTTTTCCCTCTGAACCCGCACCATGCCTGACGCCGCCGATACCATTCGACAAGGAGCCGCGCCGCTGATGAACATCCTGTTGTTCCTGCCGCTGGCGGTGGCGCTGGTGATTCTGACGCTGCGCAAAGTGCTGGGCGAGCGGGTGTGCATGCTGTTGTCCGTGTTGTCCGCCGGCATCTGCCTGATTTGCGCTGCCGCCAATCTGGGGGTTGTCGGAGAAAAAACTTTCCGCCTGCTGCCCTTCCTGGTGCTGGACGGCGGCAAGACCCTGGACATCGGCATCGACGTGCTGCACGACAAACAGAGCGCCGGGATGATGTTCATCGTCACCCTCATCGGTTTTTTGGTGCAACTGTTCTCTTGGAAATACATGGAGGATGACGCAGCCAAACCGCGCTACTTTGGCGCTCTGTCGCTCTTCATGTTCTCGATGACCGGCATCGTGCTGGCGGACAACCTGATCATGATGTTCGTGTTCTGGGAGCTGGTGGGCCTGAGTTCCTGGCTGCTGATCGGGCACTGGTTTGAGAAACCCTCCGCGGCGGAGGCGTCAAAGAAAGCCTTCCTCACCAACCGCATCGGCGACTTCGGTTTCATGATCGGCATCCTGCTGCTGTTCGGGGCCAATCACGGGGATGTGACCTTTGGCGGCTTGAAAGACAGTTTGGTCGGGGGACCGCTGCACGGTCTCGATGCCACCCAGCCCTGGCTCATCACCGCCGCGGTGCTCTGCCTGTTCATGGGCGCGGTCGGCAAGTCCGCGCAGGCGCCGTTGCACGTCTGGCTGCCGGATGCCATGGAAGGCCCGACGCCGGTGTCCGCTCTCATCCACGCGGCGACGATGGTGGCTGCCGGTGTTTATATGATGGTGCGCGTCTCCTTCCTGGTGGCGGAATCGGAGATGGCGGCGATGTGGATCGCGGGCATCGGCGGGTTCACCGCGCTGTTTGCGGCGTTGATGGCCACGCAGCAGGGCGACATCAAACGCATCCTGGCCTACTCCACGCTGTCCCAACTCGGTTACATGGTGATGGCCGTGGGCTTGGTCGGCATGACCGGCGAGGCGCTGCACGGCGGCGGGCATCCGGCGATGTTCCATCTCTATACCCACGCCTTTTTCAAAGCCATGCTGTTCCTGGGAGCGGGCGCGGTGATCTACGCCTGCCATCACGAGCAGGACATCTGGAAGATGGGCGGGCTGGGCAAGCACATGCCGGCCACCACGACCACCTTCGCTGTCGGCACCGCCGCGCTGATCGGCGTGCCCTTGCTCAGCGGCTTCGTCAGCAAGGAGGCGATCCTCGATTTGGCCTGGACCGAGTGCAAATGGCTGTTCGGCATCGGCGCCTTCACCGCACTGCTGACGGCGTTTTACATGACACGGCTGTTTGTGGTGGCCTTCCTCGGCAAGGCGCGCTCCGAGTCCGCCAGCCACGCGATGGAAAAGAGCCTGCTGATGCTGGTGCCGCTCATCATCCTCGCCATCTTCTCCGTAGTCTCCGCCTACGGCCCGGTGGCCCATTTGCTCAAAGCGATGGCCGTCCACAGCCACGGCGAGGATCACAAAACGGTGATGGGAATCTCACTGGCGGCGCTGGTGATCGGTGTGGGCACGGCGTTCCTGCTGTATCGCGGCAAGGACAAGGATCCGCTCAACATCAAGCTGTTCGCCAACAAGTTTTACATCGACGAGATTTACGGCGGCATCGTCAAGGTGTTCCAGGACGGCCTGGCTTGGATCGTCACCGCGCTGGAACAGATTTTTGTGGATGGCTTGGTGGCGCGGCTGCCGGCGGCGCTGGCGGCGAAGATCGGGGAAAAAGCGCGCGCCCTGCAAGCCGGGCATCTGCAAGGCTACACCTTTTTGCTGGGGGCCGGCGTGTTGCTGGCCATTTACGTCATCGTGTTCGTTTTGCCCGGCCAGGGTCATTGATGGAGGCACTTTTTAGATCGGCATGAGTTCACTGGAAATCATCATTCTCCTCCCGCTGGCGGCAGCGCTGGCCATCTGGCTGGGCGCGCCCGCCCGGCTCACCGCGATCATCGCCTCGGCCGTCAACCTCATCTGGGTGACGCTGCTGGCGCTGCGCTTCCCCGGCCTCGCCAACGGCGCGGAAATGGCCTTCACCAGCAAGCGCGTCATTTTGGAAAACCCGGCCATCGCCTTCGCCGTAGGCGCGGACGGGGTCTCGATGATCCTGGCGCTGCTGACGGTGCTGGTGACCTTCGCCGCCATCTGGCAGATCGTGGACAAACCGGCGATCTATCACATCGCCTCGCTGTTGATTTCCGGCGGCGCGCTCGGCGCGTTTCTTTGCACGGACCTGTTCTTCCTCTACGCCTTCCACGAGGTGGCGCTGATCCCCACCTTCCTCATGATCGCGGTGCATGGCCGCGCGGAGAAGGAGCGGCGGCTGGCGGTGGCTTGGAAAACCACGGTCTATCTGGGCGCGGGCAGCTTGGTGCTGCTGGCGGGTTTGGTATGGGTGGTGCTGGAGTTCAGCGGCGGCGGCACGCTGACCTTCGATCTGGTGGCGCTGCGCGCGCAGGCGGCCGCCACGCCGCTGCCGGCGGCGACACAGGCGCCGATGTTTTTCCTGCTGCTGGTCGGCTTCGGCACGCTGGTCAGCCTTTTCCCCCTGCATAGCTGGGCCGCGCCCGCCTACGCCACCGCGCCGACGCCGGTGGCGATGCTGCACGCGGGCGTGCTGAAAAAATTCGGACTCTACGGCCTGCTGCGCATCGCGCTGCCGCTGCTGCCGGAGGGCGCGCAAACGCCTTGGGTGCAGCAGGCGCTGCTGGTGATGCTGCTGGGCAACATCCTCGTCATGGGCCTCGTCACCATCCATCAAAAACGCCTCGACGACATGCTGGCGAACTCCAGCGTCATGCACATGGGTTACATCTTCCTCGGCCTCGCCGCCGGCACGGAAATCGCGCTCAAGGGCGCGGTGCTGCTTATGTTCGGTCACGGCATTTCCATCGCCCTGCTGCTGGCGTTGTGCGGACGCATCCGCAACCAGCTCGGCACGCTGGAGATGGGCAAGCTCGGCGGCCTGGGCGCGCACGCGCCGTTCCTGAACGTGGTGTTCGCCTTTGGCGCGTTCGCCTCCATCGGCCTGCCGGGCCTAGCTAACTTTGCCGGGGAGGTGATGGTGTTCATGGGCGCGTTCGCCAACGGCAACGCCAGCACCACTTTCATTCCCGCCAACGGCCTCACCGCATTGCATTGGACCGTGATCCTGGCACTCTGGGGCGTGGTGATCTCGGCGGTGTACATGCTGCGCGGCTATCGCGACATCTTCCAGGGCGCGCCGCGGACGGGACTGTTCATGAGCGACCCCGCGCGCGGCCAATGGCTGCCGCTGGTGCTGCTGGCGGCGGTGCTGCTGGCGGTGGGTTGTTTCCCGTCCCTCTTGCTGAATCTGCTGCAAACCCCGCTGGCCGCTGCCGTGCCTGCTGCTCCTTGACGTTCCCATTTTTCCCCACCTCACTACCAACCTGATCTGATGTCTGTTTTCACCCTCGAAGCCTTGTTAGCCTTGCTCGGCATGTTCGTGCTGCTGCTGGAGGCCTTCGTGCCGTCCATCTCGCGCCAAGTGCTGGCGGGTCTCTGCATGGGCGGCGTGGCGCTGGTGTTCGTGCTGCTGGTGACGGCGGCGGGCGGCCAGGAGGCGCTGCCGGCTTTTGTGGGCACTTGGCATCAGCTCGACGGGCTGGCGCTGTTTTACAAAGGCTTCGCCCTCGTGATTACCTTCCTGGTGCTGTGGCTGACGCTGGAAGCCGCACCGTATTTGACTCGCTTCACGCCGGAGGGCAGGCTGGCGGAGCTGTTCAGCCTGCCGCTGCTGGTGTGCGTGGGCATGATGTGGATGGCCTCGGCCAAGGATTTGGTCACGTTGTTTGTGTCGCTGGAACTGGTGACGATTTCGTTCTACGTGCTGGTGGCCTACGCGCGCAAGAGCGCGCGGTCGCTGGAGGCCGGGGTGAAGTATCTGATCCTCGGCGCGCTCTCCACCGGCGTGCTGGTGTTCGGCATCGCTTGGATCTATGGCGCCACCGGGCAGTTGAGCTTCGAGGGCATCGCCGCGGCGGTTCAGGGCGGGCAGGTAAATAAGACGGTGCTGCTGTTCGGCGCGGCGTTTTTGCTGGCTGGCCTCGGCTTCAAGGTGGCGGCGGTACCGTTCCAAATGTGGGTGCCGGACGTCTATCAAGGCGCGGCCACTCCGACCACGGTGTTCCTCTCCGTCGGTTCCAAGGCCGCCGGTTTCGTGGTGTTGACCCGCGTGGTCGATGCGCTGACCGTCCAGGGTTCGCTCGTGCGCGGAGAAATCATCAGCGTGCTGATCGTGGCGGGCGCGGCGACCGTGGTGCTCGGCTCGCTCCCGGCCATCTTCCAGACCAGTGTGAAGCGGCTGCTGGCCTACTCCAGCATTTCCCACGCCGGCTTCCTGCTGCTGGCGCTCGGCTGCCGCGACAGCGCGCGCTTCGACCTTTCCTCCGGCGGCGTGGTGGCGTTTTACCTGGCCACCTACCTGCCGATGACCGTGCTGGGTTTCCTCGGCCTCATCCAGATGCGGCTGAACGGACGCGGCGAGGAGTTGGAAGACTTCAAGGGGCTGGCGCAAAAATCGCCGCTGCTGGCGCTGATGATGACCCTTGCCTTCGCCTCCCTGGCCGGGCTGCCGCTGACCGCGGGTTTCCTGGGCAAGATGCTGGTCTTTGTGGGCTTGGTGGATCACCAGCTCTGGTTCGCGCTCGCCTGTGCCGTCATCGCCGCCGCCGCCGGATTTTACTATTACTTCCGCATCATCCTGGCGATGTACACGCCGGAGGAAGAAACCCAGCCGGTGAAAATGAGCCTGCCCGCCAAAGCCGGCGTGGTGGTCCTGGGGCTGGCCGTGCTGGTCATCGGCGTCTATCCCAAGCCGCTGCAAAGCGTGTTGCAATCCGGGGCGGATGCTGCTGCGGTCGCAAAGCCATAGCCGTCGCTGAAAGTACCCCGCCTCTCCGAGGCGGGTAATCCCACACCCGCCTCGGAGAGGCGGGGTACTTTCCCCAAAATGAAGGGTTGACCGGGACCTGCTGCTTCTCTTACAACAGAGCGCTATGCAACGTGTCCCTCTCTCTCCCGATGGGCCGGAGTTCTCCCGGCTGGTTTATGGAACTTGGCGTTTGCTGGACGATCCGTCCGCCGCCGCGCCGGAACGGGTGCTGGAGCGGCTGAAAGCCTGCCTCGACCTGGGCATCACCACGCTCGACACAGCGGAGATTTACGGGCAGTACCGGGTGGAGGAAGCGCTCGGCCAAGCGCTCGCCCTCGACGCCGGGGTGCGGGACAAGCTGGAGATCGTGACCAAATGCGGCATCTATGTGCCGTGCGAGTTTCATCCCGAGCGCAAGGTGGCGCATTACAACGCCTCCGCGGAGCGCATCGTCAAAAGCGCGGAGAAATCCCTGCGGCTGCTCGGCGTGGAAAAACTCGATCTGCTGCTGGTGCATCGTCCCGACTGGCTGACCGGCATTGACGAGACGGCGGCGGGGCTGAACCAACTGCTGCGCGAGGGAAAAATCCTCGCCGCCGGCGTTTCCAACTACAACGTCCACCAATTCGAAGCGCTCAACGCGCGCATGGAAAAGCCGCTGGTCACGAACCAAGTGGAGTTCAACCTGCTGCACATGGACCCGATCTATGACGGCGTGGCCGATCAATGCCAGCGCCTGCGCATCAAGCCGATGGCCTGGTCCCCGCTCGCCGGCGGGCGCATGATGAGCGGCAGCACCGACGCCGCTGCCATCCGCCTGCACGCGAAAGCCGCCAAGCTCGGCCTCAAATACGACAACGCCACGCTCGGCCAACTCGCCTACGCCTGGCTGCTGGCGCATCCCTCGCAACCGCTGCCGGTCATCGGCACGAACAAAGTGGAGCGCATCCAGTCGGTGGCCAAGGCGGCTGGTTTGACGCTGGAACGCGAGGACTGGTACGCTTTGTGGGAAGCCGCACAGGGGCATCCGATCCCGTGAGGCGCCCGTTTGGGGTGTGGGCAGAGCGTGGGGCGAGCCGCTGGCTCGCCGCGCTGGAGTCAAGGCTTCAGCCGATCATTCCGAGCGTTCCTTGCTCTCCACCGTTTTAATGATCGGCTAAAGCCTTGACTCCAACACCGGCCGCCGCGCCCAACGTATCACTAAGACTCGCTTTGGCGTGCAAGCTCTGTGAGTCGAGCTACGCCAATGGACCGGCTTTGCTTTTTCACCAAAACCGGGCATCCTATCGTCATGCAACTCGTCATCGAGCTTCCACCGCGCGAAGATCAGATCGCCTTCAACCG
>CAZNKC010000259.1:0-7099 GCA_964573315.1 uncultured Verrucomicrobiaceae bacterium | reverse complement strand
CGCTTCCAGTTCAATCAAGGCCGGCTCATACCAGTCCGCGATGGGCGGCTCGGCATAATCTTCCGGCGGTTTGAGGTCGCGAGAGATTTTCAGGTTTCGGATGATCGCCCCATTGATTTCAAAGGAAGATTCGAGCACCCGTTCCTCCAATCGTCCTTTGGGCAGATCAATGCGTATCCGCCGGCATTCGCCGGCGGACATCCCCAACGGATTTAACGGCAAGAGCCGCAAAGAAAGCCTCCAGTTCAGGTTCTCCGGCCAGAGCACGGCATCACTTGTGCTCAAACCGAAATGGCCGTCGCCCCCTCGGGAAGAGCCGCGGCTTACGGGATGAAAAAGGTTCCCCCGATTGTCCTCAATGAGCCAATTGATTATTTTGAAATCACTGTTTGTTCGCAGACCCTCAATAAGGAAATCCATTTTGACAGTTCTTCCTGTTTTATCCGCTACTTGGCCGGTGGCACGCGTCGCTTTTTCAAGCCGCAGCGTGCGGCCCCGCCAAGTCTGGGTGAGCTGCTGCTTGCCGTCCGGCCACAGGGGAGGCGGGGGAGAATCGGAATAGAGCGGATTCCGAAAAGTCATGGACGCTACCGGCGGCTGCGAGAAGTCGGCACTGTATTTGCCTTCCGGTATTTCCCATGCCTGAACGGTCACTTTCGGGCTGAGCAGTGGAAGAACCGCCGACGCATAGGTCAGGCTGCCGATGCTATGCTCAAACAACCGGGATCCCCCCTGGCCGATATTTCCATCGCTGTCCGCGATGGCAAACTCATACCGCGAGCCTTTCACCGGCCAGCCTCCGCCGGTGGGAAACACCAACACCCGGTTCACCGAACTCCATGCCAAGTTCCGCATTGGCGCTGGAGGCGGGGATTTGAAGGTCTTTTTCAGCGCGGCGGGCAGACGTTCGTACAAACTCCGCAAGAGGGTCTTGTCCTCGCCGATCATAACTTCAAACCGGCGCGCATCGAACCGCCCCGGGTCGAAAGGCGACGGTCCACGCGGTAAAGGAGGGCTGACGGGTTTCGCTTCGACGACCATCGGCGATCCTATCCATGAGCCGTCCGGAAGGATCAGCGCCTCAGCGCCATGACACCAGCCGGAGACGAAAACCAGACTGCCGAAAAGCCCCGCCGCGCCAGCAGCCAAAGCCCGCTGCATGAGGGAAGAAGAGAACCGAGCACCGCACATCTTGCCAATTTGCCACAATTTTCCCGCCTCATGCAAGCCACGAAACCGTCTCCACATGGAGCACAGGCATCTTGCCTGCGCGAACAACAGGCTGAAAGCCCCATTCCCCACGCCAGCCCCTTCATCGCTCCCCCGCCGTCTCATCCAACGGCGGCCAGCCCTCACCTCTGACCAGCTCCCAGAACTCGGCAAAATCACGCTCCCCCAGCTCGCGAAAATACACCATTTCCACCGCCGCCTCCGGCGCCGCCGGATTCACCCGGATGCCCCACAGCGGGCGGATATCCTGCGGCATCGTCGCATAACGCAGATCGCCCAAAGTCATCGGCTCATCGGGATGCAGCCCCACCCAGTCGTCGGAGAAATGGCAAAAGCGGGCGATGTCACGCGCCTGCCTGCTGCCCTCCGGCACGCCCAGCGCCCGCGCCGCTTGCGCCGCGGATGAAAACATCGGCTGCGTCTCCCCCGCCAGCACTTGCGGCTTCCCCAGACCGCAGCGCACCGCCACCACCCGGAAGGTGTTTTCATGCGCCGTCATGGCGCGCCATACCAAGATGTTGCCAATCGAAGGCTTCACCGTCGCCCGGTCCGACGCCGGCAGACCCTCGCGAGCCAGCCAGTCGCGCAGCGCATCCTCCGCCCGCGCTTTCTGCACCACGCACAACCCCAGATAAAGCGCCGCCCACAGCAGCCCCGCCGCCGCCGCGCGGCGGCTGGCATAGCGCCACGCCAGCGCCGCGCAGGCCAGCAGCGGCAGGGTGAACACCGGATCGATCACCGAGATCCAATCGAACGCCACCCGCGCGTCGGAAAACGGCCACCACCAGCGCGTGCCGTAGCTCGTCCACACATCGCAAAAGCTATGACTCAACGCCGCCACCAGCGCCGGCATCGCCAGGACACGCAATCCCACCCGGCCGCCAAACACCCGATACAACCCCGCCGCGATCACCGACGCCAGCAGCGCCACCACCGGCGCAAATGCCAGCGCATGAGTGAAATGCCGGTGATACTCCAGATTGAAAAGCGGGTCCGCGTCCGAGCGCAGAAAAATATCCGCATCCGGCAGCAGCCCCGCCGCCAAACCGGCCAGCGCCGCCGCCCGCCGTCGCTCGCGGGGTCGCGTGACCGCCACTGCGCAAGCAATGCCGAGAACAGAATGAGTAAGCGGGTCCATGAAACAAAAAAAGACACTATCACAAGATGCCCAACCCGGCGAAACAGGAATCCAAGTAAGGCGGACGTGTCGTCCGCCCTGTCTGGCGGGCTTCCCAGCCCGCCCTTTCAACGGAACAGCGAGCGCCAGGGTTTCCATTGTGCGAATTCAAATCCGGATGGGACAGCGGGCTGCAAGCCCGCTTGACGAGGCAGACGACACGTCCGCCTTACGACGCGGCTGGCGCCGCTAAAAGACAGCTTTCATCTTTTTGCCATCATCCCCACCAACACACCAGTCAGTCCTGGTCCGTATTTTTAACCAGCAATCACCCGCCCTCATCCACCGTCTTCTCCGCATCCAACTTTCCAACCCCATGACCCGCCTTCACCACCTCCTCCTGGCCGTCTGCCTCCACGCCGGCCTGCTCACCGCCGCCGAACCGTTGCTGGAAAAAACCGATCTCTTCACCGCCGGCGCCGATGGTTACGCGCTCTACCGCATCCCCGGCATCGTCGTCACCAAAAAGGGAACCGCCCTGGCCTACTGCGAAGCCCGCAAAAACGCCGGGGGCGATTGGGGGCCGATCGACATCGTCATGCGCCGCAGCAGCGACGGCGGCAAGACCTGGGAGCCGCGCCAGATGCTCGTCCGCATCGAAGGCGATCTGCCCGTCAACCCCCTCGCCGCCGCGCAAAACCTCGACAAACCCGGCGACAACACCGCCAACAACCCCGTCATGTTCGCCGATCGCAACGGCTCCGTGCATCTGCTCTACTGCCTCGAATACATGCGCTGTTTTTACAAGCGCAGCGATGACGACGGCCTCACCTGGACCGAACCCGTGGACATCACTTCCGCCTTCGACGCCTTCAAGCCCGACTACGATTGGAAAATCCTCGCCACCGGCCCCGCGCACGGCATCCAGTTGCGCACCGGCCGCCTCGTCGTCCCCGTCTGGCTCTCGCTTGGCACCGGCGGCCACGCCCACCGCCCCTCCGTCACCGCCACCCTTTACAGCGACGACCACGGCAAAACTTGGCAGCGCGGCGCCATCGCCATCCCCGACACCCCGCAGTGGGTTTTCCCCAACGAAACCTGCATCGTCGAGACCGTCCCCGGCACCGTGATGCTCAACGCCCGCACCGAGTCCCCCAACCACCGCCGCCTCATCAACCTCAGCCCCAACGGCGCGACGAAATGGGCCAAACCGCGCTTCGACGACGCCCTGCTCGAACCCATCTGCATGGGCAGCATCGTCCGTTACTCGAAGCGGCCCGAGGCCGACAAAAACCGCATCCTCTTTTGCAACCCGCACAACCTCGACCGCCTCGACGGCAAGCAGATCGAAGGCAAATCCCGCGACCGCCGCAACCTCACCGTCAAAGTCAGCTACGACGAAGCCAAGACCTGGAAATACAGCAAAGCCATCGAACCCGGTTACGGCGCTTACAGCGACCTCGCCGTGCTGCCGAACGGCGACGCCCTCTGCCTCTACGAGCGCGGGCGCGACTCCGATGAGGAACTGAAAAAATCCACCAGCTACGCCTTCCTCACCGTCGCCCGTTTCAACCTCGAATGGCTCACCGACGGCAAGGACAGCCTCAAAGGCCCGCTCAACGGCAAGAGCGACTTCGGCGCTAAGCGCGACGACTTCGAAGTCGCCGGTTGCGAAGCCTTCGTCCTGCATCCCGCCAAGCCCGCGCCCAACGGCGCCAAACCCTGGGCTTGGTACGCCCCCACCATCGGCAGCAACCCCGGCCCCTCCAACACCTGGCTCATCCAGCAACTGCTCGACCGCGGCTTCTACATCGCCGGCATCTACGTCGGCGAAACCTTCGCCAACCCGCAAAGCCGCGAGCAATACGCCGCCTTCTATCATCACCTGCGTAAAACATACGGCTTGAGCGAAAAAGCCGCCCTCATCGCCCAAAGCCGCGGCGGGCTGAACCACTACAACCTCGCCGCCGACCACCCCGAATGGACCGCCTGCATCGCCGGCATTTATACCGTCGGCGATCTGGAAAGCTTCCCCAGCCTCGACCGCGCCGCGCCCGCCTACGGCCTCAGCCCGGAAGCGTTGCAAGCCGAATTGAAACGGCACAACCCCATCGAACGCTTAGCCCCCATCGCCGCCGCCAAGATCCCCATCCTCCACCTCCACGGCGACAGCGACAAAATCGTCCCCATCGAGCGCAACAGCGCCGTCATCGCACAACGCTACCAAGCCCTCGGCGGCCCCATGGAACTCGTCATCATCCCCGGCAAAGGCCACGAATACGACCCCGGCTTCTTCGAGTCCGAAAAGATGCTGGACTTCATCGTCCAGCACGCAGCCAAGTAGCAGCGGCGCCCTCGCCGCTCAACCGGTGACCGCGGCGCCCTCGCCGCGCGAAATTTGCTTGCCCGCCTCCGCCCGCCCGGTAAATCACCGGGCATGTCCGACGCCCTTGAAGTCACCTACAGCACCGCCTTTCCCGATCTGGCCGGCCGGCTCGCCACCATCAAGCGTCCCGGTGATTTTTATGCGTTTGGCGCTGTCGAAACCGTCCTGCCCGCGCTCAGCGTCGAAGGCGCCGGCGCCATCTCTTTTCCTGTGCCCGCATCCCAGGCGCGAGAGATCATCGCCGCCGCCGAGCGCGCGCCGTACGGCAAGGGCGCGGAAACGCTGGTGGATGAGTCCGTCCGCAAAGTCTGGCAGATCGCTTCAGACAAGATCAGCCTCAGCGGCAAGGGCTGGGAAAAAACGCTGGAGGACATCATCGCCGCCACCGCCACGGGCCTCGGCTGCCAGGACGCCAAAATTGAAGCCGATCTCTACAAGCTCCTCGTCTATGATGAAGGCGGTTTCTTTGTCGCCCATCGCGACTCCGAGAAGACCGGCGGCATGTTTGGCACGCTTGTTATTTCCCTGCCTTCCGCGCACGAGGGCGGCGCGCTCATCATTCGCCATGACGGGCGCGAGACCAGCCTCGACCTCTGCCCGCGCGAGCCGGGAGAGGTTCGTTACGCCGCCTTCTACGCGGATTGCGAGCACGAGGTGTGTCCCATCACCTCCGGCCATCGTGTCTGCCTCATTTACAACCTCATCCAAAAGAAAGCGAAGTCCACCACCCTGGCCGCACCCGATCACCGGCAGGCTATCGCCGGCGCCGCCAAGCTGCTGCGCCGGTGGCCCACCGGCGCCGATGCGCCGGACAAGCTCGTCTATCTTCTGGAGCATCATTACACCCAGGCCGGCCTGTCCTTTGCCGCGTTGAAAAACGGTGACGCCGCGCTCGCCACCGTGCTGCGCGCCGCCGCGGCCGAGGCGGGCTGCGACATCCATCTCGGCATCGTTCACATCGAGGAATCCGGTTCCGCCGAGTATAATGGCGACTATTACAGCCGCCGTCGTTATCGCCGCGATGCGGATGACACGGGCGGCAATGATGAATATGAAATCGGCGAGGTCTTTGATCGCGACGAATACCTCTCCGACTGGCGAGACACCAGCGACCAGCCCGTCCCGCTCGGCAGCATCCCCATCGAAGAAAACGAGCTGCTGCCCGCCGGCGCTCTCGACGGCGAGAAGCCCGACAAAGTCCACTTTTCCGAGGCCACCGGCAATGCCGGCGCCGGGTTCGAGCGCGCCTACCTGCGCGCAGCCCTCATTCTCTGGCCGCGCGACCGCTTCTCTCGCGTCTGCCTCTCCGGCGGCCTTGACGCCGTGCTCGACCAGATCGGTGTCCTGGCCTACAGCCTGGACGGATCATCGGCAGAAGCCAAGGCATCCGCTCTCGCCTCCCTGAAGCAGTTCATCGGCTTCCTGCCCGGCGTCTGGCATCAAAACTACCAGCGCGGTGAATCCGTCGCCACCCTGCTCGGCCATCTCACCCGCGCCGGTTCGGGAGAGCTTGTCGAGCAAGCCTTCCCGCAACTGCTGCTGCCGGATTACGCCATCGCCCACAATCGAGCCCTGCTCGCCTGCCTCGCGGCTTTGCCTTCGCAGCAGGCCGCGGCATGGATCACCCGGCTTTTTGATCGGCACGCCGCCCAGCAGCCCGCCGCTTGCATCGACCTCTGGACTCGTCTCGCCGGCCAAGAGCACTTCGCCAAGGCGGATCAAGCGAGCCTGGCCGCCGCGCTCATATCCCATCTGACCCAGGCCAGCCCGCCGCAGCCTGAGACCGGCACGTTCCATTTTTACCACCACAGCCAGGAGGAAGGCAGTTACAAAGCGCCCGACCCGGACGCGGCGCTGGAGAAAGCCCTGAGCCAAGCCGAGAAAGAGGGCAAGCGCGTCACCGCCCGGTTCGCCGCCGCTTTTCTTGACTCTCTGCGCAAGGTTCAGGAGCAGCCGCTAGTGGCCGATGCCGTCAGTGTCATCGTCGCCAACACCGCCGCCTTCGCGCCCGACCGTGTCCTGCTGCCCGCCTTGGAGCAACTCGGACTCGGCGCCGAATCGCGCTGGCGGGATCACCCCCAGTTCGCGCGTCTCTGGGAACACTGCGCCAGCCAGCTCATCCAGCGCAGCGAGACTCCGCCCGTGCCGCCGAAAGACTGGAGTCAAAATGTCAGCATCCCGGAAAAGTGCGAGGACAGCCGTGCGCTCGCCGCCTTCCTGCGCGATCCAGAGACCATCGATCACGCCGATCAAGGCCGCATGGCCCGCCTGCTGAATCTCGCCCAAACCGCGCCGGCCCTTGCCGTGCCGGAACTTCTCGACCAGCTCCGAAAAGCCGTGGCGCGACAGTAGCCCGCCCGCGCCGC